>JBILXT010000504.1:0-4805 GCA_044378235.1 Planctomycetaceae bacterium
TACCAATCGCAGCGGCCTCGACACAGAAGACACCGTGGCCGCGTTCGCAGACCACACAGGTGAACTTCGAACGACGGCCTCCAATCGAGTTGCCGTTTATGCGCCTCGCTTCGGCTCGGTCCGCACATTTACGGGACTCGTTGCTGACGTCAAGATTGATAAGGCGATTGGTGCGAAGGACAACATCGCTGTTGGAAACCTGAAGACCGGAAACGCCGCACAGGAGAATGTCCACGACACATCATTGTCCGGCCTGGAAACTCGAGATCGTGTTGATGGCATGAAGGCGGCCGTACCGCCCGTTCAGAATCGTCGCACAGAAATCGCCGGTCAGAATCGCAAAGTGGACGAAGGGCACGAAGGACGAGATGTTAAGTCGCCAGGCATCTTCCATCGCAAGGATGGAATTGAAGTCGCCGAACAAATGCGTAATGCCATCACCTGGACTCGAGATCAGTTCCCGGTTATCACGGCAACGACAACGAATGCGTCTGAGATTTCTGCCAAGTTTAAAGTGCAGCAGACGATTGGCGTAAAAGATGAGCGAGAAACCAAGGGCAACGTCCGAATCGTTAAACTGGCCGATCGTGATGAAGCTCGACCTGGCGACACGATTACCTTTACGATCAACTTCCAGAACACCGGTGACTTCGATGTATACGATGTCAGCATCGTCGACAATCTCACTCCGCGTCTGGCCTATGTCAGCGGCTCCGCTGAGATCGACGAAAAGCACCCCGGCGAAGTCTCCGTTGAACCTAACGGCGAAGGCAGCGAAATCCTGACCTTCAAGCTCGACAAGCCGCTCAAAGGTCACGCCAGCGGAACGATTACCTTCGAGGCCGTCGTGCGATGATCGCGTGGCCACCCAGGAGTTTTTGACTCCGGCTGTGCCGCGCACTTTACCCAGCAGATTCTCGTCTGAACAAAACATCATTGGTTCAAACAGGTCGGGCAGGGCGAATGCCTGGACAGAAATCAGCCTGCGAACGGCCAGAAGTCGTGTCAATCTGACGCAAAGAATGCTATCCTCCCTGTGGACACAAGTCCGTCGAGACTTCAAAGGAGGACGTGATGTTACATCGTCGAGATGCCATGTTGCAGCTGGGTTCGGCTTGCGGTGCGCTGACACTTCCGCAGTTGCTGAAGTCCGAAAAGACCGCTCAGGCGGAAACGTCTCTCGCTAAATCACGCAAGGCAAAATCCTGCATCTTCCTGTTTATGTGGGGCGGACAGCCTCAGCAGGACATGTGGGATCTGAAGCCGGATGCTCCTGAAGGCGTCCGCAGTCCATTCGCCCCGATTGCAACAAACGTCCCCGGCATCACCTTCAGTGATCAGATGCCGTTGCTGTCTCAGCACGCAGACAAGATGTCGATCATTCGCTCTCTGAATCATTCAACAACCGATCACGGAGTTTCCGTCTATCACACGTTGACCGGACGCCCGATGATCCCGCCCAGAACGTTCCCGTCCAACGGTCGTCGACGCACTGACTTCCCGTCCATCGGTTCCATGTTTTCGTATCTCGGTGAGAAGGGCGAAATCCCGGCCAGCTTTAGCATCCCACGTCCCGTCGCGCATGACGGACTTCGTTACGCGGGCACTCACGCCGGCTTTCTGGGATCAGCGCACGATCCAGTGGAACTTGGCCAGGTCTATAATCACGTGGAGATCGGGCCTCGGCATGATGTCGAACAGGATCGACTTCCGCTCACGCCGCCCGACGGTGTCTCAATGGCTCGCCTGAAAGCACGACGCGGCTTGTTGGGACTGATGGAGTCGCAGGACAGAGCTTTCCAGAAGGATCCTCTGATCGCGGCTCAACAGGGTATTTATGAAGACGCTTACCGTCTGATCAATTCGACGGCTGTCGCAGCGTCGCTCGACTTGAGTTCTGAGTCAGCAGAAACTCGTGATCGCTATGGCCGCAACGAATACGGCGACAGCTTTCTGACAGCACGGCGCATGATTGAGGCGGGCGTCCGTCTGGTGACGGTCAACTGGATGTTCATTACCCCGGCGTCCAAAGTTTATAACGTCTGGGATACGCACGGCGGACTCAACGATCTTGAATACGGTGCCACCGGGTACGGAATGCTGAAAGCTCACTATTGCCTGCCGGCATTTGATCGAGCATTCTCGGCGTTACTCGAAGATCTGTCCCTCCGCAATATGCTGGATGAAACGCTGGTGGCTTGTGCCGGGGAATTCGGTCGAACACCAAAGATCAATCCGGCCAATGGTCGAGACCATTGGCCGTTTTGTTATTCCGCAGTACTTGCTGGCGGCGGAGTTCAGGGCGGGGCGACGTATGGCAGCAGCGACAAACAGGCGGCTTACGTCAAAGAAAATCCAGTGACGCCTGGCGACTATCTGGCCACCGTTTGCCATGCCTGCGGTCTGGATTCTTCACGAATGATCCAGGACCTGCAGGGCCGACCTTTCCAAATCTGCGACGGCGAACCGATTCACGCGATTCTGTAAACGAGTTCATTCAGCAGCCATTTCGTCACCTTGTTTCCATTTCAAATCTGAAATTTCAAATTTCAAATCTCAGCGACTCAGACGGCCGCAAGATTCAGGTCTTTCAAAACGTCTGCGTACCGATCCCACGGAACAGGTTTGATCGGCAACTCCGCGCAACGCGGATCGAGTGACAGGTCAAGCACATACATCGTTTCCGCAAAGGCCGTACGTTTTCCGGCCGCACGGAGCTTCTGAATGTTGGCCTGTTCTTCTCGAAATCGCTTTGCCATCTCCATGAGGGACAGAATCCGAGGACCATCGGAGCCGTGCTCCACATGAAATTGGCGAGCTTTCGACCAGTCTTCGAACTGTAATAGATCCTGCATCCTGACCAGCATGATCGTGATGGGCTGGTGATGAGACAACGCCGCTGGTTCGCAACAAGCCGTCATCACGTAGACATCGTGAGCAAACTGACCATTCGACGCACGGTCACAGACAAAGTTGGTCAGCGTCTCAAGAAGGTAGGAACCTTCCGCGCCGTCCATCGAAATCAACGTCTGCCGCGCAGTCACATGCTGAGCTCGCTTCGAAAGGATTCCTGCAAGGTGACCGTTCGGAACAACTCGATTCAACTCAGACTGTCCTAAAGTTCGAACTCTCAGCGCTGTCACAGATTTGATCTCACCGGAGGCGGCTGTAACCTGAGTCTGCTCCAGCACGTGTTGATGAATCACGATGGTGTCGCGAGCATCACCTTTGAGAATCGACTGTCGCTCCTTCATCCTGCGACGGCGCGCAATAAACGCGGTGGTCAGGCTACCAACAGCCATACCGAGCAGAACCCCCAAACCTCGACCACTGACTTCATTCAACATCACGGTAAACACGGAAGACCTCACTCCGGGCCTCAGCACGCTAATCGACAGCAACACAAGTGACTGTGGGCGTGCAGAACTGAAGTGAGCACAAACGCCGCCGGAGATCCGAAGGATCACTGCACTTCATAAGTGCAGCCGTGGCAACCACTTAGCCTTCGCAACGACTCGCGGCATTCCCGTCGGCGGAGCGACCAATGGCGTGGAATTAAGGAAATTCCGTGTTGATCATCGCCTGGGATCACGCAAGCTTTGGTCCGTTGTTTCGGGCTGTGTTTCGCAGCGTAGCTGCGGCAGCAAATAGCCCCAGGCTTCAGCCTGGGGTGGGAAGCGAAAACACGATCCATCAGCCGTGAAACGGCGACAGCGATGTTCTTTTTTTAACGATATCAGAACGTTAGTTGTCCAGCTGAATCTCGTTGCAATACAAAATTTTTGACACCTCAGGACAAGCCCCTTTGTGGCAAGTCGAGATTAAGTCCACGCCATTGGGCGGAGCGACGGGCGTACAGTGCCCCCGTCACTCCGCCGACGGGATTGCACGCAGCCAGAAACTGACCTGAACGCGAGAACGACAGTTATCTCTGATAAATCGGCAGGAAACCTTTATCCAGTTGCAACATGATGCAACTCAAAGCTGTCACGTAAACGGTGCCCACCTGAGGATCCGGCCAGCCGCCACCGGCCTGCATTTCTCGCACAAGCTTGGCATCTAGTTCTTCGCGGTATTTCTGCCAGTCTTCCCCGCCCGTTCGATACACCACCTGAGCAAAGTAGAAATGCATGTAGTGCCAATGCCCGTTGTTGCTGGCAACAGATTTGTCCGGCCAGATATGAGTCTTGCAAAAGTTGCGCATCCGCAGAGTTAACTCGGTGTCATACTCGCCCGCATTAAACATCGCGGCCAATGACGCAGCTGTAATCGGCGGTCGAGCACCCCCGCCTCGAATGCTGTACTGCACGCCTCCGTCAGTTGTCGTGCACTTCTCGATATACACCTTGGCTCGATCGATGATCTCTTTGGAAACCGGAATGCCTGCATTGCGGCAGGCTCGCAATCCCTGCACCTGGGTAATACAGGTTGATCCTTCATCGAAGTTGCTGCCCTCTTTCGCCGACACGTAACCCCAGCCACCATCGGGCGTCTGAGCATCCGCGCAGAACTGGACTGCACTGGTCAGGACGCCTCGTATTTCTTCACGCCTCTGCACATCTTCTTCTTCGCCATAGACCTGGCTGAGGAACAGCATGGAGAAGCCATGACCGTAGGTATAATGATAATCTTCGCGGTATCCAATGAGTCCATTCGGGCGACTCATGGACAATAGATAATCCACCGCAAGGCGAATGTTTCGCGAGTACTTGCCGGACGTCGTTGTGGAACCTTCTGCCAGCATTGCGGTTCCGGCCAGAGCAGTCATGGCCACACGGTATTGTCCACCATTGGCTTCCCAATAT
>JBILXT010000505.1:0-4790 GCA_044378235.1 Planctomycetaceae bacterium
GTCAGACCGTCCAGATCGGCGCGCGGGATGTTGATCTTCGTCTCGTCCAGCCGTTTCTTTCGATGCTGAATCTGGATGCGTCCTGCAGCGGCGTCATTTCCGGTGGCATTGACGCCCGACTCGCCGGTGCCAACCTGTCCGAAGGGATCGTGGGACGGATCCTGTTGCATGGCGAATCAATCAAAGTTCGCCAGCGAACATGGGCCAACAATGAATGGCTGCAGTTGGGGACTGTCAACGCCGGTGGTGCTCTGGCGATGGCAGAAGATGGAATTCTGATTCAGGATCTGAAACTGAAGTCGGATATTCTGGAACTCAACGGCTCAGGCGAATTGCGTCATAGCGTTCCGGGCAGCGAGGAGAATTCTTCATCGCAGCAGGTCGAAGTCAAAGGATCTGTCGACGTCGCTCGGTTGACCACATCGCTTCGCGAAACCCTCGCGATTCACCAGAACGTGCAGATTCAAAGCGGTCGAGTTACGTTTGGTCTGAAAGCCTCCGCAAAACCCGATGAAGAGACCGCGTTCAACACATCCGACACGACAACTATTCGTCCGGTCAGCCTCAGCCAGAACACGACAGAGCTGGGCCAATGGCAGTTGGTCGTCAAGACGGAAGACCTGGCTGCGGTTCGAGCAGGACAGCCATTGCGAGTTGATTCGAAGATGCGAGTGGATGCTGTAGGCTCGTTTGTGGAAAGTCTTCCGGAACTCGCGCGAGCCCGAGTCACAGCGGACTTTGGAACGATCGATCTCGCTCCGGATAAGTCAGCCTGGAAAATCTCGGGCAATGTTCAGCCGGCTGCGTTGTGGCAGCAACTGCAGCAGTTTGCTGATATCCCCGAACCTGGTCTGCGAGGCGACGTAAGCTTTCAGTCGCGTGTCGCCATGCAGGGGGAAACGATTCAGCTGACGGATCTGCAATTGAACTCATCAGACGTGAAAGCCAGCAGTTCGGCTCTGGAGATTACTCCTTCGAACCCCGTCACATCCATGTTGGACGGAACGATTCATATCGAAGGAGCCGGAGCCGCATTGAAGACGCTGCTGGCACCATGGCATGAGGCATCGTGGCTCTCAGATCGAGCCAACGTTGTCAGCGATCTGACGGCGACTCCGACGAGAGAAATCGAGCTGACTGTTCGCATTACTCCGGAAAATGTCGCCAACCTCCAACGCTCCAATGTTCTGAGCGTATCTCGTCTGCAAACACGATCCATGGGTGTATCACGCGCGGCTCAAGCTGAATCATCGTTGGCGATTGACGAGGCGGATGTCCAACTTTCGATGCTCGCAAAGAATGGTGGGCAGCAGTTTGATATCCAAAAGGGCTCCGTCAAGCTGCCTGGCTTGCTGGCGCTGATTCAGGGAACAGTAGCGGTTCCTGAGAACGATCTGGTACTCGATCTGACTGCTGATACCACTTATGATCTGGATATTCTGAGCCGCCGCCTGCTGACAGCTGATTCAGGAATCAGCATTTCCGGACAGGGAAAAGACGTATTCCGTTTGACCGGTTCACCTTCGGCTTTGAGCGGTGTTTCGCAGCGTTTGGGTACTGCTTCGGGCAGTTCAACCCCGTTGTTGAAGGGCGAAGGGAACATCGGCTGGTCCTCTGCGAATGCATGGGGTCTGCAGATTGGCGAAGCCGCTGTTCAGGCATCGCTGGAGAATAGTCTTCTGCGAAGTACGCCAATTCAATGTTCGGTGAATGGTGGCCAGCTCAATGTGATGCCGCAGTACGACATCGCCGGATCCCGGCTTCAGTTGGGAACTGGCAGTCGCGTTCAGAACCTGAAACTCACGCCGGAACTGTGTCGAACATGGCTGGGTTACATTGCACCGATGATGGCAGACACCGCGGAAGTCAACGGCGAAGTGTCTGCTCGCGTTGAGCGATTTCTGTGGGACTTCAACGCACCGCAGAACTCAGACGTGCAGGCTCAGCTGACGATTCATCAGGCCGAAGCGTCACCGGGAAGTTCTCTGGCGTCGCTGCTGGAAGTGGTTGATCTGCTGCGTCGATCAGGTGATGCAAGCCAAAGCCTGACTCAACGCTCGCTGGTGCTTCCTGAACAAACTATTCCCGTTCAGGTTCGTCAGGGTTACGTGGCGCATGATGGGCTGATCATGGATCTGAACGGCTATCGCATGCGAACGTCCGGGGCTGTCGGTTTGAACAAACAGCTTCAGATGACGATTGATGTGCCGCTGGAAAAATCCACAGCGGATGGAGCAGGACGCAGCATCAAGGTTCCTCTGCGCGGCACCATTTCATCGCCTCAGCCTGATACCGGAGCCCTGCTCCAGAACCTGGGGACTCAGAAGATTCAGGAGAAGCTTGGAGATCAGGTCGACAAGACCCTGAACAAGCAATTGAACAAACTGTTCGATAAATTCTGATCGACGGGTTAACCTCTGCTCTGGTCAACGCCTGACAGTCGGCCTGATGCGTTTTCGAAGGCTGCTGCGGCTTAGGTCTGGACCAGTCCCGAGGTCCACGCACTGGCAACGCCGGTAACAACGACCGGGATCCATGCGGCCAGATCAGCAGCAATCAATCCGGTTCCACCCAGCGCGAAACTGGCTTCCGTGAGCCCGTAGAAGACTCCCAGAACCGCTGCACAGACTGCCATATTGGTAATCAGACTGTGTGACTCTTTTCGGAACACCAGCGGCAATGCGATCGCGATATTGATCAGGCACAGAATTGGTCGAGTCAATCGGCAGTGCAGTGCGATACTTTGCCGACGCACTGGAATTGGCCCGGTCGCAGGATTGCGAAGTCTCTGAATCAGCTGCATTGAAGACAGGAACTGGACGTTGCGACCTCGGTTATACAACTGATCAAAACTGACATCCGAGACGATAAACACGTCTTTGCCATTGCGGCTCGGGATAACTCTCTGACGTCCTTCTTCAGTCAGAATGTTCTCATCAAAAACGCCAATCAGATTCTGCAACAGCCAGCCGGCCGGAGACTTTTCCGTCGCGTTGACGTATCGAGCTTTCTCGGCCTTTAACACAAAGAAGTGACGAGACATCTGCGGCGTGGGCAACTGAAACCCGGCACCAACAAGGGTTTGTTCTTTAATCAGTACCTGATCGCCGTCAATGTGCATCAGATGATTAGAGTGGTCGTAAACAGCTTCGACCTTCTGTACCTGAGCCAACTCACTGCCGCGTGGGGTCTGCAAAGGAATTGCAAAAGCAGGGATGATGATTTCCTGATTCACGATCAGCGCGCCATTAAGAATCATGGCGGCGACCAGCAAAGGTTTCAGCAACCGAAAAGCCGGGATTCCAGCTGCAAGGATCGGGAACGTCTCGGAGTTCTTTCGCAACAGACCGAGCACTGCGATAACGGACACAACGATCAGCATGGGCCCGGCCATTTCAAAGAACTGAAACGCTCGATAGAAATAGTAGAGGCCGATCTGCGTCAACAGATTGACAATGGTTGAGGCATTACCCTGAAAGTCATCTACGTTCGTGAAGAGATCGATCACGATGTACAGACCGTAGGCTGACACGAACAGCACGACAAACGTGTGTATCAATCGTCCCAGCAGATATCGGTCAAAGGTTGTAAACATCGCAGCGATGAGTATCTCTTCGCGCCAGACAATTGCTGGCCAAATAAGGAGTTAAGACCGGTCGCCAGGGCGCAGTTTCCCCATGAAACAGGCAGGGGAATTACAGTTCAGCCATCGGTTTCAGGTCAAGAGCGATAAAAAGCAGTGAAATAGGCTTCGATAAGCCTCTGCCTGAGCTTATTGCTGCAGAATCCATGGTCATTTGAAAGAACAGGGTGCCCGGTTGAAAACAGAGAATGGGATTCTGGGTGACTTTCTCCCAGTTCCGGCGGTCGGGCCCAATACTGAATTACAGATTCAAATCACACCATCACGATCTCTGACTGCCGAGTGACGAGGTCATAACAAAGCAACTGCTCCTGATCGAGCGAAAGTTGGGCAATCAATCGACCCTCGTCGGTCCATACGGCCGAGCATCCCTTTGCGACGAAGTTGTCGCACGGCCCCACGCTGTTGGCCATCATGACGGTCATGTGATGATCCACCGCAACGACAGGATAATGTGCGAACGCCTTGCTGACACCAGAGGCCGACTTGGCAACCGATGAAAGGTAGACCGTTGCCCCGAACTCAGCGGCTTGTTTGGCGTGTTCGAGCTGAAGTGATTCGTAACAAATCGCCGGGGCAAGTCGAACTCCTTTGATTGACACGACCATTGGCTTCGAACCACAGACAAAGAACGGCAGTTCATCGGCATGCAGAATCTGCTTTGAATAACTTTGTTTTGGCTGGCCGGGTCGAAACCAGATCATGCCTATCTCAACTCCACGCTCAGAACGCAACGGGATTCCGGCGGCGATGACGATGTCGTGCTGGTCACTCATTTCCTGCAGCGGCTGGAGACAAGGATCCGACTTATGGATTGCCAGACGGCTGGCCAGTGAAGGTTCGTAACCGGTGAGCGACAGTTCAGGGAACACGATCAAATCAACGTCATGATCTGCGGCGACCTGCGCAAACTCGCAATGTCGGACGACATTCCGAGCAATCTCCCCAGCGATCGGCCGTACCTGAGCAGCGGCGATTCTCATCCAGCAGCCCCTATTCCTTGAACCGCTAATCGACACTGAATAAACGCTAATGAATGCAAAAAGGACAGACAAACAATGCTAATCAGAGCCCTCATTCACAGTGTCCCTGAATGCTGTCTTCTTTCGGCAAGTCTCGAGTCGGGCAACGGCCAGACTCCCACATC
>JBILXT010000134.1:0-16992 GCA_044378235.1 Planctomycetaceae bacterium
ACGATTCGTCCCCTGGCAGGAACTCGCCCGCGTGGCAAGTCGGCTCAGGAAGATCGTGATCTCGCCGAAGAGTTGCTGGCCGATCCCAAGGAACGGGCCGAGCATGTCATGTTGATCGACCTCGCTCGCAACGACGTGGGACGCGTTGCCGAGTATGGTTCCGTGAAGCTCACCGACGCGATGGTTGTGGAACGTTACAGCCACGTTATGCATATCACATCGAATGTCTCGGGCCAGCTTCGCAAAGGTCTGTCGGCGATCGAAGCATTGCGAGCAGGCCTCCCGGCCGGAACCGTTTCCGGTGCGCCGAAAGTGCGAGCGATGGAAATCATCGACGCAGTTGAACCTCAGAAGCGAGGTCCCTACGGCGGAGCAGTGGGCTACATCGACTTCACCGGCAACATGGACACCTGCATTGCTCTGCGAACTCTGGTGATGAAGGATGGAATGATCTACATCCAGGCTGGTGCCGGCATTGTCGCCGACAGCGTTCCCGAGATGGAATACAAAGAAACCGAAAACAAAGCCCGCGCAATGCTGAAGGCAATTCATATTGCTGAGACGCAGCTGATGTGAACCCGAAAGTCAGGCTGTTGCAGTCGTATGCTTGCTGCGAGAGCTATGAGGCTTCAGTGAATTCGACTCCGATTTGATCTGTCAATGAGGCCCCGTATTCGCAGTGTCTTTACGAAGCAAAGCCCAGCAGTGGCTGCGGGCAGCTGATATGTCTGTTCTTTCTGGTGATCTGAGATGCAGGGACCTGTCCGGAAGTCTCCCAAAAATGGTCAATTCCTCGGATCAGCACTTTTCGTCGAACTGAACGCTGCAGTACACTCCGCCCGAACTCAGGGGCGTGCACCATGCCTCTGTGAACAATACACCTGGACAAATATGACAGCTGGCTAAGCGGGTACAAACTGGCTTTGATCGGAGTTTCCGATCGAATCCCAACCGAATGATGCCCCGCTCTCCGAAGATAGATTGACCCATGTCGGCAGCAACTGAACTCGCCAAAAAAGTCGCTTATCGAATTCCAGTCCTGGCGAAATGGCTGGGACCTCGCTATCGATACAAGATTACGCCGTCTCAGTTGGCGTTTTTGTGCGACGCAATCACGGAAACAAAAGAATCCGGTGGTGCGATTCTGGAAATTGGAGTCGCCAAGGGAGACACGTCCGCGTTTCTTCTTGAGCATATGGCCAGCACCGGAGATACCCGGACGATCTACTTCCTCGACACGTTCTCCGGCTTCTCGGAAGACAGCATCGAACATGAAGTCAAGCAGCGTGGCAAAGATCAAAGCGATTACGGCGCGTTTCGTTACGGTGACGAGAAGATCTTTGCGAACAACCTAAGCCGACTCGGTTACACGAATTTCAAGACCGTGCGCGGAGATGCGTCAGCTCTGGATTACAGCCAGTTCGGACCGATCGCCGTCGTTCTCCTGGACATCGATCTGTATAAACCGACGAAGGCCATCCTGGAAAAACTCTGGGACAAGATGACGACACCGGGTTTCATCTGTGTTGATGATTGCAAACCCGACAAGAAATGGGACGGATCGCTGGCCGCTTACAACGAATTCATGGCCGCCAGGCAGCTGCCTCCCAGAATTGTGGGTGGCAAGGGCGGCGTCATCATCAAGAAGAGTTGATGACGCGATTGTTCCCCGATATTCCCCGACGCCCCGATGTTTACTGTCTGGCAGGATTAATCGCAGGTGACCGACGAAGGCAGCCCGTATCAAATCAGGGACATCGTCGAACCTGGAAAACTCGGTACCGATGACCCGAACTGGGAATGTCCGAAATGCGGTTGCCGTCGGTTTGCTCTGATGAAACCGCGGAGAATAATTGCCTTTACAAAAGACCAGGTCTGCCACCGTTGTTTTCACAGAGTCGTTGTGCATCCTCCACGGTGGGCTTCGTTGGTCTTTCTGGCCGTCGGAGTTTTCCTCGTCGCAGCGGGCGGGATTTTTTTTTTTCGTCAGGTCGCCACATTGATCTGAATCCCATCGCCTTGCTTCTGCTCTCAACGGGATCTCTCGCCGCATGGTTTGGTGCTGGCACGTTATTCATCAAGGTTGAGCAGATCTACTCGATGCCATTTTTCGGGGTGATAAACGATTTACTGGAACGCTACTTTCTCTTTTACGTTGGATTTGGGGCCATCATGCTCATTGCGTTTTTGAGCTTCCTCTTTTTTCGCTAGCGATCCCCGTCATCTTCTGAAACGCAACTTCACTCGTTGTACGTCTGACCCGGTTGATCTTTAGAATCAACAGCACACTTCTGATCACTGACCCAAGGAGATCCGCATGCGCTGCCGATTCGTTGCCATAATCTTCTGGATCACTCTTAACGTCGGGCAGGCCTCGTTCGATATGGCTTTCGCAGAGGATCCGCCTTCGTTTGAGACGGACATCGCTCCGCTCCTGATTCGGCGTTGTCTCGAATGCCATCAGTCGGCGAATCCTTCGGGCGGTCTTAGCTTGCAATCAGCCGAGGGCCTGGCCAAAGGCGGTGACTCCGGAGCTGTGATCGTGCCGAAGTCGGTCAAAGAAAGCCCGCTAATTGAACGAGTCGTTGCGGGAGAAATGCCTCCGCTAAAACATGGCGAAAGCCAGAAACTGCCGGACTCAGAAATTGAGATTCTGCGACGCTGGGTTGAACATGGCGCATACTTTCCGGCCGATCGCCAACTTGACCTTTATGAACAAACGACGGACGTTCGAGGCGGCCGCGACTGGTGGTCGTTTCAACCTCTGAAAGAAGTCGCGCCACCGATCGTAGAAGGTCTGCCGGACGATGCTCACCCGATCGACCGATTTATTGCCGTCGAACTTCATAAGCAAGGGCTCACCGCCGCGCCGAGAGCAGATGCTCGAACCTTGATTCAGCGGCTTCACTGGGACGTGACTGGTCTGCCGCCGTCCGCGAAAGAGATTCAGAGTTTTTCCACCAGCCCGCAAGACGAGGAAGCCACCACAAAACTGATTGATCAGCTTCTGGCCAGTCCTCATTTCGGGGAACGCTGGGCTCGTCATTGGCTGGATGTTGTCCGGTTCGCCGAGACTTGCGGCTACGAACGAGATCAGGTCAAACCGTTCGCGTGGAAGTATCGTGACTGGGTGGTCAATGCCTTCAACACCGACATGCCCTACGATCAATTTGTGCGCGAACAATTGGCTGGTGATGAACTGCCCAGTGCCACGGAGCAATCCGTGATCGCAACCGGCTTCTTGTGCCTGGGCACGTGGAACGACGAACCCAACGATGCAGAAGACTACAAGTATGAACGACTGGAAGACCTGGTCCATACCACATCGTCAGCGTTCCTCGGCATGACGACCAAGTGTGCTCGTTGCCACGATCATAAGTTCGATCCGATTCCGCAGACCGACTATTATCGAATGGCCGCGGCTTTCTGGCCCGGCCCGATCCATCCGCGCGGGAGAGAACTTCTCGGAGGAGTCTCTGCTGACGAGCTCGGCTACAAAGAAGTTCTCGGCTGGACCGACATTTCGAAGACTCCGGCACCCCTGCATAAGCTGAAGAACGGCGAACGTAATCAGCCTCTGGAACCGGTCTCTGCCGGAGCACTCAGTCTTATGCCCGATCAGTTCCGTGAATTCACTTTCTCGGCAGAATCCGTTCGCACCACTGGCCTGCGTCTGCAGTTGGCAGAGTGGATTGCCAGCGAGGAAAATCCGCTGACAGCGCGAGTCATCGTGAATCGCATTTGGCAGCATCATTTTGGCGAAGGCCTCGTTCGATCGTCGAATAACTTTGGCTACACCGGAGACAAGCCGACTCATCCTGAATTGCTGGACTGGCTGGCGTTGGAGTTGATTCGGAACAACTGGAGTCTGAAGCATATCCATCGGCTGATTCTGACCTCGCAAACCTGGCAGCAGGCTTCGCTTCATCCGCGACAGGATGAGTACTCTCAGAAAGATGCGGCCAACCGTTTTCTGTGGCGAGCCAATCGACGTCGTAAAGATGCGGAGTCGCTTCGAGATGCGTTCCTCGCGGCAACTCAGGAATTGCAACTCACTCAAGGCGGTCCCAGTTTTTATCCCACGATCAGCGCCGACGCGCTGGAGGGACTGTCGCGAAAGACGTCTGCCTGGACAGCATCGCCCGAAGCAGATCAGCATCGGCGAAGTTTGTACATCTTTACTCAGCGCAGTCTGCTGCCGCCGATGATGACGACATTCGATATGTGTGATTCCACCATGTCCTGCGGTCAGCGTGATGTGACAATTGTAGCTCCACAGGCATTGACGTTGCTGAATAACGAGTTTGTTCACAAGCGAGCGGCGGCTGTTGCCTCTGCATGCATGAAGGATGAGGATGCAATTACGCAGAAGAACGTACGGCAGGTCTGGTCAATGATTCTGGGGCGAATGCCGACGGATCAGGAGCAAGACCTGGCGATGGCTCATGTCGCAAATCAGTTGCAGCGTTTTCGTGAACCGCCGACAACTCCCGTGTCCGCCGAAGCATCGGCCAATCGCGAACAGCTTGAGGGATTGCTCCGGACTGCGACTCTGCATCTGGATGCTTCCGCTGGCGTCGAGACCGATAATGATGGACGCGTGAAGAGATGGCTCGCCCGAAGCAACGCAATCCATCACGCCTCCCAGGAGATTATCGAACAGCAACCGCTGCTTGTGAAGAGCGCGATCAACGGCCAACCCGCGATTCGATTCGACGGGACGTCCGACTTCCTGCATGTCGCGGGGCAACTTATCGACGGGGATGCATCAACAGTCTTTGCTGTGGTCACGGATCTCGCCGCCGACGGTCATCGCGAGATCATTTCGAACTGGAGCGGTCGTGATGGCAACTCGGGGACTTCGTACTTTGTCGGCATGACAAACAAGAACGCGATCCGCCTGAGTGATGCCCTGTCCGGAGTTGGCGAAATCCTTGATCGCCAGAATCCGTTTCTGATCACGGCCACCAGCGGCCAACATGGCGCGGCGGTTTATCAACAGAAGCGTGTCGTCATCGAGCAACCAAATCCGATTCCCGACCGACGGCTGGATACGCCCTGGGTGATCGGCCAGCAAGGCAATATCAATGGCGAATACTGGAAAGGCGACATCGCTTGCCTCCTCGTCTTCAATGAACAATTGTCCCCTAATTCGCAAGCAGCGATTCAGGACTATTTGATAGAGCGATACCAGTTGCCGACGTTGAGCAATCCGGTTGCTCCGTCGATGACTTCCGAGCAGTTGGCCATCGCGTCATTGAGTGTCGTGCTGTTCAACTCGAATGAGTTTGCCTACGTGGATTGAGCACGAGCAAGTCGCCACCGGGTTGATCCTCAGTCGTGTTGACGCAAGCAATTGATTGATGTCCAACGTTCTTCCGTCGAGCTTATATCGGCGGAGGCTCCAAGTGGCAGTTACGATTTGAGAAGAATCGCCCCAAGACGCTCCGTATCGAGTTGTGTTTCGCAGCGTAGCTGCGGCAGCATTTAGCCCCAGGCTTCAGCCTGGGGTGGGAGGCGAAAACACGATCCATCAGCCGTGAAACGGCGACAGCGATGGTTTTTTCAGCGATATCAACATATTGCTGTCGCCGTTTCACGGCTTAATGTTCATCTTGAACCGTCTTTCCCAGGCTAAAGCCTGGGGCTACCTGCTGCCGCCTCTACGAGGCGAAATCAGAACAATACTTGTCCGCTGAATCTCGTTGCAGTACCAAAGCATTCACACCTCTGGACAAGCCTCATTGTGGCCAGTCGTGGTTAGTCCACGCCATCGAATTTACCCCGGTGGTTCAACGGCTTTTGCACCACTCCCTTATGTTCGTTCGCTTTTCTCGAATCCCAAAGGCATAATCGCCGCGCGAGAAATATTGCAGGGATCCAATCGCTCTTGGATGTGGCCACTGCAGCATCTCTCGCAGTGATCATCGCACCTGACCAGCGCACTTTTCTCCCACTTGTCCTTAGGAGCCTCCGCATGTCTGCAGTCACGGAACCTCGTCAGTTTACTGTCCCCAAAATTCGACAGACAGGGATCCTAATCGGGGATGAGTTTCGTCCGTCGGTCAGCGGCAAGACATTCACCACCATCAATCCGGCGACAGAAGAAGTCATTTGCGAAGTGGCTGAAGGAGATGCGGCCGACGTCGATCTCGCCGTGCATGCTGCGCGAGCTGCTTTCGAAACGGGCCCATGGTCTCGCATGGATGCTCGCGATCGTGGCCGCCTGATGAACAAACTGGCCGATCTTGCGGAACAGCATCTCGATGAACTTGCTGGACTTGAGTCGCTCGACAACGGCAAGCCCATCAATGACGCCCGAGCCGCCGACCTGCCGTTGGCCATCGACTGCCTTCGTTACTATGCCGGCTGGGCCGACAAGATCAAGGGCGACACGGTGCCGATTCGTGGCGATTATTTCTGCTACACACGTCGCGAACCGATCGGTGTTTGCGGGCAGATTATTCCCTGGAACTTTCCGTTGCTGATGGTCGCGTGGAAGTGGGGTCCGGCTCTGGCAACCGGCAACACCATCGTGATGAAGCCCGCCGAACAGACTCCGTTGAGCTGTCTGCGTCTGGCGGAACTGGCTCTGGAAGCCGGCTTCCCTCCGGGAGTTATCAACGTCGTCCCGGGTTACGGTCCAACCGCCGGCGCATCTTTGGTTAAGCATCCACAGGTCGACAAGATCGCTTTCACGGGCGAAGGCACGACAGCCAAAATCATCATGCGAGAAGCTGCGGACACTCTCAAGCGACTGACGTTCGAACTTGGCGGGAAGAGCCCGAATATCGTCTTCGCCGACGCAGATCTTGATGCCGCCATCGCCGGTGCGGAGTTTGGATTGTTCTTCAATCAGGGACAATGTTGCTGTGCGGGCAGTCGACTGTTTGTGGAAGAATCAGTCCATGATGAGTTCGTCGCGAAGCTCGTCAAACGCGCCAGCCAGCGAGTGCTCGGGAATCCATTCGACACGGAAACTCAGCAAGGCCCCCAGATTGATCAGGCACAGTTTGACAAGATCATGAGCTACATCGATCGTGGTCAAGCCCAGGGAGCCAACTGCCAGACCGGTGGTGCTCGCTACGGCAACCGCGGCTACTTCATTCAGCCGACGGTCTTCACCGACGTCCACGATCAGATGGATATCGCTCGTGAAGAGATCTTTGGACCTGTCCTGAGTATCCTGAAGTTCAAGGATATTGCCGAAGTCACTCGCCGCGCGAACAATACCTGCTACGGATTGGCCGCAGCGGTCTGGACTCGCGATGTTCAAAAGGCGCACCAGATGGCTCATAATCTGCGAGCCGGCACGGTGTGGGTCAACTGCTACGATGTGTTCGACGCAGCGGCTCCATTTGGCGGTTTCAAGATGAGCGGCATTGGTCGAGAACTCGGTGAAGCTGGCCTCGTCAACTATACAGAGCTCAAGACGGTGACGATGGCGATGGGATCGAGATAGGCTTGATAAAGTAGGTCCTTTCTGCCGGGAGGGACTTTCGCCGAAAAGGCGAACCTAGTGTGCAATTGGTTACCGCATATCGATCGGATTTGTGGGCTAACGTGCACACAGGTAGCGGCATGCCGCGAAGTCCTCCTCGGCAAGGAGGACCTACCGAAGATACAACTGCTCACCGTTCGTCGCCGAGCCGTTCAGGCGAAGACACCTTGCCGGTATGTCAAAGGTTATGAGACATGAAGGTCACCGTTTCCAGCGAGGGTCGAATTGCATTGCCTACCCAAATTCGGGAGCAGGATCAGATCTTTCCCGGTCAAACGTTTGAACTTGAACGACTCGAAGCGGGGCAGTATCTCCTGAGACGACAGTCGGTCGACGAAAACATCGGTGTTGTAGACTGGCTGCTCTCCTGTCCGTCAACGGACTGGTACCGGGCCCTTCGTGCCGATTCGACTGACCGTTGAGACGTGCAATAACTCGACTTTCACAGAACTTGTTCTAGCTGATCAATCCACCCGAGTATTGCAGACGATGCCCGGCGCTTGGATTCTTCCTATACATCGCGGCAAAACGACCAACCGCAAGGACAAATGCCCCCCTGATCGGAATAACTATTCAACGCACGAATGCCATATCTCGATGCGAATCAGATCGAGAATTACGATTCTACATCGCGCGGCCTTTGAGATGTTTCGCGCGGAAGCCTTCGGCCCATTTTGTGAAGCGATCTTCTTCAATCGCTAAGCGGATCGCTCGCATCAGGTCCTGGTAGAAATGCAGGTTGTGGAGCGTGGCCAGAGTTCCGTAAAGCGGTTCGTCTGCAAACAGAAGATGCCGCAGATACGCTCGACTGAAGCCACCCGCGCAGGCTACGCATTCACAAGCCGTGTCGATCGGGTAACGGTCCTTGCGATAGGTCTTGTCCTGCAGTCGCATCTTGCCGTCCCACGTAAAGACGGTTCCTTCTCGCGCGTAGCGAGTCGGGATGATGCAGTCAAAAATATCCATGCCGCATTCCACGGCTGCCACGATATCTTCAGGCAGTCCGACGCCCATCAGGTAACGCACCTGATCCGATGGCATCAACGGCGCGGTATGCTTCACGATACGCACCATCGCCTCGTGACCTTCACCGACGGACACTCCGCCGATGGCATAGCCGGGAAGATTCAGCGATGTGACCTGACGCACCGCTTTGGATCGAAGGTCAAACTCCATCCCGCCCTGGATGATTCCGAACAGATGCTGATGCTCCTGAATCGGAGCAGCGGCACATCGCTTCAGCCATCGAAAAGTTCGGTCGAGTGAATCAGACATATACTTCGGCGGCATGCGATGATCCACGCACTCGTCGAACGCCATCACAATATCGGCGCCGAGTCTTCGCTGGATGTCCATGGCGCTTTCAGGTGAAAGCATCATCGGAGTGCTCTCGCCATCTTTCTTCCCGGATCGAAACTGAAAGCTTACACCCTCTTCCGTGATCTTGCGTTCGGGCAGACTGAAGACCTGGAAACCGCCCGAGTCGGTCAGGATCGTCTGGTTCCAGCGCATCATGGTGTGGAGACCGCCGAGCCGTTCGACGACCTGAGTTCGGTCGAGGATACCCAGATGGTATGTGTTTGCCAGCACAACCTGCGCGCCGGTGGCAGCGACCTGATCGGGCAGAACACACTTGACTGTGGCCTGAGTTCCCACAGGCATGAAAGACGGCGTTTCGACCTGGCCGTGCGCGGTCACAAACCGACCACGCCGCGCGCGGCCGCTGGTGGCCAGGAGTTGGTAATGCAGGCCGCCGCCGGGCGTCCAGGCGGGGAGAGAATTCGTCATAGAGGAAGCAGAGTGGCTGTAAAGAACGGGGAACTGTCGTACGATTCGCGGCGTAGCGTAACTCGCGCGGGGACCAGAGCGAAGCAGAACCGTTCACGAGCTTTCTGTTTTCGCACGACTTTTTGTGCAAGACTCTCATTCAGTATAACGCGCGCATGTTGGTTAGCGAACAACGTGAGCGTTTTCGAAGCTCGAGCCGCCAGGCTCCTTTGGGTCAAGGGCGTTCTGCCCTTGTTAGGCCACATCGTGCCACTGCATTTGCTGTTTCCCCTGTTCTCCAGCATCGTCTTCGTGATGGGGATGATCTTCGCGAAGAATGCGATCGCTCGCGGATCCAGCCCCTGGACCGGTACGTTCCTGGCAAACTTCTGGCTGGCACTTTCCTGGGGAATCTTTGCTCTTGTCACCGGGAGATTTCTTCCAGTCGCCGTTTGGTGGCAGGCCGCTCTGGTGGCCGGATCTTTTGTGCTGGGGCAGGTGTTGACGTATCTGGCCTACAAGCACGGAGATGTTTCGGTAGCAACTCCGATCTTCGGCGTGAAGGTCATCATGGTCGCTCTGATGGTGTCGGCCTGGGCGAACGAAGAAATTCCAGGCCGAGTCTGGATCGGTGCCGTGCTCGCGACAATCGGAGTTGGCTTTGTGCAGTCAGGAACTCGCCTGCCAACAGCGTCCGCGCAGCACAATCCTCAGAAGACAATTCTCACCATCGTGCTCGCACTGGGAGCCGCAGTCTGTATGTCACTGTTTGACGTCGGACTGCAGGCCTGGGTTTTTCGACAGCCGAACCCGGCTGTTCTCGCGACGAAATTCTTGCCAACGGTGTTCGTGGCGACTGGGCTCTTTTCCTGTCTCGTGTTGCCCTGGGCCGACCGCCCTTCTCGTCTGGCGGAGCTCGGGACAACGAAGCCGATCGTGATTGGAACTTTGCTGATGGCCGCGAACGCGCTAAGCATGTCGTGGTCTTTATCAGCCTATGGCGATGCAACGCGGATCAACATCGTGTATGCCCTGCGAGGACTCTGGGCAGTGGCTTTGGCCTGGGCGCTGGCTCGATTCTTTGGAGGCCAGGAATCTCATCATTCGACGCGAGTCATGCTGCTGCGACTCTTCGGCGCAGTGCTGCTGACGGCCTCGGTGCTTGTGGCGTTGATGGGGAAGTGAGAGGCGAGAAGCCAGAGCCGCTCCGTTTCGGGTTGTGTTTCGCAGTGAAGCTGCGCCAGCATTTAGCCCCTGGCTTCAGCCGGCTTCAGCCTGGGGTGGGAGGCGAAAACACGATCCAATAGCCGTGAAACGGCGACAGCGACGGTTTCGTTACGATATCAACACACTGCTGTCGCCGTTTCACGGCTTAAGGTTTATCTTTGAACGTCTTCCCCAAGCTACAGCCTGGGGCTACCTGCTGCGGCCGCTACGAGGCGAAATCAGAACGACAGTTGCCCCACTGAATCTCGTTGCAGTACCAAATGTTTGACGCCTCAGGACAATCTCCATAGTGGCAAGTCGAGCTTAAGTCCACGCCATTTGGGTTTGTCCCGGTGGATCGAGGCCTTTGCACTAAATGGTTTGTCCATTGAGGTACCGACCGCGGTAGTGCAAAGGCCTGAAAACCACCGGCGTAAACCCGGTGGCGAAGAATAGTCTGTTTGCACGCGGACTAGTGCTATGTCAAGAATTAAATTTCGGGTAGTGAACCTTGCTAAAGGTCCTGCAGCTAAGGGATCTTTAGCAAGATCCACTACCTCCAACACGAATTCCTTGTCCTGACGGATCACTAGAGTCTCACACAAGGAACCCATCAATCGGTCGTGACGACGGATCGGCGATCGGCATTTCGCGGCCGTCGATGTCGAAGTTGCCCGTTGAGTCAACTCCGACCGCCTGCAGATACGTGTGGAAGAGGTTGCCGTGGTCGACCTGCTTGTCGATCACTTCGGTGCCCTTGTCGTTGGTCGCCCCGAACACATGACCGCGCGGAACTTTGGTTCCGGCCATGCAGACGGACCACGCCCGCGACCAGTGGTCACGGCCGTAGTACAGATTAACATTCGGCGTGCGTCCGAACTCGCTGAGCACCACAATCAAAGTGCTGTCCAGCATCCCGCGTTGAGCGAGGTCGGCCACGAAGGTGGAGAACGCAAAGTCGAACTCGGTCAACTGTTCAATGTGGAAATTGAAGTTCTCATTGTGAGTGTCATAATTCGAATGCGACAACTGCACGAACGACACACCGCTCTCAAGCAGCCGTCGAGCCAACAGGCAATGGCGTCCCAGGTCATGCTTCCCATAGCGTTCGATCTCGCTGGCCGGCTCCTTGGAGACATCGAACACATCACGCTGACTCATGAGCTTCTCAGCCTGCTCGAACGAGTACGTAAACGCTTCGGTCACGGCGGTGCGACGACGATTCAGGAATCGTTCGCTGACCTGACGACGGAAGTCATTGCGAGCCTTGTCAGAGTCTTCCGTGATGGAATCGGGACGGACAGTGTTCGGCGGAGGATTGCCGTTACCAAGTTGCACGCTGGAGTACTTCGGGCCCAGCCAGGCCGAATCGTTTCCGCGTCCACCGCCACCGCCGGGAGTAATCAGGATATGGCCAGGCAGTGAGCTGTCCTGTGGATTCAAAGTCTTCGAAGCAACCGCACCGATCTGAGGGAACTCACCGGCGGGAGTCTGACGACGGCCGGTCATCATCAGATACGCACCCTTGCCGTGATCATCTTCCGAGGTGTTAACCCCGCGGACCAGGCACAGGTGATGCATCTGCATGGCGGTCAGCGGCAGCAGTTCACTGATGTGAATTCCTGGGACAGAGGTTGGAATCGCGAGGAAAGGTCCGCCAGTTTCAGTGCCGGGTTTTGGATCCCAGCTCTCAAGCTGACTCAGGCCACCGTGCATGTTGAACACGACGATTCGTTTCTGGTCCGACTTCAGATGAGCTGCCATCGCCTGCGAGGTGAAGGCACCGAGTCCACCGACCATGGCTCCGGCACCGGCGGCCAGAGTTCCCAGGAACTGTCGGCGAGCCAATCCGTGTGCGACAGTGTTGCAGGGGTAGTTGAGTTTCATGGCTGGTATACTCCCAAAGAAAATCCATCAACTGGCGGCTCACACAATGAGCGGCCCATCGTCCGCGACACGGTCACACTATCTGTTGAATCGAAACTCTGCGCTGCTGATCAAGCCCCACACAAGTTCCTGAGCGGCTTTCGCCCGATCCGGCCGAGCTGCCAGGAAGGCCGCGACCTCGGCGGATTCCTGTTCGGTCGGCATGCGCGTCAGAATGCCAAGGTACAATTCTTCAGCGGCGACCTTCGCGTCTGTCGTCCTGACGATTCGCTCGGCCGCGTTGTCACTGGCTGGAACAACCCAACTGTTGATCGCTCCGCCGTTGGCCGTGAACAGAGCCTGGTCGGGGCTGGCGTAGAAATCATTCTGAGGCTGCCCAGGTGCTCCACCGTAGATCTGAACGTAGCTTCCGATATTGCTCTTCAGCTTATCATAAGCCAACTGTTCAACCTCGGCGGCTCGGGCGGCGAGCACGGCGGGATCTTGTTTTTCCTGTTCGCTGAGCGGGCTGGCCTTTTCGCGTTCGGCTGCTTCCTGAGCGACGTAGCGATCATAGACCGTTGTGACTTTGAAGATGGTCCAGCACATCTGTTCGGGGCTGAGCGGCTTCAATTGTGACAAGGCAAAGGTTGAAGAGAGGTCAGATGGAACAGCGTCCATGGCCTTCTCGAAGGAGACAGTTGTCGTCTGCAGTGACTCCTTTGACTGGGCCAGTGTTGTGCTTGCCAGAGACGCGATCTGCTGTCGTCGCTCAAGCTCTGCGTTGGTTTCGTCCATCGCGGATTTCGCAGTCTTCATCGCTTCGGTGGCGGCTGACGACAATTCACTGGCAACAACCAGAGTCGTCTCAGCAGCCTTCAACTGTGACTCTAATGTTGTCACCTTCGTGTTGATGGTCGCGAGGCCCGTCGTCAATGCTTCATCAGCTGGCAGCACGGCTTGAGCCCGTTTCATAGCGTCAGCCGCTTCGGCAAGAGTCTTGGAGACAGCTCGATCGCGAGTGATCTGTTCCTGGATCACCTTCACTCCTGATTCGGCGGAGGCCTTCGACTGAGTGGCCTCTGCCATGGCAGCAGTTCGTGCGGCCACGGTCGGCATGTACTCAGCGACCTGCTGGGTCGCCGTCGTCATCGCTGCTTCCGCTGTGGCTGTCGTCTGAGTCAGGTTGGCGAGTGATGCGTTCAGGTCAGACGCCGAGCCAACTCGTTCCAAAACGGCAATGCGACTTGCGACCGAAGCGGCCTTCGTTTGAGCTTCCTGCATGACAACTCGCGCCGCCACAACCTTCGCCTCCTCCGCTCTGACAGCGGCCTGAAGCGGCTGCAGCTTTTGGACAGCCGCATCAAGTGTCGTACGTGAAGTGGCCAATGCTTCATTCAGTGGCGTCACTGCTGCGGTCTTGTCAGCGACTGCCTTTTCGAGAGCAGGCAATTCAGCAGAGACGGCGTTTGCTTTCTCGGTCAGCTTTGCGGCCGAAGCAGCCAGCTCTGCGTCAGACGGCAAAGATGCAGCAGCAGCCTGAAGTGGAGCTGCGGCCTGTTGAAGCGTGTCGGCGAAGTTCTTCTTCGTGTTGAAGGCGGCCGTGGCATCGTTGAGAGCCTTCTGTGCCTCGTCGACTTTCTTCTTTGCTTCGGTGTACTGAGTTCGCACTCCGTCAACTTCAGCGGCGACAGGAAGCATTGCGGTCTCTGCAGCGGCGAATGCCGTGTCCGCATCGCTGAATGCGGAACTGGCATCGCGAGCCAGCACCTCAAGAGATTCCTTCTGAGCCATCAACTGCTGATGCTCGGCCTTGGCTGCGGCGAGTGAAGGAACAGCTTCCGGAGTCAGATCGAACGGTCGCTGATAGACATCGCTCAGAGCGATCTCTCTGAGGAACATCTTCATGTCGAAGTTCATCGCAGCGAAGCGACTGCCGAGCTGCGTCAGCAAGGCTGGACTGGCCGCAGGATTATCGGGATGAATCATGTCCAGTGGATGCACGATCCCGCGGCCCATCATCATGGCCCACAGTCGATTGGCGATGTTCTCATTGAACGCTCGATTGGAACCACTGGTCGCCAGCTCGGCCATCATCGCCCGGCGACTGAATTTCGGGACAGCTCGCACACCGTCAGCAGGCGCTACCGTGTAATCTTCCCCAGGATACAGGACCGGTTCGGTGAAGGAAGGAGCACCGGGAAGGCGAGCTATCGTGCGGTGCATGTTGCCTTTTTCGAAGACGGATTCGAATGACAAATCCGTTGGAGCTCGCTCCGCAAACACGGTCACGTCTTTCTCGGCGACCTTCTTTGTGACGGCATAGCCCACGGATGCAATCGCCAGAAGACCGTGATAGTCACGTTGCAGGAAGTCTGCGACCAACGGAGAATCATGGCACTGGTTGCACTGCATGTCGCGACCAAAGAACATTCGGCCGATGTCGCGAGTAATCACGTGGGGTTCTGAGTTGCGATCCAGATAGAACCTTGCGGCGGCTCGGTTTTCCGGAGTGTCGCCGTCGGCCGTCATGATCTCGCGAGCCAGCACGTTCCATGGCTTGTTCTCACGGACAGACTTCAGCAACCATGCCTGCCACTCTTCCTGCGGCACGTGAGTATTCGGGCGACGCTCCATCAGCATGACATCGATCGTTGTGGACAGATGCCGAGCGTAAAGCGGCGATGACAGAAGGCGATCAACCAGCTTCTTTCGCTTGGCTGGATCAGCATCATTGATGAAAGCTCGAGCCTCATCCGCGGTCGGTGGCATGCCGTTGAGGTCCAGCGAAACGCGTCGCAGGAATTCGGCGTCGTTAGCTTTGGGCCAGGCGGTTCCTGAAGGCGGAGCAAGTTCGCGGTTGATGAGTTCTCTCAGCGGCTCATCCGCATGGAGTGCTGCGGCCGGGATCACAATCCAGGCGAGCAGCAGGCGAACCATCATCCCGCGTTCCACATGGAACGCTGCAGAGGCAGCAGATCGGAGTCTCGCGATCATCGCGGCTTCTCCGTTGGTCTTCGTCTGATTCGCCTGAGGAAGGATGACCTTGATGACTCAGGGCTGAGTCAGGCCACAGCGGCAATCGTCGGAAGAAGTTGAGGAAGGAAGAATCTCAGACACCAAGAGGTTCAGTGCCCGAGCCAATCGAAGTTCAGGTGGGATTCCATAACCAGGCAGGTTGGTTCAAATCATGTTTCTCTGGATGTGGTCTACCCGGGCCAACCTGAGCCCGTCAAGTGAAACCCCATTCAAGTAAACCACACCGTCTCATCTCGGGGAATCGTTTTTTGTCGGAATCTCGGATTCGGAGCGACCTGGCGGCCAGTTTTCCGGATTCCGGCGGCATCCGGCCTGCCCTCGACTCTTGAAGGTCGGAACGCAGGATGTTGCCCTTTCGGCCTTATCCTGTTGCACGAGTGGGCTGTCTCGTTTTACGTTGATCGTCTCTCGGATGCAGCCGCCATCGATTTCCGGCCGAGGTGCATCAGGGTTTCCCTGACCCACAAAACGCATCTGAACGCGGAGTTCCCATCAATCGGTGAGGTCGCAGAGGTTTTCGGAGCTTGACTTGATCGGCAACCTGGTGACAGTAACGGACTCGTTTACCGCCCAGCCGAAGGCGCCGGCTTGGCGTTCTTTATCCACTCGTAGTGCTGGCTTCGGCCGGCATCCTCTTGGAGACATGTACAATCGTCATCGTTGAATTCGCACACACCACCAATGTCAACGAGGCTCTCGAATGCCGGCGCCTTCGGCTGGGCGGTAAACGAACGAGTCAATGACGCGGCGAAGCAGCTCGACTTAACGCACTCGGTACAACTCAAAGACCTGCGTTGATACCTCCGGGTGCTGAGACAACCATTTCGGAGTATACAGGTCCAACAGACTCACATCGCCGGGAGCGTATCGGGCCTCGGTGACGAGTTCAAAATGGCGGTCGTGGCGAAACCACTCCTCCCAGAATCCGGGCGTCCGTTTTGCGTTCGGGCCGATCACCAGGAATGTTGGCACGGAGGGCAAACTTCCATCGGGCTCCGCAAGATTGAGATGACTCACGGGAGCAACTGCCAGCCCCGCTTCAGCCAGATGCAGCAGCAGAGCCGGCTCACCAAAGCCGTAGACCACCAGCTTCTCCTTCTGACGCATCTCTCGCGACAGTTCCTGGTTCGGAGCTTCCGCGGCGCGAGCTTCCAGGACTTTGCGGGGGCTTATCGTTTCACCCTTCGACAACGGTAGACGATCCGGTTTCCATTCGCCCGTCGAACTCAAGACCGATGCATCCGCGAGTCGTTCGGCCGCTCGATCGATCGACGTGCGATCCTTGTAAAGCTCCGACGTCAGCAGATCCATGGGCGACACAATTACGAGTTCATCGGCCTCATCCCGCTGCAAAATTGCCGTCAACACGGCCACCATCAACAGAGACTGCAACAAACGTTGCCCCCAGCTGCCACCCGCATTCACGGCCGGCGATGCTGATTCCGGGCGGCGAGCAACGCTCAGATTCGATTCCAGCCACCAGCTGACGCCTCCAGCCGCTGCCAGCCAGACGGACGCCAGCAACGGGAAAAACAGTCGCGCGTAGGGATGATAGAGCGGCGTGACCAGCAGCATTCCGCAGAACCAGGCCAGCGTGATGCACCAGCCCAGCG
>JBILXT010000135.1:0-16982 GCA_044378235.1 Planctomycetaceae bacterium
TTTTGTGGGCCAGACTTACGCGAAGCAAAGACGCGTTACCAGGCAGTTCAAATGGGCGATATTTCTGGGGATGCGATGAGCGGCCGTTCCTCGAACCCTCTCCCGGGGCCGAGATTACGGGGTTCAAATCCTGTCGTCACGCTCCGCGATCATCAGTCTGGTTCGAGCCATGTTCGTCGAGCAGCTTGTAAACCACCTTGCAGTCGACTTTGCACTTTCGGCTGATGGCAGAACTGGCGGGAACTCTTGCGACAGGACGTCTGGATTGCATAATGATTACACTCGTCAAGTTGCCGGAGGTGACAGCGGATGGTTCTGTCTGAGGAAACTTCGCAGTAAGGCTGAGCTGATGATGACAAGCCTCCTGAGATGCCTTGTGGCCAGTTCCATTCAACCCGGCCGATTCTTCCTGTTGCCGGTTGTCTGGTTGTGCATGGTTCATGTTTGTTCTGCGTCTGATGATGAGCAGGATCGAAGGTCGGCCATCCGGTTTCTTTCTGACCACTGCGTGAAGTGTCACCGTGGAGATACTCCGAAGTCGGGGTTCGGCATGGAGTCGCTGATCGAATCGGCATCCGGTGAATCGGACCTTCAGGCGTGGAAAGAAATTGCCCGACGGCTGGAATCTCGTGACATGCCTCCGAAGGACGAGCCTCGTCCGACGGATTCGGAATATGAGACGGCAACGGCTGCGATCCGCGAAATCATTGAACGACAGGAAGTCGTCATTCTGTCGAAAGCTCCTCGCCCGCTGCGTCGCTTGAACCGTGTCGAATACGCAAACACGATGCGAGACATTTTTGGTATCCGCTTTCGCCCCGGAGAAGACTTTCCTCCGGATGGGATGCTGCACGGATTCAACACCGTGGCAGATGGGCTGACGCTCTCTCCGTCGCTGGTGGAGAAGTATCTTGCCTCTGCGACTGCCGTTCTTGATCGAGCATTCGTTCCAGTGGATCCGAATTACAAAGTTCCGTCAGCCAAATACGCTTTCTATGAGGAGCATGCGAATTATCCACCGGGATCACCGTTGCGCGGTTTCGGCGTGTACAACGGCAATGCACACTTGTCCTTTGGTTCTGAAGCAAGCAGGCGTATTGTGTATATCGGTGGCCCGGCGATCTTTACGTATGGTCAGATCGATCCTGTCAACAACGCAGCTCACGCGTTCAATTCGGAGGGCCTGTACCGGCTGAGGGCAACGCTGACACCACAGAAGTTTGAGCCGGGAGAAGTCGCTTCGTTCACGATTCTTGGCTGCGAAAGGCGACGTGTGGCGGAAGTCGACGTGCCCATTCAGCAAAATGGAACACCCATCACGATTGACGCGGAAGGATATTATGATCGAACGGAGAGCACGATTGGGTTCGAGCTGAACTGGACGAACGGAAATCATCTGCAGTGGCCTGCTCGGGGTCCGCTGGCCCGTCGACCGCACCCTTTTGAAGGATCTGACATCAATAAGCCATGGTCACATATCAACTATCGGCAGGTCGATGGTCGGTGGGTGGAATGGAAGCCGGCTTCGCCAGAAGAATTGCCGTTCAGCTACTTTGAAAAGGTAGAGTTCGAAGTCGTTGGGCCGATCCGGGAAATGACTCAACAGTCTGCGACTCTGCTGGGCACGTACCTCAACGATCAGGATGCCGTCAGTGTGTTGTCCCGATTCCTGCCCATCGCTTTCCGAAGGCCTGTGGAGCATTCAGAAGTTGAGCGATACGCAGCGATCGTCGGTCAGCAGCGTGACCGAGGAATGGATTCTCTGGAATCGCTCAAGATGGCAATGGCAGCCGCGCTGTGCTCGCCACATTTCCTTCTGATGGTTGAAATACCTCCACAGGGATCCGAACGGGGAGAATACACTCTGAACGACCATGAACTGGCGACTCGGCTGAGCTACTTTCTCTGGTCCAGTTGTCCGGATGAAGAACTTCGTACTGAAGCGATTTCAGGGCAGCTCACAGAAAAAGCGGCGCTCGGAAAACAGGTCTCGCGAATGCTGGCCGACCCTCGGGCAAAGGCATTCACAGACGCATTCGCTCGTCAGTGGCTGAACCTTGACAAGCTGGCCACCGTGATGCCTGAACCAAAACTGTTTCCCTACTGGAGCGACGACCTGCGTGATGCCTGTCGAGATGAAACGCTGGCCTTCTTCCATGAAGTGTTGACTGCAGACCTTCCGGTCACTGAATTCCTCATGGCTGACTGGACGTTCGCTAATGAAACACTTGCGGACCACTATGGATTGCCACCCGTGAGTGGTCGGCCGTTGCGAAAAGTGACTTTGCCGGACAATCGACGGGGCGGTTTGATTTCCCAGGCCTCCATCCTGACGTTGACCAGCGAAGCAACTCGTACTGCTCCCGTTATCCGCGGTGCCTATGTTCTGGATCGCCTCTTCCATCGACCTCCTCCGCCTCCTCCGCCTAACGTTGGCGCGTTGATCCCTGATGCCAGCGGGGCTCGCAGCGTCCGTGAACACCTTGCCATTCACAGGGCAAATCCCACCTGCGCCGGATGTCACGCACGGTTCGACGGGTACGGTCTGGCGCTGGAGAACTTTGATGCGATCGGACGCTGGCGAACAGAAGAGTCTGCTCATGAGGACCCGGCAAAGCCCATCCAGCGCAGAGAAGGTGAAAAGCTGCCGGTGTTTGGCATTGATGCGACCGCAGAGCTGTCGGATGGAACAAAGCTCGATGGCGTGGCTGGCCTGAAGAAACATCTGGTCTCAAGGAAGACAGAGTTTGTCCGCGGGCTGGCGGAACGAATCACCATCTATGCATGTGGACGAGGTCTAACAGCCGCCGATCGACCCTCCATCGAGGCTATTGTTCAGGCGACAAGTGACAACGGCGACAGGTTCCAGTCGCTGATCCTTGCCATCGTCGATTCTCCTCCTTTTCGTACCAGATAAATCAGAAGGTGAGGTCATTATGTTTCGGCCGATATCCCGACGCCGGTTGCTCCGCGGTGCCGCCGGCACGATTGTGGGTCTTCCGTTTCTGGAAGTCATGACGCGACCAGTGGCTGCTGCGCAAACGAGTGCGAAGCCGCCAGCTCGCCTGGTCTGGATTCACACCGAAAGCGGCATGTGGATGCCGAAGTACAAACCTGCCAGGACAGGTCGTGAGTTTGATCTGTCCTACACACTGGAGCCACTGGCGGCGTTCCGTAAGCAGATGACCGTGCTGAGTGGTTTGCGCCACGAAAATGCGTTCAAGCGAAATCCTCAGACAGGGCGACACGTTCAGGACGGTATGTGTCATCTGACCGGGGCGGATCTTGGCAGTACTCCCGGAGTGGCCGTGCGAAACTCTGTTTCGATTGATCAACTGGCCGCGGAAGCGATCGGTGAGAACACTCGACTTCCTGTGCTGAACCTGACCGTCGACCGAGCCGGCACTTTGAGTTACACGAGTGCCGGAACGCCGGTTCCTTCTGAGTGGGATCCGCGTGTCGTTTTCGCTCAGCTGTTTGCTGACAATTCACCGGAGGCGAAGAAACATGCGGCCGCCAGGTTTGAACGAAATGCCAGCATCCTCGACGACGTTCTGGAGTCAACTCGTGATCTGTCCAGGAAGCTCAGCGAGACGGACCGAAAAACAGTGGATGAATATCTGACGAACCTGCGCGAAGTGGAACGAAGAGCCCGGGTGGCTCGCGACTGGTCCGATCGACCTGCGGTATCAGTTCCCAATGGCGTCATGGCACCAGGTCCTCCGCCTGAGAAAGATCGCACTGCCTATGTGCGAGTGATTCTGGACATGCTGGTGCTGGCACTTCAGACCGATCAGACTCGCCTGGCAACGGCTCGCATAGGATTCATGGGCTGTCAATATCCGGATATCGGCTGTCCCGACAGTTACCACGGATACACTCACCATGACTTTAATAAAGCCAGGCAGGATGCCATGGCCATGATTGACCGTCACCGCATCAGTCACCTCGCGCATTTCCTTGACAAGCTGGCTCAGGTGAAGGAAGGCGATTCGTCGCTGCTCGACTCCTGCCTGATCCATTACGGCGCTGGCATGGGGGCCGAGCATGACGACAAGGATCTGCCTAATCTGATCGTTGGTGGTGGTTTGGAGCATGCCGGACACATCGACTATGGCAACAAACCGCTGGCCAGCCTGTACCTGTTGATGCTCGAAAGGGCTGGCATCAAGGCATCAAGTTTTGCTGACAGCAGCGAACCTCTTTCACTTGGCTAAGTCCGATCGTGGGACATCAAAACGGATAGAGTTCATGGCCGACTTTTCCAGCCGGTCTCAGCCAACACCTTCGCCACCAAGCGCTCGTCCGCGGTCGAATGTCTTCGAGTTGATCTGTGAGTCAACGAACAAAACAACAGCCATCACAACTCAACACTACCCCTCTGTACTCATACCAAAGTCTTCGCACAGGAGATTCTTCCAGAACACAACAAATTGGGTAGTCACTCCATTCTGTCGCAGACAGAGCTTAAAAACGACGGGAGGAATGCGGGCAAAGTTAGCGTCGACTACGATAAGAATTCGGATGGGCGCTGAAGAGTGGTCGAGACCCGGGTAACATCCTTTTCGAGGAAAACGGTTTGCTTCCACGTGCTCATCCGAGAATTGCCGCAAGCGTCTTGGCAGAAATGCGCAAACTTGTCGGCAACAAACAAACACTCGAGGAGAATTGTTCTATTGGCGTCTTGTCACCCCGATTTGAATTACGAACAGCTCGCCCCAATAAATTGCGGTGAGCTGTTTTCGTTTGGCAGCCAACGACTTGTGTGTTCTTCGTCATCCTCGACGCAGATCCACAACACAATCGAAATCGCTTCTCTCACGCCTGTTTTCTACTCTCGATTCCTGAACTAAGTTATCCCGTTCAAATCCAGTCGCTCGTCCCGTGAATTTTTCAACGAAAACACTATCTTTCGTGTTTCCACAATGTTTGGACCCCACAGTTTCTTTTAGACTCAATGAGGAGCAATGCTCATGGCTGGTACGAACTCGATCCTCGCAGATAAACTGCACGAGTACCCCCAACAAAATGTGATCGATGGGGCCAGCGACGGCATCGCTACGGTTCTTGATAACTGTCTCGAAAAGAACGGCGGAGTCCTCCCGCTTCTCCACCGATACGCTGGACGGACGTTCTGTACCCCAGGTAAACGCCTTCGCCTTGATGCGCGATCGTACTATCCGGACTACATGGGTGGGACCGGTCTAGATGAAATCTGGATGTGCTGCACCGTTCCCATCGTGACGGGCGTCATCGACACCAGAACGAACAAAGCCCCGTTTCGCGAAGGCGAAGCGCATGTTCTCACCGCGGACGGACAAGTAATTTCGCTGCAGGATTTGATCTCCGCCAATCCAAAGTCAGTCATCGGCGACAAGGTGACAGCCCTGTCGAAGCACCTTTTCGGCAATGTCACGTGGCCGATTGTGTCAAAGAAGTTCGACAACCTGAATCCGATTCCGCATCACCTTCACTGGTCAAAGTGGGAAGTATACGACATCAACTCGTATGACAATCCTGGAGTCAGTCCGTCGCATTATCACACTACGGCGATGGGGCTTTACCCGTTTGTGACGAAGGAACAGTTCCTCGCCTGTATGAAGAGTTTTGGAAAAGGCGAGTACAATGGTGTTCGACATTTGTCGCCGCATGTGATGATGAAGCTTGATGATGGTTTCGTAATGCCAAATGGCGTGCTGCATTCCCCAACAAACTTGTGCACCCATGAACTGCATGTCACCATGGATGAGCATTTCCTGGCAGAAGATCTTACGCTGGACGGGCGGATCGGCGCGAAAGATGCATTTTACGCTTGCCGTGAAGTGGATTATCCGAAGGCGAAACATGAAGACTGGGAATACCTGGTTGAGAAATTCGACTTCGCAGCAAACCAGGATCCGGATTTCGTCCTGAAGAATTCGCGTCCTGCGATTCCGGCCGAAGAATTCAAGGGCAGCGGAGTCGACGCGAAGTGGATCGTCTATGGAAATTTCCTTGGCGATCAGAAGTGCTCGATTCTCCGACTCATCGTGGCACCCGGTGCAAAGACAACTTTCCGGCCCGAGTGCCCCACGATGTTCCACACGAACGGCGGCAGCGGTCGTGTTGGAAAACTCGGCGTGCGCTATCACCAGAATATGGTTCTTGGCGAGATCTATCCGGAGATCGGATTCATCACACAAGCGGCACTGGCGAACGGCGGTGTGGAGATCGAGAACACGGGCACAGAACCGCTCGTGTTGACGTTTGACTTCCCGCAAAACGCGCACAGCAAGACGCCAGGTGTGGCTTCTGCCTGATCATACGCGAGCAGCGTTTTCGCCTGATCATTGAGAAAGCTTGTCCGGCGAAATTCAAACGTCGAATGAGCAGATTCATTCGGGAGCCAGCTTGTGTCGACCGCTTCGTCCGTCATGGGCGATGCGGTCGCTGGCTCACGTCCTGCCACTCTGATTTTTGCCTTACCCGAACTGCTCCGATGGGCGACTGTTGAGAGGATTTGATCTTCATCTACCAGTACGTTGCCGCTGCTGCCGGCAGATGAGTTGGTAGGTCGGAGGTGTCGGACTGGAGCTGGCTGGATGATGCAATTCAGAGCAGCGTTCTGAGAAAAGGGTGACCGTTGCAGCAGAAGTCATGATGTTTTGCACTTTATGGATTGCCGCAGGGCGGACAAGTGATAGTACCACCGTCTGGGTTTCGTAGAGACCCCGATTACTGTTGTTCGATGTTCGGATTGTTTCAAGAATTTCCGAACCCTCTGCCGAGGTGGTTCCGAAGGTGGATTTGCTCAAGCCTTTCCATCACAACTGAAAGCTCTATGCATTATCAGCAGCCCACTCAGTTCCATCAGTTGAACGACTGGACCGATCCGGCGTGAGCAGCACATCGCTGCAGAAGGCTTTTCAATGGTGACTTCTGTTGTTGGCCAAAGACCGGCACGTTTTCTGGCGGCAATGTTATGTTGCCCCGTGCTTCTGTTTCTGGTGCTCCGGGCAGAAAGATCACTGGCTGATGAATTCCTTCCTGCTACAGAACGTTTGATGACTACTCAGCCATTAGATCAGGTCATGATCGAGGGGTTGAAGACGTTCTGTTTGCGAGAGTTAGCGGAATCCCCTCGACTGCGTTCAGAGCGATGGAGGGACGATCTGAGCAGCCCAGTCGCGTTGGAGAAGAGCCTGACGGATCATCGAAATCGTTTCCGGCAATTGATCGGAGCTGTCGATGCTCGTCTGACGTCGAATCCTTCTGAAACTCATGATTTTGAACTGATCACAACGCTGCACCAATCTTCGATCCTTGCAGCGAACGAATTCGTGACTGTGCATCGCGTCCGGTGGCCGGTTCTTGAAGGAGTCTCTGCCGAAGGATTACTCCTTGTTCCTCAGACCATACGTGCTGCCGTCATTGCATTGCCTGATGCAGATTGGACTCCGGAAATGTTCTGTGGACTGCAGGATGGACTCCCCGAGACAGCTCTGGTTGTCCGCCGACTTGCCGAAGCTGGTTGCATGGTGGTTGTTCCCACGTTGCTGAGTCAGAGTGAAGAATTCTCTGGACATTCAGACATTGGCTGGACGAATCAGTCGCATCGTGAGTTTATCTACCGGCAGGCATTTGAAGTAGGACGACATGTGATTGGCTATGAAGTTCAGAAGGTCCTTGCCGCAGTCGATCTTCTGGAACGAAATCTGAAATCTCTTCCAACGAATCAGGATGATGCCGCCCCAAAGATTGGCCTCCTCGGGTTTGGCGAGGGAGGGCTCCTGGCTCTTTATGCCGCAGCTTTAGATCCTCGAATTACGACATGTTGGGTGAGCGGCTATTTTCAACAACGTGAATCAATCTGGCAGGAGCCCATCTATCGCAATGTCTGGGGACTACTGACAGAATTCGGCAACGCCGAATTGGCTGGGATGATTGCTCCGCGAAGATTAATCATCGAATCCTGCAGATCCGTGAATGTGGCGGCGTCTTCGGAAAAGCGGGAGGGGCGGAAGGCTGTTGCAGCGCCCGGCAAAATAACAACCTGCTCGCTCGATTCAGTTCGCGCAGAACTCGATCGAGCTAACGCGTTTTTCCAGCTCTATGGCAAACCGGAAGAATTTATTTCTGTCGTCAGTGGTGAGAATGGAGATGGCCCGCCGGGGACTGAGAAGGCTTTACTTGCTTTTGCACAGAAGCTTGGTGTCCTCGAACAACTCGCGCCACAGGCAAGTCCCTGGGCTACAAATTCATTACGGGACAGAGATCACACAATCATCGCGCAGTACGTAAAGACGCGGGAGAAAGGGCAGCTCGATGAGTTGCAGGCTCATGTTCAGAACCTGTTGCTTCGCAGTCATCAGGTACGTGACGCTCGCTGGCGCTTAGATCCTGCCACGGCCGACGAGTGGAAAAGCCAACTTCCAGCAATGCGAGAATGGGTACATAAAGAACTGATCGGTCGGTTGCCGCACAAGCGACTGCCGCCAAGGCCTCGTTCCAGAAGAGTTCTCCAGAACGAGGATTATGTCGGATATGAGATCATGCTGGACGTCTTTGATGAAGTGATCGCTGCTGGGATTCTGTTGATGCCAAACAACATTAAGGCCGGTGAGAAACGACCTGTTGTTGTTTGCCAGCACGGGCTGGAAGGAACCCCAATGGACACCGTTTCCCGTGAGGCAGAACACTATCGCTACTACAAATCGTTCAGCGAGGAATTGGTGAAGCAGGGCTACATCGTCTATGCGCCGCAGAATCCTTATCGGGGTGGAGACAAGTTTCGGCAACTGCAACGCATGTCGAATCCCTTACAGCGTTCATTGTTCAGTTACATCATCTCTCAGCATGAGCAAACACTGGAATGGCTGCCCACGTTACCTCAAGTCGATTCCAAGCGGATCGCATTCTACGGACTTTCTTACGGTGGCAAGACGGCCATGCGAGTTCCGCCTCTCGTCGAAAAGTATAGCTTGTCGATTTGCTCCGGCGATTTCACGGATTGGCCACGCACAATGGCATCGAATAGCGAGAAGTTCAGCTATCTGTTTACGTCAGAGTATGAAGTCTTCGAATGGAACCTCGCCCACTTGGCCAGCTATGCAGAACTCGCGATGCTGATGACACCTCGACCGTTCATGGTCGAAGAAGGTCATCGCGACAGCGGGCAACCGAGTGAATGGGTGGCGGGAGAATTTGGCAAGGTCCGCCGGCATTACGATCAACTCGGTTTAGGCGACCGAGCTGTTCTGGAATTCTTCGACGGGCCCCACACAATTCAAGGGAAGGGCACTTTTGAATTCCTTCGCCGCCACCTGAATCCGCCGCAACAGCCATAGTTTTCGACGTTTCCTGAGACAATGTATGACTCTGTGCAAAACGCTGTTTACCGCCCAGCCGCAGGCGCCGGCCTCAGTGAGGTCACCTTCGTCTTCAATTTGAAGCGGAACGGCGCGAGCCGTCCGGTCTTTGCACGACCTTGGAGTTCCGTCACCGGACAGCTTGCGCTGTTCCGCCAAAAAGTGATCGCATCGGGGGGCCGTGGTCGATTGTTGCCGGCGCCTGCGGCTGGGCGGTAAACGGCGAATCTCTCGATCGGCATGTGATGCATTGGCGAACTCGGATGCTACCCGCTTCGAAACGGCCGAATAGTGGCTGAGTTCACCGGAACTCAGCCACCATCGAGGAAAACCAACACTACATATTGATCTCATATCCCTTGCGATTTTCTCGCGACAGGAAGGAGTTTGCCTGATCATCTTCGACGATTTCACGTTTGACCGCATCCCAGTTCAGAGGACGGTTCAGACGCATCGCGATGTTGCTCAGGTGACAAATCTCCAGCATGCGATTGTGAGACCAGACGTCAGAGATCGGCTGCTTGCGAGACTTCATTGCGTCCGTAAAGTTGGCCGTATGATTCTCGCTGACGGGACCCCCGTAGACGGCTTCAATAGCCCCTTCTGGCAGTGGCTTGTCTTTCAAGGCCTCAACAGGCTGGCCTGTGATCTTGCCACGATTCACGAAGAAGCGACCTTCTGTGCCTTCGAACAGAATTCCATTGTCGCCTTCGCTGGTAATGATCATTTCAACATTGTTCGGCATGTCGACTTTGATCTTGAAAGTCGTTGCTGCGTTGTACTGATCATTCACAACCGGATGTCCGTCCTTGTACTCAACCGGCAACTTAAACTCCACAGGCGTGACCTTGCTTGGACCGGTTTCTGTTGCTCCAAGTGCCCAGCAGGCGATGTCCACATGGTGAGCACCCCAGTCGGTGAGCTTGCCGCCAGAATACTCATGCCAGTTTCGAAAAGCGTAATGGCAATTGCTGTGCAGAGGCACGCCACCACCGTATCCGGTTCGCATCTCCGGGAGTGATCGATAGTCAACTTTCGGGGCAGGGCCGAGCCAGAATTCCCAGTCGAGTTCTTCCGGGACAGGAGCAACTGGAATCACAGGCGATGCTTCCATCCCATTGATCCCGCAGGTGACTCGCTTCACGGTGCCAATACGGCCCGCCTTGACCAGAGCCACAGCCTGCAGGAATCGCTGGTCAGATTCCGTGCGCTGCATTGTACCGACCTGGAACACGCGACCGGTTTCCTTCACGACTTTCTCAATCAGTTTGCCCTCAGCAATTGTCAGTGTCAGCGGCTTTTCGCAGTACACGTCCTTCCCGGCAAACATGGCTTCCACAGCGATCTTGGTGTGCCAGTGGTCCGGTGTGGCAATCATGACCGCGTCGATATCTTTTCGATCAAGGATCTTGCGATAGTCCTTGTAGGAATCAGGCTTCTTCCCCTGGCCTTTTTCAACGTTCTCCACGTTGACGCCGAGGACCTTCGAATCAACATCCGCCAAGGCTGCAAAGTCTGCGAACTTGAACGACTTGCTTGTAATCGTCCAACCCTGATTTCGCAGACCAATCGTTGCGAAGACTGGCCGATCGTTGGCCGATTGATAGCCGAATGCTCGATTTGTTGACGGTACCAGGACAGCAGCAGCCCCCGCGGCCGCAGCAGACTGCAGGAAATGACGACGAGTGGACTTACGAACAGACATCAGGAAACTCCTCTGGGGATGTGATTTACGACCAGAATGTGGGACGAGTGAGTGCAGTCCGGCTCCGCTGCCTCAGGCTTTTGGCATCGACATCTACACAGATCCTGCACTCTCGCGACAAGATAGTAACCAAAATTGGCGACGATAGAACTGCTGCGACATCAACATTCTCTCCTCGGTGAATCTCGAATCGTGAGGGTTACCTTTCTTCCTGACGCTGCTGCTGTTCGAGCGGAGAAGTATATTCCTGAATCCGAAGGCGCTTACCATTCCGGCATTCGAGGCCCTAATCAACACCGCTTCGCAAAAAGCTTCTTGAAGCAGCTCTATGATCTATAGGTGGATGCCCAGGCAATCGCCGGATTAGCATCCGCCTTTCTAAACGAGTCTCTCACGTAAATTGGGATTACTGCCTCTTTAACGACACGTCTCCGGCATTTCGGATGAAGCAGGATTACTGAAATGAGTCTTTAGGCAAACACCGGCCCCCTCTGGTATTGCCCTGATCAGCGGCAAAAGTCCCCTTGTAATCCGTAGCCTGATCCCATGCAAAAACGAGAGGATGTTTAAACAAAACAGCTTTGTCAGAAATTGTGGTCATAATTTGACCACTATGGATAAGTAACCACTAAACCAATTTATCAGGAGTGTTCGTGGACGACCAAACTCGACAGGCAACTCGAATGTGGACGCTGGCGCAGCCGGCTGTTTCCGCATTCGTTGCTTCGGTCGTCCGTGATTTTCGTGATCGCGACGATGTTCTGCAGGATGTTGCGGTTGCGGTGATTGAGTCGTTTGGAAGGTGGGATCCTGAGCGACCGTTTGCCGCATGGGCGATCGGGGTGGCTCGCAATCAGGTCGGACTCTATCTGCGTCGACGACGACGCGAGCATCACGTGCTGGAGTTCGATCCTGAAACGATTGACGCACTGCAGGTTGCGTTTTCCTCTGTTGCTGACGTTGGTGAGCCACGACTGGATTTTCTGCACGAGTGTTTGAAATCGCTCGACGGTCGGGCTCGGACGATGTGTGAACTGCGATATCAGCAGGACCTCAAGCCGGCCGCGATCGCCGAGATAATCGGCATGACGGCCAATGCGGTGGCAAAATCACTGCAGCGAATTCGTGAACAATTGCGGGAATGCATCGATCACAAAACCGCTGTGCGGGGAGTCATCCAATGAGTGATGCCGCAGTTTTGATTGACGGATATCTGGATAACGTGCTCACAGTCGAGCAACATGCAGAATTGGCGACGTGGATTAAGGCTTCTCCAGAGAATGCTCACCGATTTGCTTCGGCGGCGATGCTGCATGATCGCCTTCGAAATGAAATGGTTATTTCCGGCGAGCGGCAGGGCGTCGGCCCTCCGAGTCGTTCTGCAGGCGATGAGTTTGCTGGGAAGAATGCGGAGAAAGTCACTCGGAGGGCTAACGCCCTGTCGCTCGCCGGGTCGGTGACTCGTCGTCGATCAATGATCACGCTCTTGTCAACTGCAGCATTGATCTGTATGGCGGCGTTTTTTTTCTACAAAAGCTTTGGAGACAATGCAGCGCTTGCTGCTGCGGGTGAATTGCAGCGACTTATCGAATTAAATGCTCAACCAATGGACCGAACGTATCAAATCACTGTAGAAGAATCCGTGTTGCCTCGCCGAGGTCGTCGTGGGCCATCTCCGGAAGACGGTCGGCCGCCGAAAGCGCCGATGGATGGAGCGACGTTGTATGTTCGTGACGGTCAGCAGTTTGTACTCAGTCGCATCACCAGTGCGGGCCCGTTTTTGACGGGCAGCAACGGCAAAGTGAGCTGGGCGGTTCGACCAGATGGTCCAGTGCGATACAGCACGGATCTGAACCGATTTAATCGTGATCTTCCAGGCCATGAGCATGACATGCCGCTGGTCAATATTCATGACGGTCTGGAACGTCTTCGTCAGGCCTATGATGTTCAACTGCTTCCGGTCGAGGACGGTGAGAGTTCCGATCCGGCGACGCGTTTGTTGATTGCTGTTCGCCATCCCAGGGAACGCGGGCCAAGGCGAGTCGAAATCAGTTATGAAGTCGAAAGTGGACTCATACGGCAAATGCGATTCATCGAAATGCCCTATGGTCCGGAATCTTTGACTCTGCGTATGACACTGTTGTCAGAAGAATCACTGGATGATCATTTTTTCGATCATGAATATCATCACGACGCAAATCGCCGCGTTGAGGTAGAATGATCCCACCCTGCAGAAACCTTGAGACATCATGATGAAAATATTCACGCTTATAATCCTCATGCTTGCCCCCGCGATCGCCTTCGCTGTAGACCAGCCCAATGTCATTCTGATGCTGTCCGACGATCAGGGATGGGGCGGGCTTTCAGTCGCAATGCATCCCGATCATTTGGGTGCGAAAAGCGCGATCTTTCAAACGCCGAATCTTGAGCGGTTGGCTTCTCAGGGCATGAGATTCTCTTCTGGCTACGCGCCGGCATCGGTCTGTTCGCCGACTCGGATTAGTCTGCAGACCGGACGGAGTCCAGCATCTCTTCACTGGACGAAAGCTGCTCCGGCCGAAGAGGGCCACAAGCTGACGGAACCGAGGCTGATCAAAAGCATCGCCGCGAATGAAATCACAATCGGCGAGATACTTCGTGACGCTGGCTACGCGACGGCTCATTACGGCAAATGGCACATCGCCGGCGGAGGCCCGGAGAAGCACGGTTACGACGAGAGCGATGGCGACACGGGCAACGAAAACGCGTACCAATTCAAAGACCCGAATCCTGTCGACATCTTTGGGATGGCGGAACGGACCGAAGCCTTTATGGCCAAATGCCAGAAGGCCGGGAAACCATTCTTTATTCAGCTCTCGTGGAACGCACTTCATGCCTCCGAGAACGCTCTTGAAGCAACCAAAGCGAAATACGCCAACGTGTCGACAGGGAACAATTCGAAGCAATCGTCAGTCGCCGCGATCACGGAAGATCTCGATACCGGCGTTGGTCGAGTGATGGATTCAATTGATAAACTGGGGCTCGCGGAAACCACCTACGTTATCTACATGTCCGACAACGGCGCCGGTGGTGGAAAACGAACGGGGCTGAATGGCGGCAAAGGTACGATGTGGGAAGGCGGCATCCGAGTTCCCTTCATCGTTCGTGGACCGGGTGTTGTTGCCAATTCCTGGTGTGATGTTCCCGTCGTCGGTTATGACCTCTATCCGACGTTTTGTGAATGGGCCAATGTTCCCGCAGTCCAGCTTCCGAAGAAGATCGAAGGTGGAAGTATCGCATCTCTTCTCGCGAACAATGGCAAGGGCGAAGTCAAACGTGCTCGGGAAGAACTCGTCTTTCACTTCCCTCATTATCAAAGCGACGACGACGGACCGCATTCAGCGATTCGAATGGGTGATCTCAAGCTGATCCACTTCTACGAATCAGATCGTGAAGTGCTGTTTGATCTTTCGAAGGACATCGGCGAACAACGCGATGTTTCAAAGCAAATGCCAGCGGAAACAAAACAGCTCAGCAATCGACTGCAAAAGTATCTCGCGGCGGTTGATGCTCAGTTTCCAATTGTGAATCCCAACTACGACCCAAACGCGACGCCTCGGCAAACCAAAGGCGGAAAGGGCGGCATTAAGAAACAGAAATAACTCAAACCAACGTTGCATTTCGTCCCGGAGGGACTTCAGAGATTAGCCGGTGGTCAGCGCAGCGCCACCACCGGGTTTCTGAAGCAAAAAAACAGCATCCCGGAGGGATGCCAGAACTTGAGTCCCGTCTTAATCCAGATACTTTGGATCGAAGTCAACTCCTGCTTTTTGCAACAACTCGATGAGCTCTTCCTGAAATGTCTGCATCCGATGATGCTCTGCCTGCCGTCCAATATACGTTTTCACACCGGCTCGAGATGTCGGGCTGACAGTAAACCCTGCGTATCCTTCCTGCCAATTGAAACGAGGCTCCTTGATTGTTTCGTGAACCCATTCGGACGTACTCTTTTTCAGTTCACGCATAAAATCGCAAAGTCGGTGAGTGGACTTCAGGCCGACCAGCAAATGAACATGATCGTTCACTCCTCCAACTGATTCAGGCACGCCGTCCAGACCGCGAATGGTACCTCCGATGTACTCATGAAAACGATCAATCCATGCGTCGCCGATCCACGGCTTTCTGTATTTCGTGCTGAAGATGATGTGGTAATGCAGGCTAAGAAATGTGGACATGGATACTTCGTCAAAAAAGGATTCTGGCATCCCTCCGGGATGCGGGTGTTTTTGGTTCAAATTTCCGGTGGTGGCGCTTCGCTTACCACCGGCTAATTTCTTGAAGCCCTCCGGGCTGAAGCGCAGCTCCAACATTCAACCTTGTGGATCTCCAATAATGTCCGATTGCAAAATCTTCAACGCAGCCACCATCATCATTTTGTCAGCTGCGGTTTTGTTCGCCCACGACGGCTCAGACGATCACGTTCATTTATCGCCGGAAATCAAGGTTCGCACGTGGACCATCACCGAATCCCAAACAATCATCGAAGGCGCGTTCGTCGCCGTCAAAGATGCACGCGTCTACATTCGGCAGACTGATGGCCTTGTTCGACCGGTCACCATTGATCGACTCGCAGAATCCGATCAAAGCTGGCTCGAAGCACGAACCCGCGAAATCGCGGCGATCAACACTCAGCTCGAATATGTTCTCACGTCGCAACAGGCGAAGCGAGCCGCAAAGAGTCGTAACGCGTCTTCAGATCCAGGTCTTCCGTTGCTTCAGAAGAGCTTCGAGCCTTTCAAGTCGACCGTGAGGACTCGATCCGATGTGGACTACTTCTATGTCGAATCCAACGGTATACCTGATCACCAGATGATGGTCGGTATTACGGCATGGCAGCAGCAGGTGCCAATGCCTCAGAAATACACCGGCAACAACGCGTGGCAGATTCCGTTGCATCCGGTTCCGGCGAAGGAACCCATGTCTGCAAAGGACAACTTCTTTCGAGGAGCCATTGCTGTCGCAGTGAATGGCGTCCCGATCTTCAATCCCATCAAGAATGATGGGCGGACCGATACGTTGATCGCCGGCGAACTCGACAATTGGGGAGGTCACTGCGGTCGAGCTGACGATTACCATTATCACATCGCACCGATTCATTTGCAGAAGCAGATTGGTGATGACGTTCCCGTTGCCTGGGCTTTGGATGGCTATCCGATTTATGGCTATCAGGATGAGAAGGCTCCTGATTTCGCCCCCCTTGATCAGTGGAACGGCCACAAAGATGCCGATGGAAACTATCACTACCACGCGACGAAGAAGTATCCGTATCTCAACGGTGGCTTTTATGGAGAAGTCGTCGAACGCGACGGCCAGGTCGATCCTCAGCCGCGAGCCGAATCGCCTCGGCCAGCTTTGCCACCACTTCAGGGAGCGAAGATCGTCGACTTTGAAACGACAAAGCCCGGCAGTCATGTGCTGACTTACGAAGTTCGCGGCCGCAAGGGGACTGTCAGCTATTCCGTCGCTGAGAATGGTTCGGCAAAGTTTACGTTTAAGACTCCTGAAAGTGACGAGACAGCCGAAGAGTACACCGCCAAACCAGCTCGAGGTGGTCGACCGGGTGGCCAAGGCGGACCGCCACGAGATGATCGACCGGAAGGTGGTCGCAAAGGCAAGGGGCTTCGAGGAGATGAAGGCCGCCCTCCTCGTGATGGCGAAGATGCGCCAAAAGGTGGTAAGAGACCTCCGCGTGATGAGATGCCTCAGAATGAACCGAAGTCAGCGTCGAGACAGTCCGTCGGCGACATGAAGCTGACAAGTTCTTCGATCGACAAAGACGGCATGCTGACCGTCGATTGCACCTGTGACGGCAAAAGTGAGTCGCCGGCAATCGCCTGGAGCAATCTGCCGAAAGGGACGAAGTCCGTTGCAATCAGCCTCTGGCACACGGC
>JBILXT010000136.1:0-16962 GCA_044378235.1 Planctomycetaceae bacterium
AGGGAGTTAAGTTTGCTCTGGGTGAAAACGTCAAACAGAGCAACTGGGAAAACGCCAACAATCGGTATCCGCAGACTCGCATGGGAGTCGAACAGCTTTATCGCGATTCCTTCGAGGCCGCTCGTGACTATGCACGCAAAATGGATGCGTGGAAGCTTAACCGCCGTGGCCTGCCTCCTCGACGCGATCTTGAACTGGATGCGCTGCGAGAAATCCTGGACGGAGATCGCTGGATACATTGTCACAGTTATCGTCAGGATGAAATTCTGGCCCTGCTGCGGATTCTGAAGCAGTACGAAATTACGATCGGCACATTCCAGCATATTCTGGAAGGCTACAAGGTGGCTGATGAGATGGCCAAAGCTGGCGCGATGGCTTCAGCGTTCTCCGACTGGTGGGCTTACAAGTTCGAAGTGTACGACGCGATTCCTCACGCTGGCGCGTTGATGCATAAACAGGGCGTTGTGGTGTCGTTCAATTCTGACGACGGTGAGCTGGCTCGACATCTGAATCAGGAAGCCGCCAAGGCGGTGAAGTACGGCGGGGTTCCTCGTGAGGAGGCTCTGAAGTTTGTCACTCTGAATCCTGCCAAGCAATTGCGGATCGACCATCTGGTGGGATCAGTGGAAGTCGGCAAGCATGCGGACTTCGTCATCTGGAACGGAGATCCGCTTTCAAACTTTAGTCGTTGCGAACAGACATGGATTGATGGCCGTTGCTACTTTCATCGCGATGAAGACGATCGGATGCAGCGAGAATCGTTTGAACGTCGTAACGTGCTGATCCAGAAGATTCTGGAGTCCGGTGAAGATATGCACGAAGCCGGCGAACGCGACACCGATCCCTCAGAACTTTGGCCTCGAACCGATGAGTTCTGCCACCATTTTCGCCACAAGCAATCTCTGCGCAGTCAGACGCAGGAATAGAGTCAGCCAGTTGTTCTCAGGAGTTCTGTTATGAAATCGTTCAACGTGCTGATCTGTTTGCTGTCCTGCGCGACGACACTGGCGTCAGATCAGATTCCCGGCGCGCCGCAGAAGAAGCCGATTGCATTGATCAATGCCGTCGTGCACACGCTCACCGGGCCACCGGTCGAAAAAGGCGTGCTGGTGTTTGAGAAGGGAAAGATTGCTGCGATCGGTGCTGAGATCAAGCCACCGGATGGCTCGGAAGTTATCGATCTCAAAGGGCAACATGTTTACCCGAGCCTGATCGAATCACATTCGCAATTGGGCCTGACAGAGATTTCTTCGACGCGAGCGACTCTGGACTTTGCAGAATCCGGCACGATCAATCCCAACGTCAGTGCGCATATTGCCGTGAATCCGGATAGTGAACTCATCCCTGTGACTCGGGCCAACGGCGTGCTGATCGCGCTAAGTGCGCCGTCGGGAGGACTTGTCAGCGGCAAAGCGTCGGTGATGCAAATGGATGGCTGGACTTACGAAGACATGACGCTGCGAGCTGACGTCGGGCTGATGATCAACTGGCCCCAGATGAGAGCGGCACGGCGATCTTCTTCTAAATCTGCGAAAGACGACGAAAAGGAAGAGAGTCGTCCCGATGAGCTCAAGACCCTGAGAACCCTGTTTGAGCAGGCCCGAACCTACGGGAAGGCTCGCGCGGTTTCACCGATGACACGGAATTTCGACAGTCGGCTTGAAGCCATGCAGCCCGTCGTAACGGGAAAGATTCCCTTGATCGTGGCCGCCGATCGCGCGCCGCAGATTCAGTCGGCCGTGGCTTTTGGAGTTGAGCAGAATGTTCGAGTCATCATTTTTGGCGGATACGACAGCGAAGCGTGTGCGGAGCTGCTGAAGCAGTACAACGTGCCGGTGATCATTGACGCTATCCACAAGGATCCTCGGCGAGATCACGACGACTACGATGCGGCTTTTACGTTGCCGGAGCGATTGCGAAAAGCTGGTGTAAAGTTCTGCATTTCCGGTTCAGGTCGTTCGGAGTCGTGGAATACTCGCAACCTGCCCTATCAGGCCGCAACCGCTGCAGCCTATGGGCTGCCGTATAATGACGCCATGCGAGCTGTCACGGTTTATCCGGCTGAGATACTGGGGATTGCTGATCGAGTCGGCACGTTGGAGAACGGCAAAGATGCGACTCTGTTTGTTTGCACCGGGGATCCTCTGGAAACGGAAACGCAGGTGACAGCAGCGTGGATCCAGGGCCGGAAAGTGGACCTTAGCAGCCGCCATACGCAATTGTTTGATAAGTATACAGAGAAGTACCGGCAGCTCGGGGAGCAGCGGTAGGCGACGGTTCGCCCTTAACCAGGTTTCGCCACCGGGATAAACACCAATGGAGTGGACTGAAGCTCGACTTGCCACAATGGGGCTTGTCCTAAGGTGTCAAATATTTGGTACTGCAACGAGATTCAGTGGGACAACGGTCGTTCTGATTTCGCCTCGGAGAGGCGGCAGCATGTAGCCCCAGGCTTCAGCCTGGGGAAGACGTTTAAAAACGAACATCAAGCCGTGAAACGGCGACAGCGATGTGCTGATATCGTTGAAGAATATCGCTGTCGCCGTTTCACTGCTATTGGATCGCGTTTTCGCCTCCCACCCCAGGCTGAAGCCGGCTGAAGCCTGGGGCTAAATGCTGCCACAGCTACGCTGCGAAACACAACCCGAAACGGAGCGCCGTGATGCTATTCGTCTCGAATCGTAGCTGTCAGTTGTGTCCTCCGCAGAGACAAGCTCGACGGAAGAACGCTGGACATCAATCAATTGCTTAAGTCCACGACATGGAGGTTTATCCCTGTGGCGGAAGAAGATTCGATTGCAGGTCTGACTGCATCCTCCCGATCACCGAATTTGCGCCACGAGTTGTCGAAGTTTGTGATCGTCGATGACAACTCCCTTGGGCTGCTGTTTGATCAGCTCCATAATCTTCAGCACGTCCTGATCGTCAGTCGTAATCGTCAGTTCTGCCAATCGATGAGCGACGGCTTTGCGACCGCAATGCCGTCCGAGCACCAATTGCAGCTCACCCCCGCCCACGACTTCGGGGCGGAACGGGAGATATGTGTCAGGATTTTTCAGCAGGCCGTCCTGATGAATCCCGGCTTCAGTGGCAAAGATATTGGCACCTCCGATGGGCTTCATGCGAGAAATCATCACGCCCGTTAGCTGAGCCACGAGCTGACACAGTGGCGCCAGCTTAGTCGTATCGATGCGAAACTTGCGACGGTACTGATCGCCATGCATCGCGAGGGCCATGACCACTTCTTCCAGAGAGGCGTTGCCAGCTCGCTCGCCAATTCCATTCACCGTGCACTGGACGACATTGGCCCCTTCTTCGATACAGGCCAGAGTGTTTGCCACCGCCAGGCCCAGATCGTTATGAAAATGCACGGCGAGAAGTGCACGGTCCAGATTTGGCACACCGTCCTGAATTGCCTTGATGAAATCGGCGGCCTTGCGAGGCGTCAGTAGTCCTACGGTATCCGGAAAACCGACCGTCGTGGCTCCAGCATCGATGGCTTCCTTGTAACACTGACAGAGATAGTCGACTTCGGTGCGGCTGGCGTCTTCCGGACTGAAAGCCACGATTCGAAACTTGTCCGCCGCGTATCCCACCGTCTGGGAGATGATGTTCAGGATCTCTGAGCGACTTTTATTCAGCTTGTGAACTCGATGCAGCGGACTAGTTCCGCAAAACAGGCTCACACCCTTCTTATGCAGAGGATTTCCGTCGAGAGCTTCAGCGGCGATATCGATATCGGAACGCACGGTTCGACATAATGCTGTCAGCACCGGCTTCTTGATCACTCCCACCATCATGCGGATGGCCTCTACATCGGCGGCAGAACTTGCCGGAAATCCTGCATCCAGAGAATGGATACCGGTTTCTTCCAGGGCCCGAGCGATTCTCAGCTTCTCGTGGGGTTCCAGAGTCGCCCCTGGCATTTGTTCGCCATCGCGAAGAGTCGTATCGCTGAAGAGAACTGTGCCACTGCGTTTGTGATGAGAGATAATGGCGTGCCGAATTTTTCCGGCGATATGGTCCGAGATCTTTCGGAGGGCTGGATTCTGGGCCATGGGAGTCTCTTTGATAAACCGGTCGTTGAAAGTCGAGCGAGCCAGAAAACGTAACCGAGGAATTCGGGAGAGTTATGCGACGGGAGACTATTGCGTCAAGTGACGAATGCTGTCCACACCATCTTGCTTTCGGCTGTTTTTGCCGATCCGCGAGCCAAACTGGGGGCCTTAACGGCGGCCGACCTTACCGCAGGAGCTTTCGGTACCATCGATTCTTCCGGCTCGATCCGCAAAATCGAAACATTTTCACAAGTCAACGGAAATGACGGATCGATATCAGGAAGGACGCTGGTACATCGGCGTTCAGTGTCTGGATTTAAGTGTCAGGGCACAGCCCGATCCAGAATCTGACAGGCAGGATTGCACTCATGAAAACTCCCACTCTACTTTCAGGGAAGAACTCAATGCAGACGTTTGGCAGACAACTACGACGAGGGGTCGTGCTGACGGCGATCTGCTTGGTGACGCTTTCGAACAGCGGATGTACGCTGACCGGCGGCTTCATCGGAGTCATGTGGGAACACATGCTTTTCTGGAAAACTCTTCCCGTGGTTCCAGTACCAGCTCGAGCCAGTCAGCTGATGGAAGACAAGCTTCATGAAGATGAACGCTACAACAAGGTTCCTGTACTGGATCCTGTTGAAGGCGATGTCTTCTGCGTGGATCCTCCCAGCGAAGACCAGGTAATTCGAGCACTTCCGGACGACGGGGCCGGCGGGTTTGCCTTCTTCCAGGAAACTCAGCTGAACAACGTACGAATCGTGGTTGAGCCGCTCGTCGATCGCCTCGACGAATGCAAGGTTTATCCTCTGGTTGGCCCATGCCGACTGCACCACTGCCACTATAAGTGCACGATTTACTACGACAAAACGATTCGCTCCTACTGGCCGGTACCTTTCTCTCATGTGGACCAGTCTGAAGAAGTGGTCTACATCGATAAAGACCACCTGATTCGCTGTGCCGGACCAACGGTTCAGTAGTTCTCAGAATCTCAGCAGCAGACTCAAGCCCGGCCTTTTCAGGTCGGGCTTTTTTGTTGGCCGGTCACAAATCTGCCTGACAGTCATCGCAGACGATCTGCGGCGCAGATAAGATTCGGGCGGGAGATCGCGACGAAAGAACGTTGTCGACGGACCGTGTGAAGTTCTTTGTTCCGTGATTTTGGAACGAGCCTGCAACTGAATTCAAGGTATACCGGTGGCTGATTCGCGAACAGACGAACGAAACAGTGCTGCAGGAAGCTCCGGGCTTTCTCGCAGTTCCGTTTCCTCGTTGACAGCGGATGCAAACCTCGCGGTAAGTGCTTCTATTGAAGATGGACTGCCACAAACAGTCGTGATTCATGAGCCCGCTGATGAGAACGACGAGCCCGACATGGGGCCGGTCGTGGCTGCTCTGACGTCCGCTTCGGCTGTGAGCTTCTTTTCATCGGCGACGTTCCATTTACTGATGTTTGGGACCGTTGCAGTACTCTCTCCGTTGTTGGGGCTGAGCTGGCTATTGCCCACCGAGGAAACTCAACCGCCCCTGCAGGCCGCTCTGGGCGACGAAGACATTATGGACGATGCGGCCGCGTTTGAGTTCATCGCGGACATCAGCGACCAGTTTGAAAAGCCAACGAGTAGTCTCGATCAATTGGCCGCAGAACTACAACGGTCGGAAAACGGAACTCTGCTGACTGCTCAGGATGATGTCTGGAAGAGTGTTCTCGGCAGCAAAGAAAACGATCCTGCGGAAGACGGCAGCGGAGTGTTGCTGAAGGTCCCGGAATCCGGACTGGCCGTCACAAAAGGCAGCTTTACGGCATTTACGATTCCGGCAAATCCTAAGCCTCGCGAAGTGTATTCCATCGTGATCGAAGTTCGGCTGCCGGACGACGTCAAGGAGTTTCGAGTCAGCGACCTTATTGGCGAGGTACGTGGGTCTGACAAGTATGTCCAGAAGATTCCTTATGACAAAGATGCCCCCTACGCCGCCGGGTACCCCGTCGAGAATGCCGGGATCAAAGTTCTGAATAACTCCACGGTCCTGCAGGTGGAAAAGAATCGGGTGCAGATCATCGTCAAGGTTCCGGGTGCGGCGCGAATGGTGAAGGATGTGATCAAGATCCGCTCGCGAAAGCTGAAAGAGGAACAGGAACTGACTTTGGTGTTTGGTGTTCCAGCCGGGACGACTCCTGAGCCGGGATCTGCTCGAAAATCGAGCAACGATCCTGCGCCTGAAAGCGATGATTCGAAAGACGAATAGCCCGGCGTTGCGGAAGTCTCCCTGAAGCGTGGGACTGATCGTACCTGAATTCTTCACTTTCGCGGTCTGGATGTTCCTCCGGCAGTCCAGGCTTCAGTGATAGACCTGCGGCGAAGTCCGGGATGCATTTTCTGCCCGTAAGACCCCGATGCTCGGCATAACCGACATACTTTAACAGCTGCGCCATGGGTAAGCGTTTCCCTGACTGTTGCAAAAACTCACCATCCGAATCCATGTGCTAAGTTCAAACGGTTGAGTTCTGAAACGTCATCGTTCTCTACGGGCCAGATTCTGCTGCGATCGTGCGGCCGCTGCGTCCTGTTGTAATGACGCAAGCACGACAGGCAGCATCACATGGATCCGAGTCATCTGAAGGAACTTGTTACTCTGGAGGACAGCTATTGGTGGCATGTTGCCAAGCGGCAATTGGTCATCAGTTTACTGGAAAAATACTGTCCGGCTCCGGGGCGACTGGTTGAAGGCGGAATAGGATCTGGCCGCAATCTGGTCGAATTCAATCAGCTGGGTTACGACGTCACCGGTTTTGACCTCATGCCAGAATCCGTGCAGCACGTCCGAAATCGTGGCATCGAAGACGTCCGTGTTCACGATCTTGGCAAGCCGTGGCCGGTTGATGCGAAGTCTCTGCGAGCCGTGGTACTGCTGGACGTTCTCGAGCACGTAGAAGATCCCGCTCTCGTCCTGCGACATGCTCACGCAGCTCTGGAAGATGGCGGAGCCGTCATCGTCACGGTACCTGCACATCCCTGGCTTTTCAGTCGGTGGGACGAACAACTGGGGCATTATCGTCGCTACACCGTCAAGGAATTTCGGCAGCATGCCAATGCCGCCGACTTTCGCGTTTCCTGGCTCAATTACTGGAACAGTTTCACGATGCCAGCAGCCGTTGCGGTTCGAGGCTGGGAAAAACTGTTTCCGAAACGCACGCAGCCTGACTTTCCACACGTTTCCGCGTTTACCAATCGCGCATTGCTGACAGCAGCGGCCGCGGAACGCTGGTGCCTGAAGCATCTCGGAGTACCCACGGGACTTTCGCTGGCAGGAGTGCTGCAGAAATGATTATGCCGCTGCCCTCTGAACGCCGGGATCGACGATCTGTCGTCATCTCAGTGGTGTTGCCGGTCTTCAATGAAGTCGCAATTCTGCAGGAACTGACGCGTCAGATTGTTGAAGTCATGCAGGATGACTTCCTGCAGTTCGAAATTGTCTACGTCAATGATGGCTCCAAAGATGGCTCACGAGAACAGTTGAACGCGCTGGCTGCGGCCGACGACCATATTGTTGTTGTGCATTTGTCCAGAAACTTTGGACATCAACCGGCGGTTCAGGCTGGCCTTGAACACAGTTCGGGTGACGTCGTCATCGTCATGGATTCTGACCTGCAGGATGATCCCAAAGCGATCCCGCGATTTCTTGATCAATGGGAAAACGGCTACGACGTGGTTTACGCCCAACGCGTGAACCGCAAAGAGAACGCGGGCAAACGCTTCCTGTTCTACAGCTTTTATCGAGTACTCAATTCAATTGCCGACAGCCCGATCCCGGCGGACGCAGGCAACTTTGGACTAATGGACCGCAAAGTGGTCGATGCACTGCTGCAGCTCCCGGAACGAGATCGATTCTTTCCCGGCCTGAGAAGTTGGGCAGGGTTCAATCAGACAGGTGTTGCTGTTGAGAGAGCAGCCCGACACGACGATCATCCGCGAGTGTCGCTGCGAGGACTCTTTCGACTGGCCAAGACCGCGATCTTCTCCTTCTCCGGATTCCCGCTGAAGTTCTTTTACATCATCGCGGCGATATCGGCCTGCGTTTGTGCGGGGTCTGTCGCATTTGTGCTGTGGCACAAAATGATGACGGGGCTGGCAATTCCCGGCTGGGCTTCGATGATCATCACGGCCTCATTCTTTGGGGCATTGAACGCATTGGGAATCTCAATTCTTGGTGAGTATGTCATACGGATCTACGATCAGGTCCGCAGCCGCCCCGTGTACGTTACGGACAGTATCAAAAATCGCCTTCAGTTGCCGCGACAGTCCGGAAACCCTCATCCACAGACCGCGCCGGAAAGTGTTGATCGCCTGGAAATACTGCTCGAATCTTTGGAGAGAGAATACAAGTCCAGCGAGAGGGTCGGAGCGAAGGCTGACCAGACCAGTTAGTGAATCCTGCCGATGCTGCGCAGGAGTCATCACACAAATCTTAACAGTATGAAAATAGCCTTTGAGCCGACGCTTTCTGCTGGCTCAAAGACAGGATCCGGAGCGACACGATGAAGATCACAATGATCGGTACGGGATACGTTGGACTTGTCACAGGCACCTGCTTCGCTGAAAGCGGCAATGATGTGACCTGTCTCGATGTCGATGCACGTAAGGTGGATCTGCTGAATCGTGGCGGTGTTCCGATCTATGAACCAGGCCTTGAAGAACTGGTAAAACGAAATGCATCCTCAGGACGCCTCAAGTTCACAACCAGCTACGAAGACGCCATCAGCAAGGCCAAGTGCGTCTTTATTTGTGTGGGGACACCTCAGGATGAGAGCGGTGCGGCCGATCTGAAGTATGTCAAAGCCGCTGCGGAGAATATGGCTCCCTACCTGAAGCCCGAAGCGATTGTGATCTGCAAAAGCACAGTCCCTGTCGGCACGAATCGAAAAGTCGCCGAATGGATTCGAGCAAAGACAGACACGAAATTCTACATCGCCTCGAATCCGGAATTCCTGAAAGAAGGCGCGGCGATTGATGACTTCACAAAGCCGGACAGAGTCGTCGTCGGTGTCGATGACGCCGAAGCAGCTGATGTCCTGCAGGAGGTCTACAAGCCCTTCCTGCGAACAGAGAAGCCGTTCATTACGGTCGGCATCGAGAGTGCCGAGATGATCAAGTATGCGGCTAACTGCATGTTGGCGACAAAGATCAGCTTTATCAATGAGATGGCCAACATCTGCGAAAAGGTCGGTGCGGATATCAATGAGGTCCGCAAAGGTATCGGCCATGATGCTCGAATCGGCTTTTCATTTCTCTTCCCCGGTGTTGGCTACGGTGGCTCCTGCTTCCCGAAAGACGTTCGCGCGTTGGCTTCACTGGCGGCTGAATACGGTGTCGAGCCGCGGATTCTGCGAACTGTTGATGAGACGAACGACCAGCAAAAACATGTCTTGTTCAGAAAGTTGTCGGCTCACTTCGGAGGTGATCTGAAAGGTCGCACGATTGCCGTCTGGGGACTGTCGTTCAAGCCGCGAACGGACGATATTCGCGAAGCTCCGTCCCTGGTTCTGATCCGCAGCCTGCTTGAAGCCGGTGCTAAAGTGAAGGTCCATGATCCGGTGGCGCTGGAAAATGTCCGCAAGGAAATTGGTGACACCGTCGAGTACTGTATTCACCATTACGATGCCTGCGATGGCGCCGATGCGATTGCGATCGTGACGGAATGGAATGAATTCCGAAACCCGGACTTTGACTACATCAAGATAAAGATGAAGGCTCCGGTAATCTTCGACGGACGCAATCTTTACGACCGCCGCAAAATGGCCGCTCGCGGTTTCACGTACAGCGGAGTCGGCCTCAGTGCATTGCCCCCGGCTGAAGTTCCGAAGTCATAGGGCCATGAGCTTCGCCGCGAATGCGGCGCCAGCACGTAGCCCCACGCTTCAGCGTGGGGTTGACGTGCATCCCCGTCACCACGGCCGTGAATACGGCCGCAGCAGATTACGTCGCCTGGAATACGAACCGTCCATGGCGACCCTCGTCTGTCGGCGTCGAATCCGAATCCAACGATTTGGGTTATACGTGAGGCTCGTTCCACGAGTTGGACCTTTGGGCAATCGCCCAAAGTTGCGACAGGGGTCTCTTTGTGTTTTTCTGAATTCTCGACCGCTCAGTGTCAATAAACGGTTCCGGACACCTTTTTCCTGCGGACACCTTTTTCCTGACTCCATCACGCAACAAAGATCAAATAGAAACAGCCGACAGGGATTTCTCCCTGCCGGCTGTTCGCGATCTTAGGATTCGCCCAAAGACGTTCTCCCGTTTTTACTTCGCCACGAATTCTAGTTGCGAGCTTTCGTCTTGTCGGCGTTGGAGGCCCTTTTTGCGTCCACCTTCGGGGCAGCGGCTTCCACTTCATTTTCAACGTCAGCGCCGCCTTCTCCGACAGGAACAAGCTTCTTGCCCTGAATGAGAGTGTCGACCGCAAACCCAAGGTTTGCAGCGGTAATGCCGCCTTCAACAACACCCTCTTTGTTGACAATAAACATGGTTGGCACGGACACAATTCCATAGTTGAAATCGCCCGGCTGCTGCCCCTCGGACTTCGGAACTTCCCGAAGACTCTGCCACGTGATCCTGTGTTCCTTCAAATAGTCTCCCACGGACTTCATATCCGTGTCCATGTTTACGCCCAGGATTTCAAAACCGTCCTTCTGATACTTCGCATAAACGTCTGAAATCGTCTTCAGATCATCAGTAAAAGGCTGAGCATACGAAGCCCAGAAGACAACCAGCAACACTTTCCCCTTGTACTGTGAAGCCGCTAATGGCTGCCCCTGCAGTGACTTGCCAGAAAGTTGCAACGGCTTGCCGGTCAGCGTCAAACGTCGCATTGCTCCCTGAGCTTTCACGCCGCCTTCAGTTTCCGGATAGTTCTTTGCCAACTGAGCATACCATGCCTGGGCATCTTCAATGCGTCCCATCAACTCGTAGCTGATAGCAAGCTGAACGACGGCATCCGGGGCATCCTCAGACTTTGGCCATTTGGAAGCAAAGTCTTCCAGCTGCTCGAACCACCACTTCTGAGTCAGCCCACGCGCCTTGACCGCCTGGTCCTGTGGCACCTTTTCGTCGTTCTTCAGTCGCACCGCGTATTCAGCCATCAAACGACGATAGTAGATGTAGCCCACCAACGCTTGATTGCTCTTCGCCGCATCCTGCAGGGCGACGAGACGAGGCAATCCCTCCGGATAGAGTCCGGACTGTGTCGCGGTTGAAAGGCTGTCCGTAAACTGCTGAATCCACTGCTGACGTTCTTCATCATTGCGAGACAGCCCAATCAGCTTCTCACTGACGTTCGCTCGCGCCACGTTGTAGTCGGTGAAGGCCTGAGCAGGCGCGTCCGGCTGCGGGCTGGCTTCGTCAATCTTCTGGAGATCAGCCAGCAGCTTCTGCATCTCGGCGGACATTTCCGGCGTTGCTGCATCTTCCGGTGTTTTTCCGGGAAGACCAGGAGTCATCAGAAGACCGCCAACCTGAACAACATTACTGCCCGAGTTAATCGGTGTCGGAACTTGCAACAACTTCCAGACATCGCCAACCTGAACCATTTCACCAACGGAGATCAGATCGAGCTTTTCTCCATTCTGAACATACGCCATTGCGTTCTCATAAACCGTCAGGTCACCAGATGTTCCCAGCTGTTCGGCCAGGATCAGTCCCGGAAGCGGTGGATCAAATCGCACCCACTGACTCTTGGAATTCAGAACCTTGCTGTCAGAAACAGCGGCCTGAGCCAGCTTCGCCAGATCGGCTGTTGCCGCCTGAACTTCTTTGGCCTTCGCGGCTGGCAGCCCGAGTACTTTGATGTCTGCATCGTTGATCATCACAGTGCTCAGAGCCTGCAGGTCACCATTAATCAGAGCTTCAACGGCGACTCGAGCAGATTCCTGAGCCGAAATGACTTTCCATGAATCGATCTTGCCGTCTTCGTTCGGATCCAGGCCCCAGCGAGTTCCGCCCCAGTTCATCCAGCGATACTGATCAGGGCGAGTTGCCTTCTTGGCTTTGAAGTCACCGTTCGTATCGATCTCACGATAAACTTCCAGCCCGAGGTGATAGTAGCGGTACATATCCGGAAAGCCGTCACCATTGGCATCCGTAAACTTTCGCAGCACCTGATTGGCCGCGTTGCTGACGACGTAGCTGCCCTGTTCCAGTGCAACAGTACATTTTGCAACGTCAGCGGCTTCCGGAGTGTCGTATTCAACGCTCTTCTGCACCGGAGTATATCGCAGCAAAGATTCCGGAGTCTGTTTCTGAGCCTGGGCTTCCGCGACGCCGGTCGTCCAGAAGGAACAAACCAGTCCCATTAAAGCCGCCAAACCAGCGTTACCTGCTGATCGAGAAAATTGTGCTCGAAGAGCACCTTCGCAACGCGCCAGACCACGATCGTTCACTGCGCAGTCGTGCTGGCGAAAGGTTCTTTGACGCATCCCTGCTACTCCGTCCAATTAAAAACCGGGGTTTTGATCAATCCGCAGGGTGATGAGCAAGCTCCCAGCCATCACTCAGCGGCAACATCTGCCGGAGTCTAACCGAATTCCGGATTTCAAGTCATCACCGGTTTTCAGACGTGCGAATTGGCTTTGTCGAGTCGAGTGCCAGGCTGCAAATTCCGGCCATAATGAACATCAAAGCGCAGAACAGGAACAGCATATTCCATTCTTTGACACCCGGAGTTTTCCCAAGTACCTGTGTGTAGATAATTGGGGCGATCGCGGCTCCCAGATTTCCAAACATATTGGCCCAGCCCATGATTGAAGCCGTATAAGGCCCCCCGACATCCTGAGCATACGCCCACACCGCAGGAATCCCCAGATCACTGCAGAATGTCGCAAAGCTTAACGCCGCAATGACCATCCACGGCAGCCAGGGAGAAGGCGGCCCAGAGGGATTCAGAATGCCCGGTAAAAAACATAACAGAAATCCCGCCGCGGCACCAAAACGAGTGATCATGAGCGGCAGTCGACGAGACCACTTGAGACCGAGGTGTCGAGTGACCACGTCCGTCAGCCATCCTCCGCAAAACATCCCCACGATGCCGGCAATTGTGGGAACGGCCGTCATCGCGGCCCGCTTCTCAATTCCAATCTTGTGTATGTCCGCCAAATACTGAGGCAATTGTGAGACAACAAACAACCAGCCAATGTTTGTGAAGAACTGCTGCATGCTGTTACCCCACAGACTCAAGCTTCGCAATGCAGCTGCCCAGGGAAAAGGAGCAAGCGATGCTGATTGAGCGATGCCGGTCGCGATTCCTGCTGAGGGCTGAGCATCAATCGCCGGCAGGGGAATTGCATGCTCCGGTTTGTCTCTGCAAACGGCATAACAAGCGATGGCAACCGCAACTCCTGTCAGCCCATAGCTGATCAGTACTGCTTGCCATCCCATCCCTAATCGGCTGAGCAGCGCGGCAGTGAGCATCGGTGCAAGCACTGCACCGAAACGGCCGCCAAGGGCCACAATAGAACTGACAAATCCCCGCTGCTTTACCGGGAACCAGACTCGAATGAGTCCTGAGCAGACGGGATAGGCTCCCGCCTGAGCAATTCCACACAGGAATCTGAGGAGGAGCATTCCCCAAACGGTGGATACAACTCCCATCAGTCCCGTCACAATGGACCAGCCGATAATATAGATCGTCAGGACTCGACGTGGCCCCAAACGGTCGCTCAGCCATCCTGCAGGAATTTGGCACAACGCATACGACCAGAAGAATAAACTCTCGAACCAACTGAATTGAGCTTCAGTCATGTTCAGGTCAGCTCGAATCGACGGTCGCAGAATATTGACCGCGTAGCGATCGAGATACAGCAGGCACGCCGTCAGCGTCAAAACGGTCGCGACCGCATATCGTTGTCCCGAAGGTCCGCTGGGTAAGTCACGGTTCGTCGGCGGAGCGTATGGACTCATGCAGGACTTCCTCAACGTTGTTCGTTTTGGCGTCAAGCCAACTGTGTTCTCGTTTAACGGCAAGCCGCAGGCGACTGTGAGATCCCAAACATTGATTCCCTCAGTGACGCGCACAACAGACGGTAACAATGACTGTTGCGGACGCTGCATGCAAACGAAACGCGAAAATCGAGGCACGCATCAACGGGACTTCCCCGAGTAAATCCAGACTCAGCGCACCCCTGACCACCGTCAGCAAAGCTTCAAAGCCTCCAGCACAACACGATGCCCAACTGATCAGCAACGATGCACTTCTTCGCCTGTCCCAAATCTCGTTTGTTGACGCCACTTAGCTTGCCTGAGTGGTGAAGCGTTTGGCGACCAGAATCGAAAGCTCCCCAACAATTTCCCAATTCCGTAATTCCCTGAAACTGCTGCCGGAGGCAGCAGTTCGAGGGAATTGGACAGTCAAGAAAGACCCCATTTCTGGTTCCCAAACCTGCTCACCTTCGGCACGAGGCCGAAGGGGTCGATTGCGGACTGTCGAACCCTGGTCGAACAAGAGTGTCCAACCTACGTCGTGGAGCTTAAAAGCAAACTACTGGCCCGGACCGCTTGATTGCAGCCAGGCAAACAAGTCCCGAAGTTCCTGTGGCTTGAGCTGGCGATACAGCGTGTCGGGCATGTGAGACACACTGGACTCACGAACTTCTTCGATCTCACCGGCGCTGAAACTTTTTCGTTCGTTCTTCGACGTCACGATCGTAAGACCGTTATCGTCACGAGCCACTGCCAGCCCAGTTTCAACTCGACCATCCGTCGTCAGCACAACGACGCTGACAAACTCCTTGCGGATCACGCTACTGGGGTCCACTAAACTGACCAATAGAAAGTCGCGGTCAGCTCGATTGGCAGAAGTTAGATCAGGCCCCAGTTTTGTCCCTTCGCCAAACAACTGATGGCACGTCGAACAATGCTTTTTGAAAAGCTCACGCCCCGTCTCCGGGTTTCCCCCAGCCGCCCGCAGATCATTATTGAGCCTTCGAACCTCGGCCAGTTTCTCTTCAGCCGTCGCCCCCTGCAGTCGGCCCCAATGCTTTGTCACAATCGCGTTAAGACTTTCATCTTCCAGCAAAGCAACCAGTCGAATCTGATCGAGTGGCGTGAGACTGGCAGCAATCTCACCCGTATCCACAGCATTCAGCCAAACTGATGCCAGCGACTTCCGTGACAGCATCACGCCGCGAATCTGCGACTTCAATTCTTCCGATCCCGATGACTGGTGCAACTTCAGCAACCGAGCCCCAATCTCCGCAGTGTCAGCACGAGCCAACAAACGGACCGAGGCGGCTCGCACGGAATCCGGCTGATCGCTCTCTGCGAGAGCAATGAGTGATTCGACACGTCCCGGCTCACTTTTCTCTCCCACGATGTTCAGCAAGGCGAGCCGTCGATTCGTGGAGGCAGATGCGTCAAGAGCTTCGGCGTAAGCCGCCTCGCTTGCTGCAGACTGGCCGACCAGAATCGCCAGATGCAGCATCGTGAGGTTCTTCGGTGCAGTCTGCCACGTCTTATCAACCACTTCGAAGAATGGATGAGCTGTCACCATCTTCGCTCGCTGAGCACTCAGGTCGCCGCTTGGTGTTTCACGCCAGCCCTGCAGCACCGCTTCCCACAGCGGCTGCCGCGCCGCATCATCGGGAGCCGCCGCCAGCAACTTCACAACACAGTCAAGGCCCTCGGCTGTGCCTTCAGCTGCGTATCTTCGAATGAGACGACGAAGCAGCGCCACGCTGCCCAGGTTGGATTTCCACAGAGAAGGCCGCACAAAACGACTCATCACTTCCTTGCGGCCACTGACACTGTGCCGCTCAACCGCCCACCACCATAGCAACGGCATGCAGGGATCTTCAGAGTCGATATCTCGATTGATATTCGCGTTAATGATTGGCATCGCCTGAGCTGCCGGCCAGCGAGCCGCCGAACACGCCAGCTGCTGCCGCACGGCAATTGATGGATCAACCTCGGCCAATTCATCCAGCCGATGAGCCAGCTCGGTGGACAATGTCTTCGTATCCCCCAGCAATCGCACAGCCCACGTTCTGACAGCTTCATGCGGACTGTTTAACAATTTCAGTCCCAGTTCTTCGTTAAACGATTCCAACGACGCGATCGTCCAGAGAGCCTCAATCGCCTGCTGAGGATTCTCCGATTTCTCCGCGCGTTCGATCATCACGGGGAGGACGCTCGTGGCATTTCGTCGAACCAGTTCCTGACGAGCATGTCTGACGAACCATTGGCTCGAATGATTATGCAGCTTGACCAGTTCTTCTTCACTTAGCGTGGCGAAATCCGGAACGCTCCTGCCTGAATGTCCTGTGGGAGCAATCCGGTAGATTCGTCCATTGCTGCGATCCCAATCAGCATCCGGATCTGGATGTGCCGTGCGAGCATCATGCCAGTCGGTTACATAAATCGCACCGTCCGGGCCCATCGTCACATCTGTCGGAGCGAACCAGGGATCACCAGACTTCAGAAGTTCACCGCCGTGCGATGTCTGCACGGTGGAACCGCGTGGTGAGATATCATGCCAGTAAACTCCATGTCCCAGCAGGTCGCCGGCAATGTACTTGCCTCGAAACGACTGCGGCAACGCATCGCCCTGATAAACAATCCCACCAACCGTAACATGTCCCCCGGTGAAATTCTGATGCGGAGCATGTTCGAAGTATCCATACGCATAAGGATTGTGCAGCGCGCCGTGTTTGGCGAAGGATTTCACATAGTTGGCTCCCTGTAGTCCATGGAGCAGCACGTGGCCGCCGTAGTTGGTGCTGTAGAACAGCCGACCGGTCGCATCGAAATCCAGCCCCCACGAGTTTCCTCCGCCTTCGCAGAATAGTTCAAACTCTTTCGTCGCAGGATGGTATCGCCAGACCCCTTGTTGAAATTCAATACCGCGAATGTTGGCGGTG
>JBILXT010000137.1:0-16919 GCA_044378235.1 Planctomycetaceae bacterium
ATACTCCCGCGAGCAATGCCGGTCGGCCGATCACCGTTCTGAAATCATTCGACGCACCCAATGATTCTGTCCGCTCCGATTCCGACGCACTTCGAGGTCGCATCATGTCGGCCGTGTCGGGTCTGCTGGCACTGCTGCAAATCGATGCCGATCCCATCAGCAGTCGTGAACATATTCTGCTGTCCAATATTCTCGACTACTACTGGCGCAGCGGTCAGAACGTTGATATGGGTGCGCTGATTCGCAGCATTCAGGCTCCGCCGTTCAATAAGGTCGGCTTTCTGGATCTGGAATCATTTTATCCGCAGGGCGATCGCTTCAAGCTGGCGATGACGCTCAACAATCTGCTCGCATCACCCAGCTTTGCCGCGTGGCTGGAAGGCGAACCGCTTGACATCCAGAACCTGTTGTGGACGCCCGCCGGGAAACCTCGCCTGGCGATTATTTCTATCGCCCATCTTTCCGATCAGGAGCGAATGTTCTTCGTCACGATCCTGCTGAACGAAGTGCTGAGTTGGATGCGAAGTCAGACAGGGACATCAAGCCTGCGTGCAATCCTTTATATGGATGAAGTGTTTGGCTACTTCCCGCCGACGGCCAATCCGCCGTCGAAGCTGCCGATGCTGACTCTGCTGAAACAGGCTCGAGCATTCGGGTTGGGCTGTGTTCTGGCGACGCAGAACCCCGTGGACCTTGACTATAAAGGACTGTCGAACTGCGGCACTTGGTTTTTGGGACGTCTGCAGACAGAACGCGACAAAATGCGAGTTCTCGAAGGGCTCGAAGGGGCAGCGGCTTCGACGGGGTCAACATTCGATCGTCAGCAGATGGAGCAGACTCTGGCCGGTTTGGGCAGTCGAGTCTTCCTGATGAATAATGTCCATGAGGATGCTCCGACCGTGTTTCGCAGTCGCTGGGCGTTGTCGTATCTTCGAGGTCCCGTCAGCCGTCAGCAGATCGAAACGTTGATGGCTCCGCTGAAGGGCAACAGTCCGGCCCCTTCGACGACCGCTCAGGTGATGAGCAGTGCTCCGGCAGCTCCGCGTTTTGCAGCACCGGCGGCGGAGTTGCCAAGTCAGCCGTCGCGGCCAGTGTTGCCACCGGGGATCGCGGAGTTCTTCCTGCCGGCTCATATTCAGGCCGATCGATTTGTGTATCGACCGGCGCTGCTAGGGCAAACTCGCATCCATTTTATCGATGCGAAGAATGGCATCGACCTGTGGGATCCGGTCACGCTGATTCGTCTGGCCGGTGATTCGATTCCTGCGGATCCCTGGCTCGAAGCCGATGAATGGGACGAAGCTGATGTGCCGCAATTGTTGCCCGAGCCGGAATTTGGGAATGCGACGTTTCGTGAACTGCCCGCCGAGCTGACTCAGAAGAAGTCGTACACCGGCTGGACGACCGCGATCAAGAATCATCTGTACCGTGATCGCAAGCTCGTCGTCTTCACTTGCGAAGAATTGAAACAGACATCGCAGCCTGGTGAATCTGAAAACGACTTCCGCATTCGTCTGCGTCATGCCGCGCGGGAAGAACGCGATCGTCTGGTGGAGAAACTGCGTCGCAAGTATGCCACGAAGTTTGGAACTCTGGATGACAAGATTCGGCGTGCAGAACAGAAGATTGAGAAAGAGAAACAACAAAAGTCTCAGAAGACGCTCAGCACAGCCGTCAACGTCGGCACCAGTATTCTGGGAGCGCTCTTTGGACGCAAACTGGGTACTTCTACAAATGTCACTCGAGCAGGATCTGTAATTAAGTCGGCCACGAATGTGGCGGCTGAATCCAACGACATTCGCGTCGCGGAAGAACAATATGCCGCGTTGCTGCAGGAGCGGGAAGCTCTGAATGCAACTGTCGAAGGTGAGGCTAATGAGATCGTGCACCAGTTCGACACGGATGTCATGAAGTTCGACAGTCTGGAAATCTCACCTCGAAAAACTGACACCGCCGTTGATCGCATTGCATTGCTGTGGCTTCCCTACGTCGACGACGGCGCGGGGAATATGCATCGAGCGTTTTGATGAACGGTTTGTCATCGTATCCACGGCGCGGCATAAAACCTCCGCCACTGGGTTCACCCCGGTGGTTTACAGGCCTTTGCACTACGCAACGCTTCAGCCTGAGCACAATCCCCCATTGATGTTCGGCTGGGCGGTAAACAGAAAACATGGAAGGGATTAGATTCATGATCCTACACGGCTTACAGCACCGCCAAGGTAGTGCAAAGGCCTTTTTCCACCGGGGTAAACCCGGTGGCGAAGTTTATGGCCCGCAAGCATCCAGACATCTCTATGCGAAAATACAGGCCGACATGCTTTCCGGATGAATGTGTTCTTCACAGAATAGAAGCCCCCTTAATACCCGGCCTATGAAGAAAATAAGAAGGAAGCCTTCCATGAGAGTTCTCAGCAAACTGGTTCTGATAGCGATCATTGGCCTCGCTTCATTCACGGGACTTCCCGGCCTCTCACCACATCAGGCCGCGTTGCTCAACACCGTATCCGCTGAGGAACCTCTGTCGCGGATCTCATTTGGCTCCTGTGCCAAGCAGGACAAGCCTCAGCCGATCTGGGACGCGGTGGTCGCCGGGAAGCCGGAGCTGTTTATCTTTCTGGGCGACAACATCTACGGCGACAGTCCGGACATGAACGTTCTGCGAGCGAAGTACGAACAGCTCAATCAGCAGCCGGGATTCATCAAACTGAAGTCTGCCTGCCCGGTTGTGGCGACCTGGGATGACCATGACTATGGCAAAGATGATTCCGGGGCCGAGTTTGAAATGCGAGAAGAGTCGCAGCAGGTGTTCCTCGATTTTCTGGGCGTCGCCAAAGACGATCCTCGCCGAACTCAGGAAGGCATTTACTGGTCCAAAGTGTATGGCCCCGATGGCAAGCGAGTTCAGGTGATCCTACTGGATGCTCGGTATTTTCGTAGTCCATTGAAGAAAGGTTTTGACGGCCGAGAACCGGGCGATGGATATCGAGGTCGCTACTCACCGAATACTGATGAAGATGCGACTGTGTTGGGAGATACTCAATGGAAATGGCTCGAAGAACAACTCAAGGTCCCGGCGGAAGTGCGAGTCATCGGTTCCAGCTATCAGGTACTGTCGAATCAGCACGGCTGGGAGATGTGGGGCAACTTCCCGAAAGAACGCGAACGGCTCTTCAAGGTGCTTCGCGATTCAAAATCCGGCGGCATCGTCATGATCAGCGGCGACCGACATCTTGCTGAAATCGCCGAGCTAAAAGCCGATGATAAGTCCGGAATCGGCTATCCGTTGTACGAAGTCACCAGCAGCAGCTTAAACGCCCCTAGCGGCAACATGACCAAGGCTGGTGTCCGCTTTGCGAACGAGATCAATCCGTATCGCGTCGGCCTGACCTTCTTCGACACCAACTACGGCAACATCCTCATCGACTGGTCCGGCGAGCAGCCCATGATCCGTCTTCAAGTCTGCGACGAGAAAGGCGGCGTCGTACTGCAGCAGAGGGCGATGCTGAGTGAGCTGCAGCCGTAAGAACGTGGGAATCGTTTCGGTGCATGTTTCCGATATGCCAATCATCGATCAGTCATTCGCGATCGCTTTTGTTTGCCCAAAGCAAAACCTGTAACAGGAGCCACGATACGATGATCATTGATTGATAGAAGTCCAGATGAGTCATTGAACGCTGGTTTGAACCACGAAACACACGAACAACACGAAAAGAATGCAGATGGATTTCCGATGCTTACTTTTCTCGTCTTTGGTGTCTTGCGTGGATATACTGCCTTTGCTGAATCGGCCAACTTCATCGTCCGGACACAACGACATGTCAAAGAATGTGGAACTGGATGTGGCTCAGGCCACGCTAAGCGAATTGGTCGCCGGGCTGACGCCGGACGACGACATAGTGATCATGAAAGACCGTAAGCCCGTTGCAAGACTGGTGGCGACGGCAGTAGTTCGTCCGCCACGTATTCCGGGTTTAATGAAAGGCAAGTTGACTGTTTTGGCCGAAGATGATGAACATCTGGAGGGCTTTGCAGGGGACACGCCGTGAGGTTGCTGCTCGATACACATACTCAACTGTGGCTGGTATCGAACGATCCTCAGTTGAGCAAAAAGGGTACGCAACTGCTCGTCGACCCAGAGAACGATTTACTTCTCAGTCCGGCAACGTATTGGGAACTTGCCATTAAGATCTCGATCGGCAAGTATCGACTGACAGATCCACTGGCGGAATTCATCAACGAGGCGGTTCGATTGTATGGATTGAACATTCTGCCGATCACACCCATGCATGCCGAAGCAACCGTGCAATTGCCGTATCACCATAAAGACCCGTTTGATCGAATGCTGATTGCTCAGGCAATAGTGGAAGAGGTTGCGATCGTCAGCTATGACGACGCATTCGATGCATACCCTGTCACGCGACTCTGGTAGAAGAAAAGGGCCTGGAGTAACCCAACAACGAGCAACCTCCGACCAGATTCCTGCAGCGTCGTTGGATTCCTCAAATCCTCAATTGTACGATCATGCTGCGTGGTTTCGGGACTCAAGAGCGAATCGTAATGGCAGGGGGAACAAAATGAACCAACTGAATCGCCGAGGTTTTCTTGCGAGGGCGAGTATTTCCGCTGTCGCGATGGCGATGACTCAATGGTCGCCACGGACTTCGCTGGTGTTGGCCGAAGATGCAAAATCAGACTCTCTGGCGATGCAGCTGTATAAAAGCCTGAATGATGAGCAGCGGCAAAAAGTGTGTCTGCCGTCGGATCATCCAAGACGCCAGTATGTCAGCAACTGGTGGTACATCCATCCGGATTATCGCATCCCTTCGACGTTCGACAGCAATCAGCAGGAACTGATTCAGAAGATCTTCGATTCTCTGCATAGCTCCGAATACATCGAAGAGATTAAGAAGCAGGTCAAGATCGATCAGTATGGGCAGCTCAAGAACGCTCCGGCCGCGGGCTTCTTTGGAACGCCCGATGATAAAGATTTTGAATTCATCTTCACTGGCCACCATGTGACTCGACGCTGTAATGCTCATTCAGATAAAGGCCTGGGGTTTGGTGGAGCCCCGATTTTCTATGGCCATTATCCGCACTCCGAAGAGAACATGCAGGACAACTTCAATGAATCGCCCGATCATCCGGGTAACCCATATTGGTATCAGGGTCGAATCTTCAACGAATTTGTACAGGGGCTGACCGCCGAGCAGCAGTCCAAAGGTCTCGTCTCCACAGCACCTCGCAGCGAGAGACCGGAAGCCGTGATTCAGACACCAGCACAGGCTCAGGGGCTGGATTGTTCAACTCTGAGTGCTGATCAGAAACGTTTGCTGGTCGACACGATGAAACGAATGTTGAAGATGTTCCGTGAAGATGATGTGACCGCGACTGTTCAGTCCATCGAACAACGCAATCTGGTGGATCGACTTCACGTGTCGTGGTTTCCGGACAAGTATGACATCGGCGCAGATAAAGTCTGGGACACCTGGCAGATCGAAGGTCCGGAGTTTGTCTGGTACTTCCGCGGCCAGCCGCACATTCATTGCTATTTCCATCTGAAAAGCTGACGTGCAAAAAGGGGACATTCTACTTTTTCAATGAAGTAGAATGTCCCCTTTTTATTCCCCAAGTCCGCATCGAAGCGATGGTGTAAGAAGCCAACACGGCAACGTCGTCACTGACGAAAGCGGCGAGCAGTTCGGTGAGTGCATAAAACAATTTTGCTGATTCCCGGCAGAGTGCTGACCGTGAACCCCGCGAACTCTGCCGACAACACTTGCAAGCTGAGTCACAAACGCAATTTCGTTTGTGATGGGGTAGTGCTCTGTCAAGATAAAAAACGGGGGGTGGAGGTCGTGGATCTTGCCAAAGATCCCAACACAGGAGGATCTTTAGCAAGGTCCACTACCCCCAAATCAAAGCTTGACAAAGCACTGAAATCGTCGGGTCACTCAGTTTTGGTCCTTGGGTAATAGATTTCTCGCTGCGTTCTGCTTGCGGCTGGTTCCGTTCGAAAGTTTCGCACACGCACTGGACGACTCGCGCCGCGACACTTCAAATTCGATAACATATTGCTGGCGTGTCGTCGTGAGCCGTACGCAGTCTGTTTGTTCTAACGAGGTAAACACTCAGTGGCAAAGATCATAACGTTTGGTGAAATTATGGCTCGCATGGCTCCGTCCGGAGTTCTGCGACTTCGGCAGGTTTTGCCTGGATCTTTGGATGTCACCTTTGCCGGAGCGGAGGCCAATGTGGCCGCGTCGCTGGCTCAACTGGGAACGGACGTCGAATTTGTCACGGCTTTGCCAGACAGTCCTTTGACGGACGGCTGTATGGCGGATCTCCGCAGCCTTGGCATCGGGACTCGACACATTCAGATTTCGGACCGAGGCCGCTTCGGGATTTACTTCGTCGAAATGGGGGCGAATCAGCGGCCTAGCCGCGTTTATTATGATCGCGACAGTTCATCGATCAGCCTGTCGAAGCCCGGCGACTTCAATTGGCAGGAGATCCTTAAAGATGCGGCGTGGCTGCATCTGACCGGGATTACTCCTGCTCTGTCGGCTTCCGCAGCGGCGGTGACGCTCGAGGCGGCGCACGCAGCAAAGTCCATGGGAGTTCGCGTTGCCTTCGATGTGAATTTTCGCTCCAAGCTCTGGCGCTGGGATAGTACTCGTTCTCCGCAGACGCTGGCCGGGGAGACTCTGCAGCAGTTGATTCCGCTGGTGAACCTGCTGATGGCAAACGAAGAAGACGGAAAGCTTCTGGGGGTCACTCTTCCGCCCGCCGAAGCCGTTTCCGGCGGCAGCCAATTCCATATTGATCGTGCCATCAGCTTTGCCAAAGCCATGATGAAGCGATATCCCAACATTGAAATCTTTTCGACGACGTTTCGAGAACAACTGTCGGCATCGCACAATAACTGGGGAGCGATGCTGTTTGATGCAAAGACGGGCGAAACAAACCTGGCACCGTTGAAGGATGGCGAATATCGTCCCTATGAGATTCGAAACATTGTCGATCGAGTCGGCAGTGGCGATGCATTCGATGCCGGGCTGCTCTTCGGTCTGACACATCCCGACTTTGATCACCAGCGAACTCTGGAGTTTGCGACGTCAGCCGCCTGCCTTGCTCACTCGATTGTCGGAGACTGCAACTTCGCGACTCAGCAGGAGATCGAGGAGTTGACACAGGGGTCCGGCAGCGGACGAGTCGTCCGGTGATCGCGAAATCAGGCCTCGCCTATCATTGCGGATGCCCTTAAGGCACAACAATAAGGCCCGTAAACGTCGACTCCTGCAGCGGGAGAAGGGTTCGGGGAACGAAGACTCCGGGGAATTTCACCGAGATCCAGGGTTTGAGTAGTCTCAGGGCGAGATATTGTCATCCGCAAAATTTTCGCACAAGAAATCTTGAAAACCGGCCCCAGTGCGTTAAAGTGTTGCGACTGAGTCTCAATTTCATGATCGGAATTGACGATTAAAGGGTGTTTGATTGAAAACTTAGTCGTGACATCTCGTCCGATGTCACGAGCTTCTGCTGAGGCCAAAGCCAGCCAGTGACATGGTCAGGTAGCCAGCCAAGCCCGGCACAGAGGTTCTATGCGTCATCTCGTCGCGTAGTCTTTTTGTGTTCTAATGGCGAAAGGTTGTTCAGTGCCCCTCTACTCCAAATCAAAGCGTGCGTCTCGCGGGTTTACGCTGATCGAATTGCTTGTGGTGATCGCCATCATCGCAATTCTGATTGCCCTGCTGCTTCCGGCTGTCCAGGCCGCTCGCGAAGCCGCTCGCAGAACACAGTGCAAGAACAACATGAAGCAGCTTGGGCTGGCATTGCACAACTATTTGGGGACTTACAACTGCTTTCCTCCGGCGACAATCGTTGATGGAGCCAGGATTACTCAGCCATGGTCAGGTCAGGCTATGCTGTTACCTTATGTCGAGGGTAACAACGAGTATTCTCTGATTAACTTCTCGCTGGGCTACCACGATGGCGTGAACAAGGCTGCCTTCCCGCCGAACGGTATTGCCACGAAACGCATCTCCGTACTTCTGTGCCCAAGCGAAATCAACGACAAGGGACGAGTTAACACAACAACCGGACTCGTTGAGCACTATCCACTGTCTTATGCCATGGGAGCTGGTCAGTATCAGATCTACAACCCGATTAACCGCCAGGACGGAGGAGCCGCCTTTGCAGCGAATGGGAGGCTGGCTGATCGGGATTATACTGATGGGCTGAGCAACACCGTTGGCATGGCAGAAGTGAAGGCTTATCAACCGCGGTTCCATGACGCGACTTTGCCTGCGGTTGCTCCAACGACTCCAGCCACAGTGGCTGGTAGCATTTCCGGTGGCGCTTTCGCCAGCAGCGGGCATACAGAGTGGGTTTGTGGACGAGCCATTCACGCCGGGTTCACGACAAACTTCGTGCCGAACACTGTGGTGCCCTACACCACAGGCGGAGTTAACTACGACATTGATGTATGCAGCAGCCGCGAAGGTGTCAGCTCAACGCTGATTACCTATGGGATTATCACAGCTCGCAGCTACCACACAGGAATTGTCAACACGCTGCTGATGGATGGCTCATGTCGGTCAATCAGCAACAACATCGATCTGAGCACATGGCGCAACCTGGGTGCTCGCTCAGACGGTAATGTGGTGGGTGAGTTTTAGGGCCGTGTCGTTTGGTGAGATTTTCTCAGTAGAGACTGTTTTCCGGAGTTCGTCGCCGATGTCCAAGACGCTTTGCGAAATGAAGAAGATGCTGAAATCGGACTTCACGCTTTACAAGCAGTTCGTGTGCAACGCCAGCCACGTCTGCACAAAGTGTGGGCGGGCCGCCAACGACAAGAAGCTGCTGTGCAAGCCAGAGCGACTCAAGGAATAGATCCCCGCGGATCCTTCGCAGTTGAGTGACGGATCTGTAAACTTCTCGAACGCAGATATAGCATCCATCGTTCCTTCGAAAAGGGACTACGGATGCTGTATTCATTTCCAGTGAGCTCCAATCGTGTTGCTCAGCCGGCACAGATTCAGAGCTCAACTGCCACCAGAGTTAAAGGCTGTTCGAGAAGGAATGTCATGATCTCCAGTTCTGCGCGTTTGTTGTTTCTGCTGCTGCTCAGCATTTCGCTATCCAGCGTTTCCGGTCAGTCGGCCCTCCGCGCTGATGATGGGGCCAGCTTCGAATTGCCCGCCACCGACGATGGAATTCCGGGAGCCGGGCCGATCCGACGTTACGATTGGTTCAAAGGACTGTGGAAAGAACGTCGCTCGGCGTGGGCCACGAAAGTTGAGCAGGATCAGAAGGCGGTCGTCTTTCTTGGCGACTCGATTACTCAGGGCTGGGGCGATGATTTTCAGGGACTGTTCCCTGGCATGAAGACCGCTAATCGCGGAATCAGTGGCGATACGACTCGAGGCATGCTGTTGCGACTCAAGCAGGACGTGCTGTCTCTTAACCCTTCAGCGGTCGTAATGCTGATGGGGACAAATGACCTGGAAGAGCAGGCTGAACCTCAGGTCATCGCTGATAACGTAAGGCTGATTGTCGACGAACTGAAGAAGCACAATGCCGAGTTGCCGATTGTTCTCTGTCAGGTCTTTCCCAGTTCTTCGGCCAAGAAGCGTCCGGCCGACAAGATTCGTGAAATCAACAAACTGACCGCGATGAAGGTCAAGGGTGATCCGCAGATTACCGTGCTCGATACCTGGGCGCTGTTTGCGAATGAGCAGGGCGATGCCAAGGCCGAAGAAATGCCGGATCTGTTGCATCTGAACGAGATCGGCTACAAAAAATGGGCCGCAGCTTTGACGCCAATTCTTGCGACCCTGGGATTTCTGGAGACTGAGCCAGATCAGTTTACGCCCGAAGAGGGATTCGAAAGTCTCTTCAACGGCAAGGATCTGACGGGTTGGGGGCATGACGGCAAAACCGTGACTCCTGATGGTCGCTATGTCGCGAAGAACGGTCGCTTTATCGTGACAACTCCAGCGGAAGGCAGTCGAGTTCAGCAGCTTTACACGACTCGGGAGTTCCCTGGTAACTTCACTTTGAAGCTGGAGTTTCGAGCAACCCCGAATGCAGACAGCGGTGTGTTCATTCGCAAGCCACAGTTGCAATGCCGAGACTATCCACTGGCCGGACCTTACAAGACGCTGAAGAACTACAAGGCGGGTGACTGGAATGAACTGGTCGTTGTCGTGAAAGATGGTGTCGCCCACTGCACCTGTAACGGTGAAGTGATTGAGGAAGCTCTGAAGGTTCCTGAGACTGGTCCAATCGGACTTGAAGGTGACCGGGGACAGATGGAGTACCGTCGCATTCGCATCTCAATGCAACCGGCGAAGTAAGTTCTTGTCATCACAATGTGGTTCAACAAAAGGAGAGTTCAGTGAACTGACTGAGCTCTCTTTTTTTGCGCATTGAACATTGCTCGTTGGACTCTTCGATGACGAAGACTTCACTTTCTACTCGCATGGAATTCTTTGGAATTGCCAGGACTGCTGTTGAAACTCAACACGTGCTCGTTATTGTATTGAGACTGAATCTCAGTGTCATGTCGGCGATGTCCCGAACGACTTGATGTTCAGAGAAATATGCTGAGGCCGCAGCCAGCCAAAGACATGGTCAGGTAGCCAGCCACGCTCAGCACAAGCTTGTCCGATCGACAGAGTGTCGTTCGGTTTCACCTTGTGTCGTTTGTGTGGAGGAATGGCTCGATGTTGCAGAGCGTATTGTTTTCGGGTGTCTCTATTTCAAGTGTCTGGCCCCGTCGTCGGGGGTTTACTCTGATTGAGTTACTCGTTGTGGTCGCAATCATTGCGATACTGGTTTCGCTTCTTCTGCCTGCTGTGCAGCAGGCTCGCGAAGCCGCGCGACGGACTCAGTGTCGCAACAATCTCAAACAGATCTCGTTAGCGATTCACAACTATCACGATGTCTTCAATCTGTTCCCGGCAACAGAAGTCGGTGGAACGGGGACGCTGGCGAAAGCCAGTGCCTTTGTTGCGATCCTGCCTTATCTTGAACAGTCCGGAGTCTTCACGCTTTATAACCCTTCATTGGGAAACAGCGATCCGATCAATATGGCCGCGGTGCAACAGGTGATCCCTGCTTATCTGTGTCCATCGTCGCCTTTGCGAAGACAGATACCGATTTCGGCCTGCGATGCAAACAACCGAGCACCGGGAACCTATGCGGTCAGCACAGGCAGTGGTGATCCCTGGGGTTCACTGGCCACCGGGAATCCTCACAACGGTGTGATTGTCGGACCCGGCTCCGGAAAGACTCAATTCCGCGACATCACCGACGGCACCTCGAACACGTTGCTGGTTGGTGAAGCCGCATGGAATCTTCCGGACTATCTCTTCACATCAGGACCATGTTCCGGTCAGGTTCGCTGGGGATTTACATATTGGTCTTCTCCTTATCCTTTGGCGACGGGTTTCACCACCATGGCTCCATTCAACCCGAAGAAGGGTGGAGCCGCGGTGCTGTCAAGATTCCGCAGCGAACACATCGGAGGTTCACAGTTTGCAATGGCCGATGGCTCTGTCAGGTTCGTCAGCGAGAACATCAGTCAGATGATTCTTGATGCCGCCGGCACCCGCGCGGGTGGGGAGGTGTTCGGTGAATTCTGAACGAACTGCTTCCATTATCAGAATGGCAACATTCATCATCTCAGTCCCGATTCTGCTCGCGATGATCGGCTGCGGCTCAGGCGATCCGCTTAACCGGCAAGCTGTTTCCGGGCATGTGAACGTTGATGGAGTTCCGTTGCCGCATGGGCTTATTCGTTTCGTGCCTCAGGGAACAACAACTGGCCTCGGAGTGATGACAGAAATCCTTGATGGACAATTCTGTTTCTCCAAAGACAGCGGACCCATCCCCGGGACTCATCGTGTCGAAGTCGAAGCCACTCAATTCCACGGGTTCGCGATCGATAACGAGGCGGCCTACACCGCTGCGATGATCCACACAGGGCGGTCTCCTCTGGGCCGCAATCCGATTCCCGCGATCTACAACAGTAACTCAGCACTGACTGCACTTGTGCAGGATTCCAATGACCAGACGATTCCCTTTGATCTGAAAACAAAACACTGAAAGGTTGTGAATTTATTCGTAGGACGGCCTTTTCAGGCCGTCGTTGCGACAAAAACACGTGCGATTTCGACGCCCTGAAAAGGGCGTCCTACGTTTTTCACAGTCCTTGAACTTGCGAACAATTTTTTAACTCTGATGAATCAAACGATTCAATTTAAGTCTCAAACAACACGGGCGAGACAATGTCGCCCCGAATCAATAGACGAAGAGAAATCCAGATGAAGAAAATGCTATTTCAATATCTTGCATTGATACCCTGCCTGCTCTTTGGCCCACTGGCGAACGCTCATTTTGTCTGGATCAATAAGTCCGGCGAGAAGATCAATGTCTGCTTTAGTGAGTCTGCCGAATCTGTCGAGCCTGAGTTACTGAACAAAGTCGCCGCCGCCAAAGTGTGGGCTTATGTCCCCGGCGACGAGGGCGGCTCCAAAGCCACCGAGGTGCCTCTGTCTTTAACGGCCGAGTCATTGACTGGCGATGTTGATGCCAAAGCTACTGCCGTCATTGTGTCTCATGACTATGGCGTCGTCACCAAGGGCGAAGCGACGTTCCTGCTGAAGTATCTTGCCAAACAACATGTGTCGCCTCTCTCTGGCCAATGGCAAGCGATCAACGATACGGACCGGATGCCTCTGGAGGTCACTCCGAAATGGGCCGGCCGCACGCTGAAGCTCGCGGTGACTTTCAATGGTCAACCTGCTTCGGGCCTTGAAGTCAAAGCTGCTGGATGCGGAATCGATGAAACGATGACAACGAACGAACAGGGGATTGTCGAATGCCGTCCCTTGTCCGATGGAGTTTTGTCGGTGCGAAGCAAGCATGTAACAGAGACGCCCGGTGAACTGAACGGAGAAAGATACGACTCCGTCCGAACCTATTCGACCCTGACACTGCCTTTGACGATTCCAGTCGTCGAAGTATCGTCACACAAGCTGCCCGCGTTGCCGCAGGGAATCACCAGTTTTGGTGCCGCAGTTGCCGGTGATCAGCTTTACGTCTACGGCGGACATTTTGGAGACGCCCATCATTACTCGGAGGCAGGGCAATCGGGTGAATTCCGTCGTATTTCGCTGACCGCCGAGGATGCTCAGTGGGAGCAATTGCCTGGCGGCCCGAAGCTGACCGGACTGGCGATGGTTGAACACCAGGGCAAACTCTATCGAGTTGGCGGGTTCACGGCTAAGAATAAGGCCGACGAAGATCAAAGCTTGTGGTCTCAGGACAGCTTCGCCTGCTTCGATCCTCAGACCGGGGTATGGACTGAACTCCCGGCAATGCCGTCGGGCCGCTCCTCTCATGATGCGGCCGTCATGAACGGAAAACTGTACGTGGTGGGTGGCTGGAATATGCAGGGAGCGGACAACACGGTCTGGCACACCACCGCACTCGTCTGTGATTTGAATCAGCCGGAACTCAAGTGGATGGAGATTGCCACGCCTCCGTTTCAGCGACGAGCGGTCAGTGTTGCCGCGCACAAGGGCATGATCTATGTAATCGGCGGCATGACAGAATCAGGCAGCACGACCACTGAAGTCAGCGTCTTCGATCCGGCTTCCAACACCTGGTCTGCGGCTCCAAAGTTAAGTGGAACCGGCATGGAGGGCTTCGGAACATCCTCGTTCGCGGCCCATGATCGTCTGATCGTCACGTCAATGTCCGGCGCGGTGCAGATATTCAGCGATGATGCGACCACGTGGATTCCCGCAGGGCAGTTGAACGAGGCTCGCTTCTTTCATCGACAACTGACCACAGCGGACGGCCGCATCCTGCTTGTGGGTGGAGCAAGCATGCAGACAGGCAAGACGAGCACGATTGAACTGCTGCAATTTGTCGCGAAGTAAAGATTTCACTCAACCAGGACGATCTCGATGAACCCTTCAGACCATTCTCAGGACGAAGCCTTATGACCGGCAACAGATCGGATCAATCTTCGTTCTCTCACGCTCGCAAAGCAACCGACGCCATGGGTGATGAAACAACACAGAACAAGCTGCCCTGTGCCGTATCGCTGGACTTCGAGGAAATCGCGCAGGGCCAGCAGTGCATCCTGATTCGTCTGGCTGGCGAAACATACACACTGAGGAAGACACAGTCCGGCAAACTGATTCTTAACAAGTAACGTGTTGACACTTGAAGCGGAACAGTGCGAGTTGTCCGGTGAGGTGATGAGTCGGATATAGCGGAAGGGCGCGAGCCCTCCGGTTTTGCAGCACCGGACGGCTCGCGCCGTTCCGCTAACTGGATAGTTTAGTTCCGTGCGACCAATGGCTGACAAGTTAAACGTGATTACCCTGCAATCGGTTCCGGCGCTTTGTCCGGAAAGAATCGACCGTGCTCCAGAAAATGCTGAACGCCCTGGATGACAGTCGCATCGCTCATCAGAAACGCATGGATCTTCGGGATCCGGACATAGTCGGCCGCTCCGGGAAGGCGAGCACTCGCGACGGTCACTGTCCCGTCATCATCACCCGGCAGGAGTCGATTAAATCCTTTGTCATCGCCCTTACCTCCGGCCACGATTCCAAATTCGAAATCCGGCGTTGGTAAGGACTTGATGGGGCCCAGCGGATCACTGATCAGTTCCTGGCCAGCCGGACCATAAATCGCCTTGAACAGCAGGTTGCGTTTCAGCATATCGGCCAGCTCGGCGCCGCCGTTGGGCGTCCCCATCATCACCATGCGATGCAGTCGAGGGTCACGGTGATCCTTCAGATGACGGCGAACGACGATCCCTCCCATACTGTGGACGACGAAACTGATTTTCGTCACATTGGTCAGCGAATCCATCACCGATTTCAAATAAGTCGCGGCCTGCTCAAGCGGCACCTGAGTACTGGGGTACTCGAACGGAACATGCACGTAGCCTTCTTTCGGCATGGCTTTGATAATCGGCTGCAGTGATTTTGATGACCGAGCGATGCCGTGAAGATAGATCACGGCGTGACCAGTATCCGAAGTCAGCCCCTGAGTGATCCGAAGCTTCTCCAACACTTCATCACACTGCTCCAACGTTCCGGACGCGTAGCGTCGATTGTTGACATCCAGCAAACGATAGTGCCCCGTCAACACATTTCGCTGGATCCTATAGCCTCGAAAAAACTTCAGATCTCCCCAGAACTGCATGCCGCCTAATGTTGGCAGGCCAGGTTGTGGAGTGCTTTCCTGTTTATCTTGTTCGTCAGGCATATCGTTTGACTTCGGTACAGAATCATCCGCGACAACACCGTTGCGTCTTTCAAAACCAAAGACAGCAACTCCGGCCAGCAGTCGCATCACTCGCCGTCGACCGAGCAGACCTAAAGCACCGTTCCTGCTGTATCGTTTCATCATTTGAAAGACTCACTATGCATTCGACCAGAAACACTTTGGCCTTACAGGCCGGAAAGTGCGTTTCTTGTCGATCTGGCAGGATAGTATTCTGTCACATCCAAAACACGACTACTGCTCTGTCAAGATAAAGAACCGGGGTAGAGGTAGTGGATCTTGCTAAAGATCCCAACACGGGAGGACCTTTAGCAAGGTCCACTACCCCAAAATTGAAGCTTGACAAAGCACTACCAGGAATCGCCCTCAACCGCGAAACCTCCGTTTGTCGCAGGTTTATGGCCTGTTGTTCGCGGAAAGATCATAAAACCTGGCAACGAAATCAGAAGTTTCAGCTCGGGATTTGAGTACAATTGTTCTTTCCCTGAAGCCAATTTGGGGGACGTACTGACCGGGACAATACCCAGAGCTGAATTCCTTTATGCGAGCGAGTTTTCGCGAGTACACATCGTCATTGTTCTACCTGCTGAAGTGGACCGTACTGGGTTGCATTCTGGGAGGTCTCACAGGGTCTGCGTGTGCCCTGTTCCTTTGGCTGCTCAATCATTCGTCTCAGCTCCATGCCGAATATCCTTGGCTGCTGTGGCTGTTGCCCGCGGCTGGATTATTTATCGGTGCTGTCTATTCCACGATCGGAAAGTCGACAGAGGTCGGCAACAATCTGATTCTCAGTGAGATTCACGAACCCAGGGAAGGTGTACCCGTTCGAATGGCTCCGCTGATACTGTTGAGCACACTGGTGACTCATTTGTTTGGTGGCTCGGCAGGCCGCGAAGGAACCGCGGTACAAATGGGCGGCAGCTTGGCCTCGGGCCTGGCGCGAATGATTCCCAGGCTTAACGTTGAAGACAGGAAGATTCTGCTCACCGCCGGAATCGCGGCGGGATTCGCCGCCGTGTTTGGAACTCCGGTGGCAGCAATGATTTTCGCCCTGGAAGTGCTGACAATTGGGCGTCTGAATTCGACCAGCATTCTTCCGTGCATGATCGCAGCGATCGTCGGAGATCAGGCCTGCATTGGGTGGGGGATCGGGCATACTCATTATTCGATCGCTTCGTCACTTCCAGTGGGATCTGCTTCTCACCTCGCTCCTTTCGATAGCAGACTGTTGCTGTGCACCGGATTCGCTGGCGTGGCCTTTGGTCTGGCCAGCCTGATGTTTTCGGAAGGATCACACGCCGTCAGTCGACAGTTCAGGAAGTTCATTCCGAATCCACTGTTGCGACCGTTCGTCGGTGGCGTGCTGGTCATTGCCTTGTTTTACATTGCTGGGACGGACGACTATCTGGGTCTCGGAGTGACCGCCGCCGATGATCAGTCGGTGACCATCGTCAACGCGTTTCGGGCTGACGGTGCGAAGACCTGGAGCTGGCTTTGGAAGCTTATCTTCACTGTCGTAACACTCAGCAGTGGCTTCAAAGGCGGTGAGGTGACGCCGCTGTTTTTTATCGGAGCAACTCTTGGCAATACGCTCTCTTCTC
>JBILXT010000138.1:0-16902 GCA_044378235.1 Planctomycetaceae bacterium
GTCAAGGATCCTGTGCACATTCACGATCTCAACGCCACTGTTCTGCATCTGCTGGGCATCAATCACAAACAACTGACCTACCGCCATCAGGGTCGCGATTACCGCCTGACTGACGTCCACGGAAATGTCATTCCAGAAATACTCGCATAGATTGAGCTGAAGTGAGTCTCTAACAACGTGAGCCACTGGCACGGGGCTTTTTGTGGAAATCAAGGCCGACAGCTGCAGCGGCTTTCCTCCGCGTGACACAAGTAAAGTCGTCGCCTAACGTACCACTGATCATATTGTTCGATTTCGATGCCTGGTTCTGAAGATTTCGTTGATTGCTACCGCGCTAAGGAGAATTCAGTCATGAAAACCAACCGACGAAGTTTTCTACAAACAGCCGCCGCCACGGCTGCGGCGACATCTCTGCCGAGTTGGTACTTGAACGAGTTAGCTCAATCAGCCGCTGCGGCTGCAACGGTTTGGGACGAAAAACCAGCAATCGCGTTGATCGGCTGCGGTTGCATGGGAAAAGGTGACGCAAGAAACGCTTCACGGTTTGGCCGAATAGTCGCCCTATGCGATGTTGATGACAGCCAGCTGGCTGAAGCAAAGAAGCTCTGGCCGGATGCGGACACCTACAAAGATTTTCGGAAGGTGATGGACCGCAAGGACATTCAGGTTGTCTTATGTGGTACCGTCGATCATTGGCACACCCTGATCTCACTCGCCGCATTGCGATCAAAGAAAGATGTTTACTGTGAGAAGCCGCTGACACTCACCATTGAAGAGGGACAGCACCTAATAGCAGCCGTCCGCGATACTGGTGGCATTCTGCAAACAGGCAGTCAGCAACGCAGTGATAAGAACTTCCGACTGGCCTGCGAACTTGTACGTAATGGACGCATCGGAAAATTGCAGCACATTTCAGTCTGGCTGCCACGTGGTCGGCGAGAAGGACCGTTCGCAAAGTCGTCCCCGCCTTCCGGCTTCGACTGGGATATGTGGCAGGGTCCAACCCCGGAGGCTGAATATGTTCGTGAACGCACGCATGTCACATTTCGTTACTGGTGGGACTACTGCGGCGGCACGATGACCGACTGGGGTGCTCACCATAACGACATCGCGCTGTGGGGGCTGGGACTGGAACGCAGCGGGCCGGTGTCGATCGAAGCCAAACCGACAGTCGAAATGATTCCGGATGGATTCAATGCGACCAGTGAATATACCGTTGACTACATCTATGCCAACGGCGTAACGCATTCATGTCACAGCACTGCGGCCAACGAATGGAATGGTGCCGTTGCTGATCCCAAAGGGCAACAGCATGGCGTGAAGTTTGAAGGCGCCGACGGCTGGATCTGGGTCACTCGTGGATCAATTGAAGCCAGCAATCCGGAGTTCCTCACAACACCATTGGCCGCCGATGCCGTGCGACTCTATGAGAGCAATGACCATATGGGGAACTTCTTTGACTGCATTCGCACCCGCAAAGCTCCCATTTGTGAAGCAGAGATCGGCCACCGCTCCGCATCGGTTTGTCATCTTGGGGTTCTGTCACTCCGGCTTGGTCGGAAATTGCAATGGAATCCCGAGACCGAGCAATTTGTTGGCGACGACGATGCGAATCAGTGGCTGCGGCGTGAGCTGCGAAAACCGTGGAGTTATGATTCCGTGTAAAAGAGCACTCAGACAACATCGCGCCTCTTGCAATATCTCAGAGGATGCATCAGAGTTGTTGTGTCGTCCCGGGCTATGCCGACTTGCCTTATGACCCGATGCTTTCAACACGATGAGTTTGCTCATGCAATCAAGACACCCGCAAGTCCCTACCTAAAATCTCGCTATGGCATCGATTCGCATTCTCCAACTCACCGATCTTCACGTGTTCCGTGATCCGGAAGCTCTCTTAAAGGGCATCCCCACTTTTCGATTGTTGAACGATGTTGTTGAACACATTAAGCGAGGTGGTGAGCAGTTCGATTTCCTGGTGGTCACGGGTGACCATACTCACGACGAACTTGCCGAGAGCTATTCCGCCGTCCGGCAGTTGCTCAGCCCATGGATCAACAAACTCTTTCAGGTCCCTGGGAATCATGATGATCGCACGGTCCTGAGGTCTGTTTTCTCGGACCGAATCTCAGGGCAGGGCGAAGCGCGAATCAACTTTACGTTTCAAGCGGGGAACTGGCTGTGCCTCGGTCTTGATACGCATGTGCCGTCCTCTGTGCCGGGTTTGATCGACGCAGAACAGATCGCATGGGCGAAGGAACAGGTTGCGTCATGCAAGCCAGACCACGTCGGCCTCTTCTTTCATCATCCACCGGTCAATGTCGGCAGCGAATGGATGGATATCATTGGATTGACCGGCAAAGAATTACTGCAGGAATGGTTCACAGAGGAACCTCGAATTCGGTTCGCATGCTGCGGACACGTTCATCACGAATTCCAAACACGCTGGAATCAGACCGATATTCTCACGACGCCATCAACCGGCATTCAGTTCAGCCCTGAGGGCAGTAAACCAAATTTCGTTGCGGCTCCGCCCGGCTATCGAATTATCGAACTCAACGACGACGGCTACACGACGCGAGTCATGCGCCTGCCGGAAACTCGATTTGCCCCGGTCATCTGAATGGTCATCGCCTGCTCTTCGGGGGCGACATCGTTCGCATCCTGTTGAACCCGCTCCAGTTCGTGACGACTCTGCAGATCACTTAACTCTCTATAGTAGGCGCTGGTTCGTAATAGCTCATCGTGAGTTCCCGCAGCGTCAACGACTCCGTCGCGAAGAACCACGATTCGATCAGTCTGACGCAGAGTACTCAATCGATTCGATACAATAATCGTCGTCCGTCCACGCATTGCGGAAACCATGGCTTCGCGAATCTCATGCTCTGTTTCCGGATCCACAGAAGCCGTCGCATCATCAAGCAACAGCACAGAAGGATTTGTCAACATCGCGCGAGCCAGTGAAAGTCGCTGCCGTTGACCCCCGGAAAGATTGCTTCCATGTTCGCCGACCATGGATTGATAACCCTCCGGCAGTTCACGAATAAAGGAATCGGCGGATGCAATGCGTGCTGCCTCTTCGATTCGCTCGTGAGTCGCCTCGGGATCCCCAAAGGCAATGTTGGCGGCGACCGTATTGCTGAACAGAAAGCTCTCCTGAAACACGATTCCCATCTGCCGACGCACATCGGCAAGGTTGAGATCTCGAAGATCTGTCCCATCGATCAGGATACGCCCGGACTCCACGTCATAAAAGCGTTTCAACAAACTCAGCAGCGTCGATTTCCCGGCACCCGTTGGACCGGTGATCCCCACGCATTCGCCGGCTTTAATTCGCAACGATACGTTTCGAATGACGGGCTTCTCTGGAGAATAGCCGAATGAAACTTCCTCGAACTCGACACTTTGGTTCACCGCAGAAATGCGTGCTGCTGTGGGTGAACTCTGAATGCGAATCGGCTCATCCAGCACCTCGAAAACTCGTTCAGCACTCGCCAGACTGGACTGAATACTGTTGACGATATTGGTAATGTGAGCCACCTGATTCGCGAATTCATGGAGCAGGTTTGCGAACACAAAAAGTCCGGCCCCCAAAGCCAGTTCGCCTCGGATCACTAATACGCCGCCGTAACCGATCAGCACGAGCATATTGGCCTGAGTCAGCAATCCCATCGCAGGCTGAAATGTCGAGATGCGAAAAAAGATTGAGGTCTTCAGGTCACGAATGTCATGATTGGCTTTGCGAAATTTTTCTGCCTGCTCGGCTTCGCGGGCGAATCCTTTGACAACCTGAATTCCCTGCAGATTCTCCACGAGTGTGCGAATCATTACATCGCCAAGTTCACTGGCTCGACGATAGGCAGGCTGCACCATTCGAGAAAAAACGATTGCACCGGCCCACAGCAAAGGCGTTGTTGCAAGACACGCAAGAGTCAGCGTCACATGCATTCGAAACATGTAAGCCAGAAACACGGTGAGCGTCAGGAACACAGTAATCAACCGTATGATCACGCCGTCGACAAAGTTACGGACATTGTTCGCGTCTCCGGCCGCCCGATTGATGATCGAACTGCTTTCGCCCGAGTCATAAAACTGAAATCCCAACTTCTGCAGCTTTGCGTAAACCTCAGTCCGCAGTCGAATCAGGATGTGTTGTGACAAGGCTCCGGATGCAACAGCCGCCAGATACTTCAAACCGGCAGTCAGCATGGCCACGACCAGAATGGTCAGTGACAGCGCGACGATAACTTGCACAGGGCTCCATGACGCCGGAGGTGAAATCCCAAACGGCCAATGCGGAGCCTCGCCATTCTTAAGCACCTGCGAGGACAAATAATCGATGCCAACTCCGGTCAGCCCGAGCGTCGACAGGCTGAGAGCAACAAGGACTGTCTGCATCAGCACAACCGTGACGCAGGGACGGCGATATTCAAGAGCTAGCGCGAGCAGCCGGCGGAGAAGCTTCGCTGAAGAAACCTTACGTGGTTCTCCGCCGCTTTTCTCTGCTTTTTGTATTCCTCCGGTCCCCACCGACACCGCACTGCCGCCTTCTCGAAATCCGAGCAATTGATAGTGTCTTTGTATACTCAACAGGAGGCTAAGGACAGAGGGGTTTTTGCAAATCGCAGCAATGGGGACGCCGCCAGGCCTCACGGCAAGTCGTTTATTGCATCGTTGACAACGAGAACGCTTGCGTGAGAAATGTTAACCGTGCGTAAACAGGCTGCAGAACGCTCGGTTTTCAGAATCTCGTGTTTTTTGAGGTTCCATCCCGTCGAATTGTCAGCAACACTTCCGCCGGCAGTGGTGTAAATACTCTGCACGGTATGAAATGAGGCCGGGTGTTCGCGGGATTCGTCTTGAGCAATGCCTCATTCATGGCGGCGTACTGAAAAGATTCGTTTTTCCTGCGGTCGACCTGCTTGTTTCGGGTACATTCAAAATGGTGTCTCTGACAGTCCTATGCTGCCTGATTGCCTTTGTTGTGGGTGGCATTCCATTTGGGTATCTCGTGGGTCGTGCGATTCTGAAGGACGATATCCGGAATCACGGTAGCGGTAACATCGGTGCCACCAATGTCGCTCGAGTCATCGGATGGAAATGGGGCAGTCTTGTTCTGGTTCTCGACGCCATCAAGGGCCTGCTCCCAACATTGGGTGCAAAACTCTTCATTGCATCCAAATTCTCCGAAGACGCGGCTCAAACGGCGACCATTCTCGCTGGCATCACCGCCATTCTGGGGCACATGTATCCGATCTGGTTGAAGCTTCGAGGTGGCAAAGGAGTCGCCACAGCACTGGGCGTCGTCCTTGTGATCTCACCGATCGCTTCACTCGTGGCTCTTGTCCTGTTCCTGATCGTTGTGGGAGCGACCAGAATTGTCGCGGCAGCATCGATTGCGGCAGCGATTGGCTTTGCCGTGACGCAACTGATCCTCCTGGGCTCGCAGGCTTTCGATGTTGCAAAGCTTCCGCTAACTTTATTCTCTGTGATCGTGCCTGGCCTGATTGTCTGGAAGCATCGTTCAAACATCGGACGAATTCTCCGAGGCGAAGAAAACAAGTTTGGAAAACGTTCACAGCCCACAACGACAACTCAGCCACAAACACCCGAGGCGAAAACCTGAGGCATCGAATTGGCAGAACACCCGAGAATTCGCCTCAAAGTAAGCAGCTCTTATCGTTATTTGCAGAACAGAAACGTCCCTCAGTGACGTCAGAATCGAAATCGTCTGACGTTCTGCCCTGACGTTGGCCCTCCACTTCCTGACAGGATTCCCACGATGAACTTCGCGCCAGCTGACCGATCGCTTCGATGTCCAATTCGATTCACCTGGGCCCGCTGGATTTTGGGAGTCCTGTTGCTCACAGCGATGTCGGATTCCGCTTTTGCTCAGAGCAAGGATCGAGACAAAAACAAAGAACGCAATGACGGGGCCACTGAAACAGAACTGGCTGCTCGTCTGACGAAGGCGGAAGAACTTCTGCTGAAGGAGTACAAAGAAGTCGTCAATGAGCATTACAAGCAGGGACGCAAGGAGAATGCGATTGAGGTCCTGCAGAGGATGATGGCGATCAATCCCAAGATGGAAGGCGTCGAAGATCAGATCAAGCTAATCAACGAAGAACTGCTTCAGGAAAATGGGATCAAGATGGAGATGGACGTCTCCAAAGGCTGGGTGCCGATCTGCGAAGTTGAAGAAGGCAAGTCGTTTCGCATCGGCGTCGTCGGTGACTACAAACTTGACCTGACCACTCCCGTTCCGCTCACCGGCCTCAGCACTTCCGACCCAGCCAAGGACCACGTCGCGGTTGCCCCCTTCGGCGCGTTGATTGGCCTGGTGATGACAGATGGCAAACCAGGTGAACCGTTTGCCGTCAACACTGGCCTGGAACAAAAGCCCAAGAAGGGCGGTCAGCTCTTTCTCCGCGTGAACGTGCCCGTTATCGCGAAGTGCAAAGGGGAACTGAAACTTCAGGCAAGCGGCGCTGTGAAGCCAATCGGCAAGCGACCAACCAAATAAAAAGGTAGCGGAGCAGCGCAAGCTGCCCGGTGAATGCTGCGAACACATAAGAACACCGGGCGGACGTATCTATGTCTTCAAGAAGCCAGACCATTTGATAAACGGCCTGGCGTTCGCCATAACCTCGATAACAAGATGTATCAATTCGACTTTAACACCGAAGCCCGATAAAGACCGCCGCCAGCTGAAATGTAGAGCGTTCCGGAATCATTTCCGGCTCCGAATCCAACATTTGTAGGAAGCGATGGTGTGGGGAGGAAATCAACCGGCTTGCCAGTCCCGTCGTAAACTCCAATTCCAAACTTGTTCGCTGATCGAACCGCAGCAAAGATTCGCCCCGAGGCATCAACTGTCAGACCGTCGATACCGTCTTCGCCTCCAAAGTCCACGATCACTCGACCATTCGATAATCGACCATCCGCGGTGACATCGAAAGCCAACAGTTGCATCCGCCCTTTCGGACCGACAGGATCACCCGGAACACCGGTTGACCCATTGTCCGTCTCTGCCAGATAAAGAGTTTTTCCGTCCGGAGAGATCTCAACTCCGTTGGGTTTTCTGGCTAACTCAGTGGCGATACTCACGGTATTCGATTTGGTGTCGTACCGAAACAAGAACATCCCCGCCTGTTCGACCGGCTCAGGCCCAAGGTATCTGGGATCAGAAAAGTAGATGCTGCCATTCGGATGGATCACCAGATCGTTCGGGGCATTCAGAGGCTTGCCATTGAAGCTTGAAATAATCGGCTTCAACTGACCACCTTCCAGAACTTCGCAGAGCGACCGATTGCCACCATTAGCTCCGCAACAGGCAATCAATCGATCGCCCGCATCAAACGCAAGGCCGTTACTCTTGCTGCTTCGTTCACAGTAAACACTTGTCTGTTTTGTGGCCGGATCAAAGACCAGAATCTGACCGGGCTTTGCGGGATCGAGGTGGATGTCACTGAAGAACACGAGTCCGTCAGACCGGACTGCAACGCCCTCTGTGAACTCTCCCTGATTCCACAATTCCTCAGGAACTGTTCCTTCAGCAAAGACTCGATCTGCCGCAGAGGCTTTCGACGAAATCCCCAGAGTACAACCGAGAATCAGTGCCCATCCGATTGAAATTCGCATTCGATTTCGTCCTTTCATAGTCCGGTCTTAAAGTCCCGAAGAAACAACGTCTGTGACACAGAGTTGAAAAGTCGGCGTCATGATCTGCTTGATCATTCCAGCACAACGATTTGCGGAATCAAAGCTTAGCAGCCTGTCTCTCGAAACCGAACCGTCACTCGATAAAACGACTCAGCAGGAATCGTTGTCGCCGTATGTGCCGCCATGGTCTTCACTTTTTTCGTCGCTGAACTGTGCCGCAATACTGGGAGTTTTCCTCGGCATTCGCAACAATGGAATCTGAGCAATCCTTCCGCTCAGAATCCTTCCTGCCCTTGTTGTGCCATTTTGGAGTTCTTACATGAATCAACACGCAGCTCATTCTCAATCAGACTCCGTCAAACCCGCCTCTGTAGTGGACAGTCCATTAGCCCGTCGAAAGTTTCTTGCCGCAGGTGCCGCAACACTGACGGCCGCGCGGATGGTCTCAGCTGATGAATACAGGGCGGACGCTGCTCCAGTTCGCTATCCCGACCATCGTCTCGTCGCATTGGATGATCGTGGCAAGAAGCTGATGCTGGGCAATACGCCAATCCAGCGTCTCTTCCATAGCAAGGATATGCTGTGGGCCGAAGGACCTGCATGGAACGGAGCAGGGCGATATCTGATTTGGAGCGACATTCCTAATAACATCCAGCGTCGATGGCTGGAAGAAGACGGACATGTTTCTGTCTTCCGCAACCCTGCCAACAACAGCAACGGCAACACGTTCGACCTGCAGGGACGACAGATCTCCTTCGAACATCTGACTCGCAGCGTGGCTCGATACGAAATCGATGGCACCCGAACGGTTCTGGCCGACAAATTCAACGGCAAATCGCTCAATGCTCCCAACGATGGTGCAGTCCATCCAAACGGCGATATCTGGTTCACGGATCCAGGCTATGGAGCTTTAATGGACTACGAAGGCACCCTGGCAAATACGGGCTCGGTTCAGCCTTATCAGAAGGAAGCGATCTATCGGATCGAAGCCAGCACGGGCAAGGTCATCAAGATGTCTGATGAAATCAACAAGCCCAACGGCCTGTGCTTCTCGCCGGACTACAAGAAAGTCTATGTTGCGGACACCGGGGCGTCACATTACCCCGATGCTCCGAAGAACATCAAGGTTTGGGACATCGTGGACGGAACGAGCCTGGCAAACGGCAAAGAGTTTGCGTCCATGAATCTGGTCATGCCAGACGGTGAAACAAAAGCTGGCTTCGCGGATGGAATTCGCTGCGACGTCGCTGGAAACATTTGGGCCAGTGCCGGCTGGGTCGGGCAGGGCTACGACGGCGTTCACATCTTTGCGCCAGAGGATGGTCAACGGATTGCTCAGATTCACTTGCCGGAGATCTGCAGCAACGTCTGCTTCGGCGGCACCAAACGCAATCGTCTGTTCATGACCGGCAGCCAGTCCCTGTATGCGGTCTATGTGAACACAAAGGGTGCTCACTTCTGCTAAGGTTCATTACAGACTCGGTCTCCTCGGAGACCGAGTCTGTTCTCCCAACGTGGACTGCTGCAGCAGGCTGCTGAAGTCCAAACAGGCCAGAAGCTAGGGGGCCGGGTCAGGTGTAGCTTGGGTATTGGCGGGGACGTCGGATTGACTTTGGTCGTTACTCTGTGACGAGTCCCCGGGATCACTGACAAGCAAACCCTGGACAACCAATACCACGCGGAACCCCATCTCGTTGTCCGTGTGATAGAGAAGGCGACTCGACGAGCGGACCAACTCCGGGACTTGCATAAAACTTCCGCCCCGGCGCATTGGCATGGTACCGGCGGAAAGTGGGCTAAATGGGTCCGTCGCAACCTTCTCTTGAAACTGCCCATAGAACTTCGGATCACAGCCGTCCTGCACCCATTCCCACACGTTGCCATGCATGTCCGACAATCCGAACGGATTGGCTTTCAACTCGCCAACAGCATGCGTGCGGCCACCAGCGTTACAGGAGCACCAACCAGCCTGAATCAGGTCCTCATTCTCATCGCCGCTCCAGAACCGCGAAGTGGTCCCGGCCCGACAGGCAAACTCCCATTCCGCCTCCGTTGGCAGTCGGTAGCCGGCCCCTTCCAGCGTTGTCACCGTTTGATCGGAAAGGACGTTGAAAGGTCCCAGGTGCTCGTGCTGGCTCAGTCTGGCGCAAAACTCAACTGATTCGTTGAAGCTCACCATTTCCACCGGATAATTGCCAGTCTCCATGTTGGCGACCGCCTCTTTCCCTTCTCCCGTGGACGAGAATTGCGACGGGTTCGTCCCCATCACCAGCTCGTACTGCGCCTGTGTCACCTCAGTGACCCCGACGTAGATCGGCTTTGTGAGCACCACTTTATGCTGCGGCCCCTCGCCCTCTATAGGCGTTCGCCAGAAATGTAAATGTAGATCTAACTCAGGCCGCTTTAACTCCGCTTCGATCTCCTCGGGTGTGCTCCCCATCTGGAACTCGCCCGGTGGAATCAGCCGGAACCTCATGCCGATGGTGTTGGTAAATTCGACCGGCAACTTCGAATGCGCGGCCCAGGCCGCTTGATACTGTCGGGCTTGCTCAACACTAAAGGGAGCAATCGCCGGAGCCGGTGCATCGGCGGGCCAACCGTCCCAGCCGGGCTTCGCGGTGGCGGGAGCGTTGTCGCCCTGCTTCGTGACCTCGACCTGGGAGGTATCGGGAACCTCGATCCTCGTCTTTGTGCCATCCTTATTCGTGATCGTGATAATGATCACACCCAGCATCACGAACGCAGCGGCTCCGCCAGCGGCGAGCAGCCATCGCGACAATGGTCGGTGGGGAGGAGAGCCCGGACCGGCGAGAGGTGTAGCAACCGCCTGGATCTGTGGGGCAGCGAGAGCGGCGGGCGGCGACATATTGAGCTTGTCGGATGACTCGGAACGATTCGGCGACGACGGGCGGACGACGGGTTCCGTCGGGGCAACTGCCGGGGCCGAGGGAGCGGGCAGAGCCTCGGCCCAGGGAGCCAATGCGGTGGCCAGTTCGTCCCCGGTGGCAAACCGCTCGGACGGTACCTTCGCCATCAACTTGAGGTAGATCGCGACGACTCCCGCCGGCACATCGGGCCGCGCCAGAGCGAGGTCGGGGATGGCGTCCAGCATATGCCCCTTCATCTTGTTGGCGCTGGAGGGGTAGATTTCGCTCTGGTACGGCGGGCGACCAACCAGCAGGAAATACAGCGTACAGCCCAACGAGTACAGGTCGGAGCGGGCGTCACAGGTGTGGGCATCGTTCCATTGCTCGGGGGCCATGTAGTCGGGCGTGCCGAAGCACTGCCCATTGAAGGTCAACGCGGCGGGCTTCTCTGCCCGAGCCAGGAGTGCCAGCCCCATGTCGAGGATTTTGATCTGGCCGGTCTGCTTCGTGACAAACAGGTTGGAGGGCTTGATGTCGCGATGCACGACGCCCAGCTCGTGAGCAGCTGCCAATCCCTGGGCCGCCTGCAGGATCGCTTTGCAGGCATCGACCACCGACATCGTGCCCTTGGTCTGGACGGACTGCTGCAAGTCCTGGCCTTCCACGTACTCCATCGACAGGTAATGCGCGCCGTTGATCTCACCCGCGTCGAGAGCCTGAATAATGTTCGGGTGTTGCAGCGAACCGACGGCCAGCATCTCGCGTTCAAACCGAGACAGGGCATCGGACCGGGAGAGAAGGTGCTGAGGCAGGATCTTCAGAGCCACCAACTTGCCGAGCTTGGTATGCCGCGCCTGATAGACGACCCCCATTCCACCCTCGCCCAGCTTGGCGAGCAACTTGTACGGACCGAGCTGGTTGCCGACGTTGATGATCGTATTGAGCGCACCAATCGTCTCGCCCGTTGCGGTCTGCGCCGGGGGATGACTGAGTACGGATTGAGTCGGTGCCTCAGCCGAGGTGGCAATCTTCACGCCCAAAAACACCCCCGCGATGACGCCTGCCTGCTGGGGGAACCGTTGGGCGTATTCCTCCTGTCGAGGTGTTTCACCTTGCCGAGTGCGGTATTCAAGTTCCATGGCCAACAGTTCGGCCAGCAGTCCGTCACGCGCCACCTCCGCAGCCTCCGCCAGAAAGGACTCGATGCGCGGACAGTCTCCCGTCACCAACTCCAGATCGAAGCGGTCACAACACCCGTCGATCTCGGAGAGTTGCCGGTTAGACAGTGACTGGTAAGCCGAATTCCCGATCGTCGCGTTAGTCATGAGATTCCAATCGATTGCAGTGTTCATAGACCTGAATGGTCAAACGGCGGTCGAGCCCGACACGACGTGCACGTCTTTTTAGCTTTTTCTTCAAGGCTTTCCGCTCATGTTGAAACTGAACTCCACCCTGGCGGCTTGTTGATTTAGTCCCAACCCGACGCGCGAGTTTTGAGGTTGGGCGTTTTGGTTAGGGCTGGAAGCCCGGCACATCCACTGCCGGTGGCGTGAGCCACCGGACTGCAAAACGACTGTAACTCAGGCCTGAAAGGCCGACACATCCGCCCTTGTGTCGGCCCTCCGGGCCTCAGATTCCTTATGTTCGCATGCCGGTGGCTCACGCCACCGGCATTGGATTTCTCGACCCTCCGGGCCTGAGACTGCGCAACTTCAAAACGCGTGAGCGAGAGACTGCAATCGAAAACTACTGTAAATCCTTTCCCTCACTGACGGTTCGGGTTGTGAAAACCCATTCAATCAATAGACAGCTGGTCACTGCTCCCCATCATGCAGTCCCGCTTCAATCCAGATTCGGCGGATTCGCTCCAGCTTTCGTTCGACGGTCCGCTCAGTGCATTTCAATTCGCTGGCAATTTCGGCATTCGTGGCCCGCTGAAACTTCAGCAACACAATTCGCTTCATCGTGTCGTCAGGAAGCGCGTCGAGCAGCTGCGCACAACTTTCCGAGACTTCGGCCAGTTCATCGGGCGGCGACTGGTCGCCAACAACGGCGTTGATACCGGCAGCACCCAAGTCAACAAATCCGGACTCACCACGTACGGCTCCGCTTCCGCGTTTCTGACGATGGATATGCCGCTGCTGCGCAAAGATTTTCCGAGACGTAATAACGGCCAGCAGACCCCATAAAGCGTCGCGATTCTGGGCTTCAAGTCGGCCATCGGCCAGACCGTGACACAGACTGTGAAAGGCACTGTTGGCCGCATCCTGCTCGTCATAGTGCCGACGGGTCTGCACGTCGAGTCTCTGTGCGGCGAACTCCTGCAATCGCACGGCAACGTGCTGCCACAATTGCTCGGCGGCTTGCTGATTTTTGTCTGCAAGCTGGTCAATCCAGCCCGTAACTGCGTCGCTTGACATGCCGGAGAGTCTAATGACGTCTCGCCCGAAAACCAAGGAATTGATTTCAAAGCAGAGCTAAAGCAGCCACGAAAACTATGAAGGCTCAGAAAATGGACCACCATTGGCCAAATGACCTGAAGGGTGATACGCACTAATGGTGAGCCATTCCTGTCAGGAATCTCCGACTTTTTTGTCTCCAGCCTGTCGGTCTTGCGGACTAGTTGAACATTAAGCGGTGTACATCAGGTTGGAAACCGAGAGTGCTCCTTGTTGAAGACATTGAAACGGAGGAATTTCCCTACATTCCAATTCATAGAACGGACTTTCTTCGAGCACGTCTGCTTCCATTCATGGACCAAACCGTTCAATCACCTGCCTGTCAATGTGTTGGTGTCTGTCTTTGGCGGCGATCCCTTCATGTGCAGTTGATTGTTGTTGGGGAGTCGCAATGAGCCACCTGTTTCTACCCTCACTCACCCTGATATTACGACAGTAACTCCAGTGGACCGCTTTTCACTTTTTTCAACGCCGCTTTACGTTTACGACATGCCTCAGATGGAGGCGGTCAATCACGAACTCACCCAGCGACTGCTGGCGGAATCGGAAGCATCCCCCGGAATTCTGCGAAGTAATCGAGGCGGCTGGCATTCGGCCCCTGATCTGGGGCAGCGCAGCGAGGCTTGCTATCGCACGGTCATGCAGATGATTATCGATCAGGTGGCAGCAACTATTCACGATCTGGCAGCCGCGATGCGAATGCCGGCTCCGCCGCCGTTCCGATATTCGGCCCAAGCCTGGGCGATGGTGATGCGTGATGGCGATTACACCATCGTTCATGATCACGGAACAGCCCATTGGTCCGTTTCGTATTACGTCGATGCCGGTGATGCCGATGTTGAAAATCACCCTGAGTCAGGCCTCTTCGCCGTGCTCGACCCTCGTCGATACATTCGTCCCATTCCTGGGCTGGATGATTTCAGCATGACGCAATTCACAGTGCGGCCCAGGTCGGGCCGGCTGGTGATCTTTCCGGGATGGTTGCAGCACTACGTGCATCCCTATCGTGGCACGCGACCACGGATCGCGATTGCGTGCAATGTCTCAGTGGCTCCGGAACTGCTGAACTCATCACCCTCGTTGGGTTAGTACTTCCGAACAAGGCCGGGATGGGCTGCCAAAGAAATGCAAAAAGCACCACAGAAAAAGGGCGAGTGTCACCAGAACACACCAAGCTTTATGCGGCCAGCAGGCCGTCGATCACGTTATTGAAAGGCGATTCTCCAGATTCTTAAAGAATTGTTCTGGATGCCTGTCGGGCTTGGGGGACCGTTGAACATTTCAATGCAACGACGATCTTCTCAACAACAATTGCCAACAACACCATTCCCATACCCGCTGGATCCTCTCATGTTAAACAAAGTCCTTGGTCGTGTTCGTCTGACTCTGAAGGCACTTATGCTGGATTCGATGCGACAAGGGAGGCGTTCCCGAGGGAGGAGGAACGCAGCACAGGCGAGGACGAACCTTGCCTCAATTTTCGGAGGTTTCTCCACTGCTGTCGGAAATCAGAGGCGATCCCAACTTCGGCGAGCCGCCGCCTGCGAATCGCTGGAAACACGGCTGCTGTTGACTCCGTTGATCCTGGGACAGGAAGTTATTGACGGCATTACGTATACGACCATCGCTCCAACCGGTGCCTATAACGGCACCCCCATGAACCTGCAACTCTCCTGGGGCGGTGACCTGGGGTCGGATTTTATCGCCGACCACTACTATGGCTATGATGTTAACCTTGGCCTTGGCAACGGCAGCGTGGATTTGGGTACAAACCCAGACATCAAAGTTACGGGTACTCCGGGCAATGACATTGTCCGAAATAACTCTGGCATCGGAGTTGGTACTGCCCTCGAATTGACAGCGTATGGCCACGGTGGCAACGATGAGTTTTATGGCGGCCAGGAGTACGACAAGCTCATCGGCGGCCCAGGTAAGGACAAATTATTTGGCATGGGTGGCGACGACGTGCTCTACGGCGGCTTAGCCAGCGACAACGATGAGTTGACCGGCGGAACCGGGGAAGACCGGTTCTATATTCGAAGCACCGACGTGAATAAAGAACTGGGCGTCAACACGGTCAAGGATAAACATAAGCTGGACTCCAGAGTGCATCTCGTCGACACGACGAAAAACACTCCGAATGGCGCAGTGGAACATGTCGCCGCCTCGTGGTCAGACACGGATTTCGAAGCGATCGACCAGACCTTGCAGCACTTTCATGAAGAAACAGGAAGCGAGCGATTGATGCAGTCGCACACCGGGGGCGACATTTACGAATACCGATTGGGTTTGACGACGACCGGCGCGGGAGATAACGGCGCATGGAGTGACGGATTCGACTCTGATTGGTATCCCAGTGGACTTACCGCCGATTTTTCTGATGGTTTACATCGAAAGGAAAACATCGTCCACGAAATTCTGCATCATTTCGATTCCCCTGGAGAGAACCCATTTATCGAGGATTTTCGAAAGATTAGCGGGTGGACAGAGACGCGCCCGGGAACCTTCATCACATTTGCTGACTGGAAAAGCCGATATCCGACTGGCGGCTACACCGGGTTCGTGCAGAGCGCTTCAAAAAGTAACGACTGGTTCAATCCAAAGGGACTCTCGTCCACAGCACTCTTCCAAAGAGATTACGGCGGTCACACTCCCCGAGAGGATTTTTCCGTCACTGGCGAATTCTGGTATAACAGGTACGTACTGGAAAATGCCGGTATTGTTGTCAATGATGACAAGCAGGACAACCTGGATGAATTCTTCAATTTTATGGCGACGCCCACCACGCCTTCCGATTTAACGATCGATCAATCCGTCAATATCAATCGTCCAACTTTCAATTGGGAGTCGCGGGTCGCCGATAGCTTCCGTGTACAGATCAAAAACGCAAGTAACACCGTGATCGTGGATCTTACGACGGCCGAATTGACGTTTCCGCTCACTGCTGATCTGCCTGCTGGCAAGTACACGTTTCTTGTGAGTTCCATCATCGACACCGAAGAAGAGTCGTTGACGTCTTCTATCAACTTCACCGTAAACCATGCGCCGAAGTGGGTTGCCGGCGTTCAGCCGCCGCCGATGGCTGTGCAAAATGAGGACGATCGTCTGGCGTATGGAACGACGGTTGCCTCCCTGACCGCTGCCGCCAGCGATATCGATGCCGGGGCAAAGAAAGGCATTGCGATCTTTAGTGCCCCAACTGCTATGGGCGTGTGGCAGTTTACAATCAACGGCGGCAGCTCGTGGAGCACCATGCCAGCGACAACACGCAGCAACGCACGGATGCTGCCGGCCAACGGCACCCTGAGTCGAGTACGCTTTGTCCCCAACAAGGATTTCAACGGCTCAGTGCAGCTTGGATATTATGCCTGGGACCAGACACAGGGAACGGCTGGCGGCAACTTCGATCTCTCGACCGACAACAAACTCGGCGGGTTGACCGCCTTCAGCAAGGGATTTCATAACACTTCTCTGACAGTGTCTCCCGTAAACGATGCACCGGTGTGGGTTGCTGGCGTCCAACCGCCACCGATGGCGGTGCAAAGTGAGGACGATCGTCTGGCGTATGGGACGACCGTTGCCTCCCTGACCGCTGCCGCAAGCGATATCGATGCCGGGGCAAAGAAGGGCATCGCAATCCATTCTACCAGTGGCCTGGAGTCCGGATCCTGGCAATATACGATCAACGGCGGCCTGAATTGGGCAAACTTTGCGTCTCTCGGAGCTTCCCGGAATCCCAGCAAAGCGTTTCTGATGCCGGCCAACAGCACTCTGAGTCGAATACGCTTTCTCCCCAACAAGGATTTCAACGGCTCAGTGCAGCTTGGATATTATGCCTGGGACCAGACACAGGGAACGGCTGGCGGCAACTTCGATCTCTCGACCGACAACAAACTCGGCGGGTTGACCGCCTTCAG
>JBILXT010000506.1:0-4765 GCA_044378235.1 Planctomycetaceae bacterium
CAAATCTTCGATTCTGCGATGCCGTCACGCAAGAGGACTCGTCTTCAGGAACACAGTGATCGGAGGTTTCAGTAACATGCCGAATGAGGTGAGGTTGCGTTGGCTCCAGCATAGCTGACAGCCCCTAAGAAAACACGCTCGCCTTGTCTTTCAGTGTCCCGGTTCATCCTTTGCAAACCTATTTCGTCCTGCATGGCGAAGTCACCGGCACCCGTTACGATCTGGTCGTTCCTGCACATGGTCTGCACCAGTCGTCCGCACCATTGGTGATCTTTCGTAAAAACCGCAGATGCCCGCACGACGATATCGCTGGTCCTAAGGTTATTGTTTATCAGTCACGCCGAGTGGAGACTCATCTGAGCCTGCCCGCTAGGTCACGTCGTGTCCCGACTGTCGTTATTGGCGTAACGGGGACATTCTGCTTTACGAGTCGAATCGTTGTCGGTAAAGTCTCGCTATGCCAAGAACATCACGAGCATCGCGAGGTGGCTTTGTTTACCATGTCCTGAACCGAGGAAATGGCCAGAGCGACGTTTTTCATAAAGATGAAGACTTTGCCGCTTTCGTAAGTCTGATGAGAGAGGCTCACGAAAAAGTGCCTATGCGGCTGACGGGGTTTTGTCTGATGACAAACCATTTTCATTTGCTTCTGTGGCCGCACAACGATGGAGATCTTAGCCGCTGGATGCAATGGCTGATGACATCTCATGTTCGTCGCTACCATCGGCACTACAACGGCAGCGGGCATGTCTGGCAGGGACGTTTTAAGGCCTTTCCGGTGCAGTCGGACGACCATTGTCTGACGGTGTTGCGGTACGTGGAACGTAATCCGTTGCGAGCGAATCTGGTGGACCGAAGTCAGGACTGGGAGTGGTCCAGTCTGAAACCGACAGAACGTAGTGCTCCCGAAGGGTTGATTTCTGAAGGGCCGGTTGCAAAGCCTTCACAATGGACACGTCTGGTGAACGCCGGTCAAACAGACGCAGAACTTAAATCGCTTCGACAAAGTGTTTCCCGCGGCACACCGTTTGGCGAAACAAGCTGGCAGCTGGCGACGGCCAGGACGCTTGGACTGGAGTCATCGCTGCGCCCAATAGGCCGACCGAAACTGGAAAAGTAGAATGTCCCCTTTTATTGCACCAATGATCGGATGGCTCGGAGTCCTTCTGCTTTCTGCTGAGGTTCCCGTTAAGTCGGAGCCTGAAGGGGTCAGCGGAGATTGGGTCAGCAAGGATTGGGGAACCGTCACTCTGTCGATGTCAGAGGCGGGGCGATATCGCGGGACCTTCGTCGTTGGAAGTCAAAGCGTGTCGGGTTCGTTTGATCTGGTGTGGTCGGAGACGGAACGCTGCTACTCGGGGCGCTGGCAGGCAGAGGACAACTGTTCCGGAAGGATCTCCCTGCAGCCACGTGACGGGGCGCTGGAGGGGGCGTGGACTGCTAACAAGGCCGCGCAACGAGTACTTCGACTTCCTCCTCTCAAAGTATTCTCCTGGACTCATGCTGATTCAGAGCCCGCAGCCAATGTGCAAAGAACCGAAGTTCCGGGTAAGCAAGAAGCGGAATGGTTGGCAGCAACGGAAAACGTGCAGGTGGCCTTTGGTGGCAAGTCTATTGACCAGTGGCTGGAGGCCTTTGAAGAAACAACGATCGCAGAGACTGAAATTGAAGACGCAGGATCCGTGGCGATTTCCAGTTTTGAGGCAATTCAGTATTTTCACGCGAGGCCTCAATACGACACGGAAATTCGTACTCAGTTGGCAAAATGGCGTGAGATGGCAGAGCTGACTAACGATCGCAGGCAGCTCAAGCGAATTTCGCTTGCCATTGCCAGAATCTCCGGCCCACGTCTTCAGGGCGAAGCGATTGATCATTTGACACAGATCGCGATTCAGCATCCGGAAGAATCCTATCGAAAATTCTTCGAGACGTTTTCCGACGATGACAGCATCCTGACCGAGCCATTCTCGGTCCTTGAGCTCAATTCGGAATTGGCGTCCAGTGTCTCCAAATCACTCCGCGAAGGAGACTCCGGTCAACGCTTTGTCACGCTCATCCTGTTTTGTGGGGTGCAACGAAATGCAAACGACATTCGGTTCTGGATTCAAAGGAACTATGAAGTTTTAGTCCCGGCACTACTTGTTGCATCGTCAGACGAGAATGAAGTGGTGCGCCGTTACTGTCTGAATTTCTGTTCGGAGATGCCGGACCCGCGAATTGCGGCGCGTATGATGGAAGTCGCCGAATCGGATTCATCAGATTCTAATCGTGGTGCTGTGGCACAGTGGCTATTGCACCACCAGGAAGTAACGGCCGAAGTGATGGCCTGTATTACAAAGCTGATTTCGTCCGACCCATCAGCTGAGGTGAAAGCCGGGGCGATCAGCCACCTCACGCTGACACAGCCGGAGCATGAACTCATCCACAAGACATTGATGAAATGGGCGAGGTCTGATGACACCCAAATGATGCTGACTGCGATCCAGTTGATGCAGGGGCATCCCGCAGAGATAAGGCGTCCGATGGCTATTGACGAACTCAAGAGCCTCCTGTCCGATCGTGAATGGGGGTTACAGGCGCAAACGAATCTCTTCGACATGAATGATCATTTCGAAAGCGTGCGGCAGTACGCGATCGCGCGATTGGGGTCTTTCGAACACCACGCAGTTCGTGCATTGCCGCTGCTTGAGAAAGAAAAGAATCCTGAGACCATTCGTTTCGCTCGGATTGCGATCGATAAAATTCAGGGGTACTGCTCCGATCTGCCGGTGGAGACATTGCAGGGCAAATGGCATTTTGAAGACGGTACATTTCCGAATGACAAGCCCTTGTTCCTGCCTCTGAAGTCCGCCACAGAACAAGGTCAGTCCATGGTCCTCGACATTGTCGGCACCGAACTTCGCATTCATGGGGAGTGTGTTGGTTACCTTTCCAAAGCTCGCAGTAATCCTGAAGAAACTTTGTTTGTCCTTGTCGGTACAGACTCCCATCAACAGCGACTAACCAGCAGCATTGAGCTTGATGAAAATTCGAATGCCGCCAGGACACGACTTTTTTCAATAAGACTTGTCGATCAACCTGCGGGTCTCGAGGCCGGACAACGTGAGGAAATCTACCGATTCAGGCGAGTGCGGGAGAAATAGACAGTAACGGGGATTCTCAATACCTGTTTGGCCATGTTAATGCCTGTGATTTCGCGGACCTTAATCATAAACCGATCTTAACCTGACGTTTCATCAGCTTCTGCCAGGCTTCTCGCACGGCGGAGGCGACAGGCAGGAAAATCAAAGAGAAAGACATCGTCTGGCTGAAGTACATTGATCAGCGCGGCGAGCTCCTGCAGTAATAGTGTTTGAGTCATTGTTGATTGCAATTCAGATTGCTGCTGAAAAGCCCGGAGTAATCATGTCTGTCGATCGAAGGGAAGAATTGCAGGAGTATCTGAAGTCCCCCGAGGGGAAAGAGATTCTGCAAAAGCAGACCCCGTCGATCATCATTACATGCCTGCATTCGATTGGCCTGATGGCAATAGGATGGGCCGGCACATTCTCCATCGTCCTTATTTGGCCAGGTATCAAATGGCTGTGGAGAGGATTAACTTTCTATCCGATGCGAACCTCGGGGATCTCGGCGTCACAAGCTGCGAATCTGGAAGTCGTTGTGGGCTATCCGATCATGGTTGGTCCGTCGATTTATTCCAGCGAAAAGAAGTGCCCAGCCTTGCTGCTGTCCGAAATGAAAGCCGAATGGAAACCCGAAGCTGCCGAATTCGCGAAGTACTGCTATTCGCTGTATGCAGGGCGGAATGCCGGGCAGCGCGATCATTCGTTGGCTCAGTTGCTCAAAGATGACGCCATTCAGACCAATCGTCGTCGGGCCGTGCCAGGAGAATCAGTCGCGGGGCGAGAATTTTCTCTGCTTGATGTCTGGATCGATCCCGATCTGATTCATCCCGTCAGCGGCTACGCCATGCTCGCTGTCACTCCTGGTGAGACCGGAGTCGCGTTTCAGATACCGGTGTTCGCAGTATCACCACCCGACAAAGAGGCTCATACCTCGAATGAGCCGCGGACGTTTGATGATTCAAGCGACGACGATACTGCGGATCAGAAATCTGAATCCATCATCGAGTATATGGAGCAGAGATTTGGGCCTGTCGATGAGAATTCCATGCAGGAACTCTTGCCGCTGATGGACGACATCTCGGTCGCCATCAATATCATCCCGCCGAATCCCATCCATCCTTATCTGGTGATTTTCACCAATGGCATGAGCGACCTGCCGATGACGGTTCCTGTGGGCAAAGAAGAATGGCAGTATGCTGAACTTGTGATGCATTTGCCTCCGGATTGGGTTCACCCTCGTGATGCGAACGGAGACGTCAATTGGATGTGGCCGATGATGTGGCTCCGCAAAATGGCGTATTACCCACATCTGGAAGAATCCTGGCTGGGGCTGCCAGCAGCAATCGTCTCCAGCGATGATCCGCCCGTTGCACTGGGGCCGAACACCGAACAAACCTGCCTGTTGATGATTCCGGATTTCGCCAACCTGAATCCGCCGCTCCACCGCCCTGACGGAACTGAGATTCACTTTTTTACGGTGGTCCCGCTTTACACTGAGGAACGCGACTACGAATTGAAACACGGGATGGTCGAGTTCTTCAGGAAATTCCGAGAGCGAAAGGTTCCGATGACGGTCGCTCTGGATCGCCAGCGATTCTCCTGATCCTCCTGGAACGGGATCTCCTGAATGGACCCTTTTC
>JBILXT010000139.1:0-16872 GCA_044378235.1 Planctomycetaceae bacterium
CACGCCGATCGGGCTCTTTAATCACACGGCTGCGATCTATCAGATGCTGACCGGCTATACCGCCGACAACGTCAGCCCGTCTGGTCAGCTTGAGCCACCAAGTCCAAAGGACTTTCCGAACTTCGGCTCGAACATTGTCAAGCTCAAGCCATTGCAGACACCGATGTTGCCATTCGTGATGATGCCTCGACCGTTGCAGGAAAGTAATGTGATCGGCAAGGCTGGCACAGCCGGTTTCCTTGGTCGTGCGTTTGATCCGTACTATCTGTATCCGTCCGGCGACGATATGGACATGGCCAAGATGGAACGCATTCGTGTGGATGACCTGACGTTGCGTCAGGATGTTCCTCTCGATCGCCTGCAGCGTCGTGCTTCACTGCGAGACACCGTTAACGCTGGTATGAAGAATCTCGATCGTGCCGTCAATCAGTATGCTCTGAATGAGTATTACGATAAGGCTCTGGGTCTTGTTCTTTCTGGCCAGGCTCGCGAAGCGTTCAATCTCAGTTCCGAATCGAATGAACTGCGTGAGAAGTACGGCAAGAATACATTTGGTCAGAGTTGTTTGCTGGCTCGTCGTCTTGTCGAAGCGGGAACTCGCGTTGTCGAAGTTAACTGGCCGAAAGTTGCCAACAGCGACAACCATTCCTGGGACGTGCATAGTGGCTTGAGCACTCGTATGAAGACTCAGTCAGCACCTATGCTGGATGCTGCACTTGCAACTCTGCTGGAAGATCTCGACGAACGAGGCCTGTTGAAAGACACATTGGTTGTGGCTGTCGGCGAGTTCGGACGCAGTCCAAAACGCGGTGTCAGCACCTCCGGAAACAGCAACAGCGACGACGGTCGAGATCACTGGCCATACTGCTACACCGGCGTTGTGGCGGGTGCTGGCATGAAGCGTGGTTATGTCCACGGCAAGTCGGATGATACAGCTTCAGCTCCGGCTGATGGCCCAATTCATCCGGGCGAATTGCTGGCGTCCATTTACCATTCAGTCGGATTGTATCCACGTCGAACCGTCTACAATCACCTGAATCAGCCTCGCGAAATGGTCAAGTACGACGCTGCGATGGAACTATTTGCGTAATCATCCGAGTGCGGAATCGGTTCCGCTCGTGTTCACAATTGAGGCCGCTGTGTCGCTGATTAATTCTGCGAACACTCGGCCTCAATTCACTATGTACAAGAGTAAGTCAGGCGACGAATGACAACGGCGTATCACACTCTGCGATGGCAGGGAGGTGCTTCTGGGACTTTGTGCCTGATCGATCAGACTCTGCTGCCGGAGCAGTTCACTGAAATCTCCTGTCGCTCAGTCGAGCAGGTGTGGGAAGCCATCAAAACCCTTCGTGTTCGAGGCGCGCCGGCCATTGGTGTGGCTGCTGCGTATGGTCTCGTGATTGGATGTCAGTCGCATCGTAGCGAACCTTTGGCTCGGTTTCTGAATCGAGTCAAAGGGGCTGCGGATTATCTGGCGACAAGTCGTCCCACCGCGGTGAATCTGTTCTGGGCATTGGATCGTATGCGGGCTGTTGCCAACGATCAGGCCATCGTAGAAGGCATGACATCTTCACTTCTGCACGATCGACTGTTGGCTGAGGCTGCAGAGATTGATCGCGAAGATCGCGAAATGTGCCTGGCGATTGGTCGACATGGAAGCCAGTTGCTGACATCCGGAATGTCGGTGCTGACGCACTGTAACGCGGGCGGTCTGGCAACTGCCGGAGATGGGACTGCTCTGTCTGTGATGTTTGCTGCTGCTGCCGCAGGCAAGCAGATTCACGTATTTGCGGATGAAACGCGACCACTGCTCCAGGGCGCACGCCTGACATCGTGGGAGTTGCAGCAACGAAAAATCCCGGTGACCCTGATCTGCGACAACATGGCGGCTCAGGTCATGAAGGAAGGCCGAGTTCAGATGGTCATCACGGGCGCCGATCGTATCGCGGCGAACGGAGATTCAGCCAACAAGATTGGAACGTATGGAGTCGCGGTGCTGGCCAAGTATCACGGAATTCCGTTCTGTATTGCGGCCCCTTCCAGTACGTTCGATATGGCGATCACGGACGGCAGTCAGATTCCGATTGAGCAACGAAGTCCGCAGGAGATAACTCACGGATTTGGTAAGCAGACGGCTCCTGACGGAATCGCGGTTTACAACCCGGCCTTCGATGTGACTCCGTCAGAATTGATCACTGCGATCATTACAGAACGTGGAATCATTCAAACGCCAACCACGGAAACCGTTCGCCAGCACTTGCAGGGGGCTTGAGTGATCGCTCTGGCAACAGGGTTCCCGGTTTCAATGATCCACTTTATAGGTTAGCCGACGAGCCCGCGCGTGGAAGACGACCTCGTGTTTAAACCGCGAATGGACACGAATTCACGCGAATAATCGCAGAGAGCCAGTTGGAGTCAGTTGCGACTGATTCGACAACCGGCGAAAGATCTTGAGTCATGGCACGAAGACAACTTTGTTTGTCTGCTTTTTCCTGACTTTATTCGCGTCCATTTGCGTCCATTCGCGGTTCAGAACTACTTTCGCTCATCGCCTCAATGATATTGAAAACCGGACCTCCGCAAGGTTCGTCGGCACCACGAATCAAAGCAACATTCAGCCACCGTCTGTTAAACTGACACCTTCAAGCTTCAGCAGCGTTTGTTTGTGCTCAACGCCTCCGCCGTAGCCAACCAGTTTCCCGTTCTTGCCGATGACTCGATGGCAGGGAACAATGATGGCGAGCGGATTCTGGCCGTTCGCCAGACCAACAGCTCGCGAGGCTGCGGGATTGCCAACAGCCTGGGCGATTTCCCCGTAGCTGGCCGTCTTGCCGTAGGGAATCTGGCACAGAGCATCCCAGACTCGCTTCTGAAAGTCGGTCCCCTCCGCAGCCAGAGGCAGGTCAAAGGCTTTCAGTTTCCCGGCAAAGTAAGCTTTTAGTTGGCGGAGGGGTTCCTTCAGTCTGCGTTCGCTGAGTTCCCAACTCTCGTCTGGAGCGATTTCTTGGGAACTGAAATGCGTTTTTGCAAAGGAAACGTGCTTTAAACCGTTGTCATCACCGGCAATCAGGAGGCGACCAACCGGCGTGTCATTCATGTGACTGTAAAACATGTGTGGCAGTTCGGCAGCAGTGGAATGTGAGAATGAACGCCGATCATTGGAAACGGGTGCAAGTAAGCTTACAGTTCGCGTTTGCGGTTGGAAAATGCAAACGCAGGCATTTCCGATCTCCTCTCCGTCACCACTGACTTTGTCTGAACAGAACGGCCCATGTCACAGGAAACTTCAACGCCGGAATCCCGGCAGTCCGCCAACGATCGTCTCGCCCAGGTCAACGAACTGCGGTGGCAGAAGTTTTCAGTTCTGGATGACGGTTTTGTTTGTCTGGTCGACGTCATGGGAGATGACAGCAGCGTTGTTCAGGCCGCACGGGTCAGCTATGGGGACGGAACGAAGAAAGTCAGTGACGACCGAACTCTGATTCGCTATCTGCTGCGGCATCGTCACACAACGCCATTCGAAATGGCCGAGATTAAGTTTCTCGTGCGAGTCCCCATGGACTGCTGGCGGCAGTGGGTTCGCCATCGTACGGCCAACATCAACGAATACAGCACGCGTTATTCGTTGGCCATCGAGGCTGCTCAGGGGACGCCGGAAGACCAGTGGCGAACACAGGCAGAATCCAATCGTCAGGGAAGCGGTGATTCCTTGCCGGTTGATCTGGGCGCAAAGCTGACCGTTGAAGAGCAGGAGCTGCAGCAGAAGATTCGCTCGGTGTATCAAAGTCGAATTGAAACCGGTGTCGCTCGTGAGCAGGCTCGCAAGGATCTGCCGCTTTCGACTTATACCGAAGCTTACTGGAAAATTGATCTGCATAATCTGCTGCACTTCCTTGCTCTGCGAATGGACAGCCATGCCCAGCTGGAGATTCGAAATTATGCAACGACGATCGGCGAGAAGATTGTTGCTCCGCTGTTTCCGATGGTCTGGGAAGCGTTTCTGGACTATCGCATGCAGTCGATGTTTCTGACTCGACTTGATCGCGAGGTGATTCAGCGATTGACGGCCAATGCAGCAGCGGCCAAATCTGCTCCTCCTTATTCGAACGACGAGTTTCTTGCGGCACAGGATCCTGCGTGGGCCTCACTGAATCGTAGTCGTGAGCGCGACGAATGCCGATCAAAGCTCGAACTATTGGGGCTTCTTGCAAAGCCCTGATTGACTCTTTCGGCAGCGGACGGAAATTAGAGGCACTAACGAAACCGAGATAGGCACCCTTGCTGGTCACCTTTTTACAGTAATTTCGCATGCTTGCGGGATTTGTCAGCCGTTCTAAAAAGTTCCGGCTGGTTGTGACTTCATCAAACTTGTCGCCGGACGCAGTTTTCTGTGAATCGGTCGGCCAGTTCTCCATCCAACAGAACCGTCACTTCTCATGTCTCCTGATCTGAACCCGAAACCAGAATTCCGACCGATGACTGATTCTCCGATGGGTGATCTGGCCATTCTTGCGGGCTCGGGCAATCCGATTTTTGCTCAGCGAATCGCTGACTCATTGGGAGTCAAACTGGCTCCTTGCGAAGCTCAGATCTTCAGCGAAGGCAATGTTTTTGTTCGAGTTCTCGAGAACGTCCGTGGGCGCGACACATTTGTGATTCAGGGCGTCCATCGACCGGTGAATGACAATTTCGTGGAGCTGTTGTTCTGGATTGACGCTCTGAAGCGAGCCAGCGCGTCACAGGTGACGGCGGTGATTCCTTACTTTAGCTATGCCAAGGGCGACAAGAAGGATGAGCCACGAGTTTCCATTCGTGCTCGAGTTTGTGCGGATGCGATTGAGGCGGCCGGGGCTGATCGAGTCCTGACGATGGATCTGCACAGCCCCCAGATTCAGGGGTTCTTCAGCGTTCCCGTCGATCACTTGTATGCTCGTAAAGTGATCTGCGATCATGTCCGTTCGCTCAATATTCCCAACCTTGTGATTTGTAGTCCGGACGTTGGCTTCGCAAAGTCTGCGTCAGCATATGCCAATCTGCTGGGTGTGCCCGTTGTCATCGGAAACAAGCAGCGAAAAGATCACACCGAACGTGCACAGGTCCTGGAAGTCATCGGTTCGGTTGACGGCTGCAATGTGTTGATGGTCGATGATTTCACCATCACCGGTGGATCTCTTGTCAGCATGGCGGAAGTGCTCAAGGCACGCGGAGCGAAAGATATCTACGCGGCAGTGTCACACGGCGTGCTGTCGGACGGAGCTGTGGCTCGCATTGAAAACAGCGAGATCCGAAGCCTGTTCATCACCGATACCGTCGAGCCGGCTATTGAGCCGCTTGGCAAAAAGATCGAAGTGATTTCAGTCGCGCCGCTGTTTGCTCAGGCGATCCGCTCGATCCATGACCGCACCAGTGTGAGCATGCTGTTCCCGGATGTGAAGGCGCTTTAAGCGGCATTGTTTTGGGTTGTGTTTCGCAGCGTAGCTGCGGCAGCATTTAGCCCCATTGTGGTAAGTCGAGCTTAAGTCCACGCCACCGGGGTAAACCCGGTGGCGGAGGATCGTGGCGACGGCTTGTGCGAATCACAGCTCGCGGATGCGAATGTTACGCCATGATACATCGAATGGGCCAGTGCCAGCGCCAATGCCGTGGACCTGCAGCCCGATGTGTCCTTTGGGATGAGTCTTGTAGATTTCTTCGTGAGTCAGGTCAGCAACCATGTGACCGTTGATCCATGTCTGGATTCGAGCACCCTTGGCCACGATGCGATACTGATTCCACTCACCGTTCTTAAAGAAATCGTGAGTGTGCTTTTCGTCTTTTGGTTCCGGTGACAACCATCCGTATTTGGTTGATTCTCCGTAGATGTAGCCAGCCTGGCCAGGCCCTGCTTCGATCTCAACCTGAGGGCCGTGGAAAACTCCAAGTCCCTGCTTGTTGGCATCGACATCGGCTTCAGTCTTGCCACGTGAACGGATCTGCACGCCGGAATTGAGCTGATCGTGAACCTTCACTTCGAACTCAAGCTCAAAATCGCCATACTCTTTTTCGCTGGCCAGGAAGGTATTCGGGCTGCCTTCCACAGTCACGCCGTGAATTGTACCGTCTTTAACTTCGTAGGTGGCCTTACCGTGTTCGGCCTTCTTCCAGCCGTTCAGGGTCTTGCCATCAAACAGGCTTACCCACTTGTCGTCAGCGGCATGAGTCAGCGGAGCCACGGTAAGAGCCAGCAGAGCCAGGCTCAGGATTGATAATCGCAACATCAGAAATCGGTCCTTTCGGCTTGATCAGGAAAGCTGGGACAGAGGCGGTTGCCTCGATAAACCCCGTTGGTTGTCATGGGTGCTGTTCGGCAGGCTTTTTCGTATCGTGTTCAGATTCTGATCAAATGAAAAGCGATCGAGGGTGCTGGAGCAGCCGATCTGAAGAAACTCTGTAGACAGTAATGTCGGGGCATGAAAGAATGGGGCAAAGGTTACACGGAACCAATTGAGGTCCGAACGTTCAGAATTGGATAGAGCAATGAAAATACGGCTTTGGAACGCAACTTTGGCTGCTTTTGCGGGGGCTCTGCTGTCCGTCGGATGTGGAGAAGACGGAACTGCAGGAGGCGGCTCGGCAGCAACACCCGAAGTGGTCACTCCAGCGTCGGAGCAATCTCAAGGCACAGCAAGCACGGGCGCTGACAAGACTGCAAAGGCCGAGCAGACAGAAGAAACGTTTGAACTTAAACCGCTTTCATTAAGTGGCCTCTCGGGTTCGAAAGGCACTGGCGGAGATGATTCAGCCGCGAGTGGCAAGTCCGACACGGAAAAGCAGATCCAGTCTATCATCACTCATCTGCAACCGCTGCAGATTCTGTTGGGGCAATGGCGCGGGACAACTCGACGGGAGTATGAAAACTTCAAGGCTGTCGATAATCATGAATGGGTTTGGGACTTACGAACCGATGCAAAGAATCCAGCGCTGACGATTAACTCCGACAAGAGTCCTTACCTGAAACAAGGACGACTCAGCTGGAATATTGACGAGCAGAAGTTCACGCTGACCGCCACAGATGCCGCTGGTACGAAGCGCGAGTTCGTTGGTGACTTTACTGATCCCGTCCACGAAATTGTTGGCAGCGATGACAAGCTGCATAAAGTGTTTCGACTGGAATTCAATCAGGTCGACAAGTCCGGACAAGCATCCGGCGAGATGTGGCAGATGTCGTTCGAGCAGCAGGAGAATAATCGCTATCTGCTGGAAGTTGCCAAGCGACGTGGCAGCGCGGCTTTCGCGAGGTATGACACGGTTTCAACTCAGCGCGAAGGAACTTCGTTCGCTCTGAGTGACACGGACTACGCCGAAAAGACCTGTATCATTTCCGAAGGATTGGGAACAACGGAGATTGTTTACAAAGGCCGGTCCTATTGGGTTTGCTGCAGCGGCTGCAAGGCGGCATTTGATGACGACCCGGAGACTTGGATCGCCAGAGCGGCTGCTCGGCCAAAGAAATAGTGTTGCGATCTGGGTGACTGTGATTTTCTAAAATGTCGCCGCTCAGAGTCTGTTCGAAAAAATTTAATTCCTGCAGGCTCCCATGGCTGACGGAAAACATATCCTCGCAATTGATGTCGGGAACACTCGCGCAAAGTTTGGGCTGTTCCGAAAGACGTCGGCGAAGAATCCTGAACCTCTCGAAATTGCCGCTCGCATTCTCACCGAGACCGCTGACGTCGCGTCGGCATTTTACGATTGGTGGCTGAATCTGGGCGTCGATGCACCAGACGTCGCCATGGTTGCGGCCAGTGATCCGGAAACACGTGATCTGCTTTTGCAGAGCTGGCCTATTCATGGTTGTCTTCCGATTACAATCTTTGGTTTCCGTCAGATCCCTATCGGAGTGGATGTCGACTTTCCGGAACGAGTAGGCGTGGATCGGTTGTTAAATGCCTTCGCCGGAAATCGGATGAGCGAACCAGATCGACCGGTGATTGTGGTGGACTCCGGAACGGCGACCACAGTGGATCTTGTGACTTCGGATGGAACATTTCGTGGCGGCAGTATTTTACCGGGACTTCGATTGTCAGCGCATGCGATGCACGATTACACCGCCCGACTGCCGCTGCTGAATGTTGATGAAGAACTGACAGAGCTGCCACCACTGCCAGGCAGAAATACCGAAGCAGCGATGCGAGCTGGTTTATTCGTCGGTCAGCTTGGTGCTGTTAAGGAGCTGATTGCCCGTCTGTCTTTGGCGGCGGTGAATCAATTTGCGGAGAACAGTCGTCCACAGGTTTTTGTCTCTGGAGGCGGCGGCAGGCAGCTTGTAAGTCATCTGGAAGAGGCCGCCTTTGTCGACAGTCTTCCACTTCACGGACTGGCCATGTTGAACGCGTCGGAGCTGTGACTCGACGCGGCAGCGTTTCAGTTCGATTCGCTTTGGGCTGCAAGGTCTGCGGCTCTTTAACCTCAGAAATCGATGTTGGCGGAGCGATAGACTGCGGGGCAGCAGGCCTGGGCTTTGTCGCTGGTGGTGCCGGACCTACGGGAGGCTGCGTCCTCATTCAACGGATTGTACTCTCTGGACGTGGGCGAGATTCGTCGACGTCACGAGCGACCAACCGAAACGTGCGCCGATCGACTCGAGCTCCCTCAAGAAGAACTTCAGCGGTCGATAGGGTATCGCCGCTGGCGTTTGGACGCACTTCCAGTCTGAAGCGGCGAGTCTGTCCGACGGCCACCCTGTCGACATCTACGAAGACGACGCGATCTTCAACCGGAAGACGCAACAAATCCGGCTGATCCAGAGATTCATCCAGAATAAGTCGCAATCGCACGGCTTCAGCGTCTGCTGTACCACTGTTAGTCAGGGCGAACATAACTTGTGTCCATTCGCCAACTTGAGCGTACTCCTGTTGGTCCTGAATCGACAGACGCAACGTTGGTTTGCCCACCAGTTCTCGTCGCGGTGCTGTTTCTCGCCGAGGAAGCGGTGCGGGCGTCGGTGCTGGTCGCAGGCGTTCGGACGGGAATGGATCGACAACCGGGCTTTCGTCAGTCACGCGAGTTCGTGCGGCCACGGCCGTTGCGGCCGAGACTTCAGTCAGCGATTCGAACAGTGAACGACGTCCGCCACTCACGCTGAAACCCGTGGGAGCCACGACCGTAAACCGTAGAACGTATTCTTCAGCTGGACGCAAATCATCGACGAGCCACGTCAGAGTATCATCACGAAAGACTGCGTTCGGACTCGCTCCACGAACCACCGTATCAAATGGCAGGATTTCACGGACGAGCAATCCGTCAATGGTTTTGTCTCCAAGATTCGAGAGGGAAACCTGAATTGTAATGTCCCCCGATGCCGTCTCTTCTGGAACACTTTTTTCGACGCGCAGATCATGCGTAGAGACATACGCTCCCGGCGTGACTTTGACGCGAGACTCAAGATCTTCGACGTCAGCCAGCGGCGACTCGGGCAAATTATCCTGAGGCAGTCCGAGATCATCGCCGGGCAAGCCCAAAGCTTCACGCCAGTTGTCCTGTCGCAACCTGCGCACGATCCGGTCGATGAAATAGGTGTCCGGCAACGAGTCAACCAGACGACCTCGAGTCACCATGTCGGGATTCATCTCAGAACGAATCACCGAACTGCCCAGACGGCGAAACGTTACGTCGAGCATTGGGATGTCTGTAATCGAGCTAGGCGGATAGTTGATCGAGCCATCGATAGGCCGGCGAGGACGCGGGCGAATTGGTGTGTACTCCGGACGACCGAATACGATGTAGTCGGCCGTTCTGATTTGCGACACCAACTGGGAGTCATCGCGATCTTCTTTCGCCAGAATGATCGGAGCCTGCGATGCTCGCGCAGCCACGGCTGTAACTTTGTCGATCACGCCGCCAGAGCGCAGGGGCGTTAACGTATCGCGATGGTAGGCGGCTGCATCAGAGGCCAGGCCGCCCCCCATGAGGAAAGCGATGATGACGAGGCCAGCTGTTCCCGAGGCGGCTGCAACAACCCATGAAAGATGGGCTAGTACAAATTCAAGCGACTCGTCGAAACCCTGAACAAGTCCGCTCCAGAGCTTTTCGAAGACCGAGCCGATCGGACCAAGCCAGTCGCCATCAAAAATCGCCAGCATGCTGAGGCGCTCACCGTACATCATCCCCAGCAGCATCAGGCACATGACGCCCATGAAGAACAAGATGAGTGCTGATTCCATATCCCCAACGTCCTTGCCTCAGGATTCGCATTCTCTGAAACTGCGTGGAATGCGTGAGACAAGAGGTTTAACAAAGGAGAAGGAAATTGTGAACCGGAAACCTGATTTCAGAGCCTTTTTAGACGCACGATCCCAGGAATCCGGGTTCTTTGGGCTGACTTTGGCTCAATACTGTTCGACGAGGTAGCGGATCAGGTCGGTCGAAGTAACGAGGCCGACCAGTTTCTTGGCCTCAACGATCGGCACGGAGTGAAACCCCTGTGTGCTAAGCAGTTGAGCGGCATCGCGGACGGTGCTGGACGTTGGAAGTGTTACCGGATCGGCCTTCATAACGTCCTTCAGCCGGTAGGTATGATCCAGCATGGCGTCGAGGCTGCGAACATCCTGGTTGCCGAATTCACCGAAGCTGATTCGCAGAAAGTCGGTCCAGGTCAGCAGGCCGACAAGTTCTCCACCGTTCAAAACAGGCAGGTGATGAATCCCGGAATCCTCAAACAACCGTCGAGCCTTTGAAATCGGGTCATTCAGGTCCAGAGTTACAACGTCTTTGGTCATCACATGAGAAACGGGGTCATTCTTCCGCATGGGGAGGCTTTCGAAGGCAATTGTTGAACCGATCGAGGCTGCGTGTGGGAACAAGTCGGTTCCCGGTCAGGATCAACGCAGCATGTGCAGGAAAAGGCAACAAGTGTGCCACGGTCGAATTCTGGGTGCCGAGGTAGATTTCGGCGGCACAGCCTGGCTCAGACTGTCTCAGGGCGCGACATTCAGCACAGAATCCGCACAGAAGTTGAAAAATGTCGACCGTAAAACCCTGAGTGCCTTGCGAGACCGACTCGTTCCCATTGCAATTCGCGAACTTTGCGACAAGACCGTTAATGCGGTCAAAGGAGCGCCTTAAGAACAGTCCCGAAATTAGTCCCTGAAATCACAACCCGAAGCGTGAGCGAGGGATCGGAGTCTGGTTGGAGATCCCTCACGGACGTCTCGGGTTGTGATTTCTCGCCTCAGTAAAAAAACGGGAGGTGACTTTCGGACTGTTCCTGACGCTATGTTGATGTGTTCAAGAGTTTGTCTTGAGTTATTGAGTGTTGGAGTAGTGAGTCGATGGCTTCGGAACCCATTTGTGATTTGAAGGCTCTGGATTTCAGCAAGCCGCTGTTTACGATCGAAGACATTCGGGGCGTGAATCCGCAGCGTTTCGAAATGGAACAGTTGACCGCCATCGTCCATGTGGATCAGTCTCAGCACCTGATTGTTGGCTACAAACAGCTGACAGATTCCGAGTTTTGGGCTCGAGGCCACATGCCGGGGTATCCATTGATGCCTGGCGTTGTTCAGTGCGAAGCTGCCGCGCAGCTGGGAGGCTTCTATGCTCGGAAGTATGACCTGATCGGCGGCGATTATCTGGGTTTTGGCGGGATGGATGAAGTCCGCTTTCGGAAACCTATTTACCCAGGCTCCCGCCTGGACATGATCGCCAAAGTGACCCGTGTGATGGCTCGACGATTGGCTCAGTTCAACTTTCAGGGTTTCGTTGACGGCGAGCTGATGTTCGAAGGCCAGATGCTTGGTGTCACCGTGAATAAGTCCGGCTAGAGTTGTAAAGTCGATTCGAAAGTATTCAGGGACAGTGACCAAAGCGGACTCATCAAAGATCACTCATGCAAACCGCGCCCATTAAACCGATCAAACCGTGGTTTCAGACGGTGCCGGAAATCGGTCCTCACCTGCGCTGGAATGAGTTCTTTGGCAATGATTTGCCGGTAGAACTGGATATCGGCTGTGGTCGCGGGTTGTTCCTGTTCAATGCCGCCGTCACAACACCGGGCACGAATTTTGTGGGCCTGGAGATTGATTACCGAGAAGGCCGGCGCACGGCAACTCGACTGATGAAGCAGAACCTCCCCAATGCGCGAGTCATCGGCGGGGATGGGACTGTGGTGCTGGCCAGCATGATCGAGCCCGGCACGGTTCAGGCGGCTCACGTTTATTTTCCGGACCCGTGGTGGAAGAAACGGCATCGAAAACGCCGAATTTTCAACATCGAATTTACACACCTGTTGGCTCGTATTCTGAAGCCCGGCGGATTTGTGCACCATTGGACGGACGTCGCTGACTATTTCGAAATGGTCCGCGGACTCATGGATGACCATGCTGATTTCGAGATCTGCCCGCCTCCGCCGGAGCGTGATGCCGATCACGACATGGATTATCACACTAGTTTTGAGCGGAAAAAACGGAAGCTGGGACTTCCGATTTATCGCGCTCTCTGGCAGCGGCGCTAGTTTTCGCACGGTGTAAACTGAGGCTGGGTGTTCGCGGGCTACCTTATCGGAATCAGGCGTAATCGTGGCCGCGTAAAGAATGATTACTGCTGTCCAAATGAGAAAAGCAGGCCGGATTGCGGGCAGGAACCCTCTGGAATTGCATTTCCCTGCGGTAGCCTCATACTTCCCGGTCAACTGCAGGCGACCTGTTCTGGTCTGAACGGAAAACAGGCTGTTTTCCCCTGCTGCAGCTTTCTCACTTCCGGTTCCCGGACGGTGCGATCGCCTTTTTCCTGTCCGAATTTATTGATGGAGAATCATCACGATGACCGCGGTTGCCGAGTTCCCGATTCCGCTCGATCAGTACAAAGCCCTGCTTCTTGATCCCAGGAACCCGAAGCTCACTGCGGAACAGCGGGACACTCTGAAGAAGAACATCGACATCTGTCGCGATGCGATTGTTTTCTTCACGGCCATTGCCGACGCAAAGGGACTGGGCGGACACACCGGCGGTCCATTCGATACCGTTCCAGAAGTGTGCATCATGCACAGCTTTATGAAGTTTTCGGAATCAGGCGGAAAGCCCTCCGTGCTGCCGATCTTCTTCGACGAAGCCGGCCATCGCGTGGCAACTCAGTACCTGATGGCAGCCCTTGAAGGCGATCTGCCGGTTGAGAAGCTCTATCACTACCGTGAGTACCTGTCTCATTTGCCAGGGCATCCGGAAAGAGGATTTACTCCAGGCGTGAAATTCTCGTCTGGTCGCCTGGGACACATGTGGCCGTTCGTTAACGGTGTCGCCATCGCAAGTCCTGGACAGGTTGTGTTCATGCTGGGATCTGATGGATCTCAGATGGAAGGCAACGACGCAGAGGCAGCTCGCCTCGCAGTAGCCCAGAAGCTGAACGTCAAGTTGATCATTGATGACAATGACGTCACGATCGCTGGCCATCCTTCAGATTATCTGAAGGGCTATGATGTGGCCCGGACTTTGGAAGGACACGGGCTGAAGATTGACATCGGAGATGGCGAAGATCTCGATGCACTTTACGCTCGCATGTGTGCCGCTGTGACCACGGACGGCCCGATTGCTCTGATTAATCGCCGCAAGATGTGCGTCGGCATTAAGGGTCTCGAAGGCAGTGCTCATGGTCATGATGTGATCAAAGTCTCTGTCGCCAAAGACTACCTGACCGCCAAAGGACGCACGGCTGCTGTTGAATATCTGAACAACGTCAAGAAAGGCCCATCAGGACCGACATACGAAGGCAGCTGCACCAAGAACGTCGGTAAGAATCGCGACCTGTTCGGTAAGATTCTGAATGAGATCCTCGGCGGCATGTCCGAGGCTCAGCGGATTGCCAGTGTCCGAGTATTCGACAGTGACCTCGAAGGCTCCTGCGGATTGAATCACGTCCGAGCGGCACATCCGGAAGTGTTCGTACGCGGCGGCATCATGGAACGCGGTAACTATTCCGCTGCGGCGGGTTTCGGTTACGAATCCGGCAAGCAGGGTGTCTTCGCGACGTTCTCTGCGTTTCTGGAAATGGTCGTTTCTGAAATCACGATGGCTCGACTGAACCAGTCGAATGTGCTCGCTCATTTCTCACATGCTGGTTGTGATGATATGGCAGACAACACCTGCCACTTCGGACTCAACAACATGTATGCAGCAAACGGACTGCCTGATGAAGGCCGTGATACAACTCGACTGTATTTCCCGGCTGACCAGCATCAGTTCAAAGCCTGCATGAAGAAGATCTTCGGAGATGCCGGCCTGCGATTTATCTTCTCAACTCGATCCGGTGTGCCTGATCTGCTCGATGAAAACGGGGGTCGAATCTACGGCGACGACTACAAGTTCGTAACAGGACGAGATGAAGTCATTCGCGAAGGTGCCGATGGATACATCGTGACCTTTGGCGAAACGGTCTATCGAGCACTGGATGCCGTGATAAAACTGAAGGCTCAGGGGCTGCATATCGGCCTGATCAACAAGGCCACACTGAACGTTTACGATGACGCCATGATGGCTAAGCTGGCTGCAGCACCGATGGTGCTGGTGGCTGAATCGTTCAACGTTAATACCGGATTGGGTTCACGGTTTGGAACCGAGCTTTTGAAACGAGGCTTCAAAGGGCGATACAACAACATTGGCACGCATCGTGAAGGTTCGGGCGGTTTGTGGCAGCAGATGGGCCATCAGGGGATTGATACTGATGGAATCCAGGCGGCCATTCATGAGCTGCTGAAGAAGTAGCCTGAAGGTTGCGTCAGAAAGCGAAGGCTGAACGGGAACTCTTTCGGGGACTCATTTCAGTCTGATAGATCCAGCGCCCGGCCCGTGAGGGTCGGGCGGTTTTGTTCCGTTTTGCAGATATCCGGCAGGTTGAACATGTTTCGTACTGGTTTCCTGGGTTACCCCACGACCTTCATGCTCGACTTCGTCGTCTGTGCGCTCGTGTTGATTGTGCCTCTGCTCCTGTTCAGTCTATGGCTGGTGAAGTTTCGTCGAAACTATGTCGGTCACATGAAGCTGCAACTTACGCTGGGCGTTGTCCTGCTGGTGGCTGTAACAGCGTTCGAGGTTGATGTGCAGTTGGTGCATGGTGGCTGGGAGAACATTGTCGCTCAGCAGAAGTTGCCTGAAGCGGAGTTCGCCGCAAAGATCTCTGCGGTGCGACCATGGCTACTGGTGCATCTTGTCTTCGCAATTACAACTCCGGTATTGTGGATCGCAACCATTGTCCTGGCTCTGAAGCGGTTCGGCAAGAACCCTCAGCCTGGTCCCCACAGTCGAGTTCACTCATTGCTGGGCTGGGCCTCGACGATCGATATCACGCTGACATCCGTTACCGGCCTGTTGTTCTACTATATGGCTTTTGTCAGATAGTTACTCATGCATCGAACCACAGGCTCACGAAACTTAAATCTCCTGCAGCCAGAAGTCGGCATAGAATCCGTCGAGTGAAAGAATCAGAAGAATGTCATCGTTGTGCCGACCAGCCAGCATGGGAACGACATTGCCACCAATCGACAGGTTAACAACTGACTCTGCAACAACCCCGAAATGATCGTTGGTGAATTCCGTACCGAGCAACTGACCGTTGATTATGAGGCTGTTGATTCGGGAATAGACACTGGGCAGATCTTTTGTCGTCGGGCCACTTAACTTCAGGTCATCCTGTGTTCCAAAAACACCATCGCCCCCGGTGTTGGCCCCCGCGATGAGATTACTGGCTATCCAATCGCCCCCGATCGTCACGGTACTAATCTGTGCATCGGCGTTCGTTCTTCCGAACCAATCAATGCCTGCATAAATCATGGCATGTTCAACAAAGCCCGTGACTTCCAGGATACCAATCGCTGAGTCAGAGCCGACAGGAGGCGATGCTTGCCCTCGAGCAGAAATGAGGACCGCATTTGTTTGATTACCGACGATATTCCCCTGAATTGTCAGGCTTCCTATGCGATCACTGGCCCCTATCGCACCATTTTTCTCGAATGCGCCTGTTGTTGAATCCGTACCTGCGATGATGGATCCATGGACCGTCATCTTGACGATATCTCCAGCCGAGTAAACAACTCCAGAAGAGACAAGCTCCTGTGTTCCAGTCGCACTGCCCCCTTGAATATTACCCGAAATCGTGATGTTTGAGATTCCTAGTGCATTAACCCGACCACTGTAGGACGAAGATCCACCAATCAGAGAACCTCCGATCGTAACTAAATTCAGCCGTGTTCCTCCAACGGTTCCACTTCCGTAACCGGCTCCTCCGATAACATCGCCTGTGATCCGAAGTGCAGGAATCGATCCCTGCTGATTGCCTATTACCGTACCGCTCTGTTCACCTGAAGCACCTCGAACAGAGCCACCGATATTCACAGCCGCAAAGTTGGTCGAGTAGATTTGCCCGCTCCAGCGTCCAGTGCCACCGACGACGTCACCTGTGATACTAACGATACCTACACTCAAAACGGCTTTGATTTCGCCTGATACCTCGCCAGCGCCACCACGGACCGAGCCCCGAACCGTAACGTTTCCCATCGTGCTGCCAGCGAAAACCAGCCCGCTTTCTAGTCCTGCCCCACCGACGATGTTCCTGCCAATGATAACATTCCCAACGTTGGACAGTGCATAAACCTGACCAGTCCTTGAGCCAACGCCTCCCGTGACCGAGCCATTGATGGTCACGTTCCCCAGATTGCCGGACTCAGAAGCAATTGTGCCTGATCCTAATCCCACACCGCCCACGACATCCCTCCCAATGTTCACCAGGCCAATATGACCTCCGAATTCACCTTCGGTATGACCACCGCCGTTAACATCGGTCCGAATCATCCCGGAGAAACTCCCCTTGCCAGCGATGAGTGAACCCCCAATGCTGACGCTGGAG
>JBILXT010000507.1:0-4749 GCA_044378235.1 Planctomycetaceae bacterium
ATGCGAAGATCATTACGCCGTAAAGAGCCGCCGCAAAAGTTGGAGGAAGTTCCGGCAGTGGCCGCCCCTGACCAAATAGTTCTGCCAGCTGCTGCGGCGCACCATCGGAGGAGAACAGTTCACGAACGCGTGGAAAGCGCCGAATCATCGGCACCAGGGCCACGGAGGTCAGAAACATTCGGACAAGAGCAAGTCCATACGGCGACTGTTCTGCAAAGAAGAATGCCTTCAGACCGCTAAACCATGAGGTCTCTGCTGTTGTTGTTTTCATGCCCTAAGCCTCCTGCTGACCGAACAAAATCTGATCGCTGCGTCCTGCAAATCCCGAATGATCATATCAGTTTGTATTCAGCCCATCGGCTGAACTGCGAAACGTCGAACGCTGTGCCTTCATCTCACTGGGATTGAAGAACGTGTTGTAGTACGGCGTCGCCAGCTGCGCCGCGCGCTGCAATCGCGGATTGTCTGCAATCCCGTTCAGGGTCTGAGTGTTGAACCAATCCGGGTAGCTTTCAACCGGCATCCCATTCGCATCGCAAATCGCGCGGAGGTTGTAGTAGGACATCTTGTCTTTGGGCTCATTGAAGTAGTGAGTCCACAGGCGATCCGGAGCGTTATACTGCTTCGGCCAGATCTCCTGAATCACATAGACTCTGTCGATGCCGGGGTGCTGTGAATGGTCAAGCACGTTTTTGATGTGCCGCGAGATCAGATTATTGCTGACGTCGTAGTTGACTCGAGCCACGTTGCCGAACGGCGTGAAAGCGCCCCATGGCTCTTCCACGGCGTAGTAGTTTCCGTTGGAATCTTCGCCGATAACGTGAGTTCGATTGTCGTAGGCCTGCCAACCGCAGAACATGTCCCAAACGCAGAAGTAGCTGGTGGTATTTCCAGCCAGACCAACTTTCAGTGCGTGCGCTCCAACGCCCCAGGCAAGGCACATCACATAGGCGACAATAAAAAGGCCGGAGGCCATACGTCGAATCTGCATCTTTCACCATCCTTCCATGGCAGGTGAATCAGGGTCAGCATCCCGTCAGTTTCCAGCGAAACTCACAAGGCAATTCCAGAACAGCAACACGCCCGGACGGGCATTCCTTGCCGATTTCCGGATCTCATCGCTCTGGACTCTGCTTGTTTTGCGATTTTCGGTCAAGATCGAACACGCGATCAATCTCGGAAGTGGTGAGAGAATTGCTGTGATTTTCCGCACACATCCTGTGCACAACGACGTAAAAAATGCCATTCAGGCAGAATAAAAAGAGACTGCCTCCATAGAAGACAGTCTTCAGGTAGTTCCGGAGCACAAAAAACCAGACCGGCCCTACTTCTCCCCGATCCCGGCCTTGCTGTTGGCTGACGAGGCGCTGAATTTTGCTCCAGGAGGCGGATCCGGATTCGTGGGCTCTTCAGGCTGGCCTCCGCCGCCACAACCCGCGATACAACTGGCAAGACAAAATAATAAAATCATCCTACACATAACACTTGTGCGCCTTTCTCAATCAGAATTCGCCGGTTACCCAGCTATTAGACATTGCAGAGATCGCCCAGTAGGTGTTCTTGTCGATGTTTTCCGAAATGAACCGAACAGAACCGTCCCCCAAAGCAAACTGATAGCCACCAGTGTGAAAACTGCTGAATCCGTAACAGGCATCCGACGTCGTGAGTTTTGCGGGGTTCGGATTTGCCGGATCGTTGGGGTACTTGTTCCATATCGAAGGAATAAAGTTGGCCCCCATCCAGGCAAACCCGTAATTGGTGCCCCCAGTCGCTTCTCCAAACATCAGGACATTACTTGTCCCTCGGGTAATGTCCCTGAAGTTAACTTTTACTCTGGAGCTGCTAAAGACACCGCGCCAATCGTTGAGGTTGGGCACATCCACCACACCATCATTGTTCAAATCCCATTGCACATTGCAGCGTCCTCCACCAATCATCCCGCCAACACCCACATAATTGGTCGCTTTCAGGTTGTCGTCGAAGGTGCTGTTCGGACCGAAACTCACGAAACCGCTCGAGCAGTAAATCGGGGACGTGGTGAAATAACCAGCTCCATGCCATAGAACGAAATCCCTGCCGGCCTGCGGATCCGACGGACATTCAAACATCGGCATTCTCGTCTGAGCCAGCGCGTATGTTGCGGCATCATTATACCACGAAGCTCCGGGTGACTTGAAGCTGCCGACAAGTCCCCCGGTCAGGTAATGATCATCAAAGCCCTTGGTTGTTCCCATCTTTGCATACAGATTGGCTTGCTCTATCTGAGGAAGCAATTGTGGCAACACACCAATCCCTGGTGAGGTATCTGCGTCGGGGTGCCCAGCGGGCGCCGGTTCGAAAACGCCATCTCGACCAGTCTGCGTTGTCCATTCCATAATATTCGCGGCAGGAAATCGCTGGTAAATATCGTGGAAGTTGTGGGCGGCCAGCCCAATCTGCTTCAGGTTGTTTTTGCACTGAGTTCTGCGAGCAGCCTCGCGTGCTTGTTGAACCGCTGGCAGAAGCAGAGCAATCAGAATGGCAATAATTGCGATGACAACGAGCAGTTCAATCAATGTGAACCCGGCCGATGAGGATCGGTGCCGACATGGAGTATGTCGCTTCATCTCAATGAACCTCCAATCAGTTTTCAGTCATCAAGCCACGTAAAACTACGTTCAAAAAGAACAAAGCATCTGTCGGGTATAGAACGACCAATAGACAACAGGTATACAAAAGAGTAGTGGGGGAGTATTGCCACACGTTTACAATAAATTCAACCGGCTTTTTTGTGACCCTTGAGATTCTCTGCAAATATCGCAGCCAGCTGTGGTTTTCTGAAGGGATATCGAGCCCCCATGTCCCCGCCAACCTGCCGAGGGCCAGAACCTTGACTTGCCATCATGGTATAGCAGACACTCCCATTGGACCGAATTCTCCACAGTCCACAACGGAGTTCTCATGAGCCCTTTCATACAACGTGGACCTCAGGCACTGATCCTGCCGCCGTTCCTTGCTTTTGCTTTATGGATCGCCTTCCCAATACTCTCAGGTACCAGCTTTGCGTTTGAGGACGTTCCGTGGCTCAAAGATGTCACAACAGCTCCGGCAATTCCAACGGTCGATAACCTCGGACTCGTTGAGCCTTTGCTTCCGAGGGTGAATGGCAAGCCCGTAGAAACGAAGGAGGAATGGGAAAAGCACCGCCAGTCAATTCGTGAACGATGGATCAAGTTCCTTGGCCCCATGCCCGAACCTCGTCCAGCAGTGGCTCTTGAGATTCTGAAGACAGAATCACTCCCCACAATCATTCGGCAACTGGTCCGCTATGAGGGCGAACCTGGAATCTTTATCGAAGGCTACCTGTTAATGCCCAAAGCGGCGACAGAGGGCAAGACAAAGTATCCAGCTGTGCTGGCAATGCACCCCACAACGAATGCAACGATCGACGACATCGCTGGCATTAGTGGACAAGACACAAAACAGTTCGGACTCACACTCGCCCAACGAGGCTTTATCGTTTTCTGTCCGCGTTGCTTTCTCTGGCAGGACGTGACCAGTCTGAATGAAGCCGTTGAAAAACATCGTGAGCGACATCCCAATACGACTGGCATGGCCAAGATGCTCTATGATGCGATGCGTGGCGTCGATGTTCTGGAATCGTTGCCGCAAGTTGATCGCTCACAAATTGGTGCGATTGGTCATTCGCTCGGTGCTAAGGAAGCGCTCTACCTTGCGGCCTTCGATGAGCGAATCAAAGCGGCCGCAGCCAGCGAGGGCGGTATTGGATTTCGGTCGACGAATTGGGATGCCTCGTGGTACCTCGGTGAGGCCATTCGTGATCCTGAGTTTCCGCTGAATCATCATCAATTGCTGGGCCTGATTGCTCCTCGTCCATTTCTGATTTTGGGCGGCGAATCCGGCCCGGGAGCGGCTGATGGAGATCGCAGCTGGCCTCTGATCAATGCGGCTCTCCCCGTCTGGGAGCTTTACGGCGAGCCGACTCGGCTTGGTCTGCTGAATCATCACGAAGGCCACAGCGTTTCGCCTCAATCGTTTGAACGGATGGCTGAATGGCTGACGGTTTATCTTGATGAATCGACAGGCAAGTAAAGCACCGGGCCCCATCGAGCTTTCGCCGTTGCTGATTTCATCGTTTACCGCCCAGCCGAAAGCGCCAGCTTACCAGCCGAAGGCGCCAGCTTATGTGTAGGTCGGCACCTTCGGCTGGGCGGGAAGCAGGGTCAACAAAAGCCCGCTGGATGTGACTCAATCACCACCCGTGTTTCGGAGAATCCTCATGCATCAACTGCTGCTGGTGTTACTGGCGATCATGGGACCGGACGCATACGCGGACGAAACGCAAAGCGATGCGGAGTTCTCCATCACGATCATTGATCATCTCCAACGACCAGTTCCCGATGCGGTCGTATTAGCGTCAACCGACACAAAGGATGAGCTGAAGATTTTCCGAACAAATGCGGATGGTGCCACCAAATTGCCTTCGTTAACGGCAACCATTTGCTCACTCGAAGTCAGTGCTGAAGGATTTCGAGAGACGTTGTGGAAAGGAAAGCCTAATGGTGCGGTGACAATCGTGATGCTGCCCATCATGTCGGGGCGAGTTCTCAATGACAAAGAACGACCATTGAGTGACGCGTTTCTGACATCGGAACCTGTGGTCTTTGCAAAAACTGGACTTCCGGAATTTCCGATTCGCACGGTGTCCGGTGGAGGGCAGACCTGGAGCAACGGCGCAGGGGAATTCCG
>JBILXT010000509.1:0-4748 GCA_044378235.1 Planctomycetaceae bacterium
GGATATCCTGCGTAAGGCAACGCGGCCTGTTCGGCAATCTTATCCATTACCGTGCGACGCATTGACGGAGGAGCCAGACGAACTCGTGGATCCCATTCCGGATGATCAGCCAGCCAGGCCAGCGTGTCCGGTCCGTAACCTTCCATTGCAATCTTCGGCAGAGCTTCCCCGAATTGCTTCTGGTAATGGCGAATCCAGCCGTCCGTGAGAATGATATCCGCATCCAGAATCTGACCGGTCAGTGGATGAACACGGCTTGGGCCAATCGCAGTGCCGACGTCGTTGTTCAGCCAGCGTACAAAGTTGTACTGAACGTCTTCCGGATCCTTATCCATGTGAGCGTTCGTCGTCGCATCCTGGTAATAGACTTCGATGGCATTGGCGATGCCAATCTTCTCGAAGGCTGCATTCCAGGACACGATTCCGTCACGCACCCAGCGTCGATAACGCACGGGAGTTGTGTGTTCGATGTAGAACACGATCGGATTCTTTGGAGGGCTCAGCTGGAGCTTTGGATCGGCTTTCTCCAGATGCCATCGATTCACATAACGAACATGTGTTTCACGGTCGTTGTACTTCGCCAGATCGACGTATGAAGTCGTAAAGAACCCTACGCGGCTGTCGGCAACTCGAGGCTGATAACCGGTGTTATCCGGAATATCGCTGATCGAATAGTGCAGCACCTTCAGGACGTTGTTGTCGGAAGAAGGGACTTCAAAGGAGATCTCGATGTTGTTTTCGAAAGCCTTTGCAGTCTTGATGGAATAAATCCCGCGCATTGCGAGCCCGAGATTCACGCCGGCCGGAGCAATCGAGCTGCTTGCGGGATTGCTGAGCAGCATGGAGTCCATATCGATGATCGGACCGCCACCGGGGCCCATCGCGACGATCGGCACTTCCATGATCACGCGGTCTGTGAAAAGGCGTTCCACAGACGAGGCTGCTTCACGATCACCATCCGCGCGGATGGAGACGTTGGGAGTCATCAGAGCCAGACGCTTGTCATATTGTCGCCAGTAAACATAGATATCACCGGCCTGCAGCCCGGCGTAATCTTCACCGCTCGCGACTGTGGTCGCGATAAAGTATTTCTTCTGACCAAAGCCGCGAGGCAACTCAGCAAACATCTGGCCGTCTTTTTGACGAGTCCAGAGCGTGTACATCGGCTTGATATTGGCCTTGGTGACGACCTTTTCGTATCCCTCCAGCACTTTGTCGGCTGGCGGATAATCCGGCTGCGGAACTTCCTGAGCCATCAGCCCGGGACCGGCCAACGCCAGCACGGCTGACAAGGCCAGATTTCGGAGTTGAAACAATTGTTTGAGCATTGGGGGCCTTTCTCGCTCTACTTTGGTCTTCGTCTCAGGATTTTGTTACCGTTGCTCGAAAGGGTCAGCCGCCGAAAAAAAATCTTCAGAAATTGACCAGTTTCACAGAGTTGTCACTGCTGAAAGGTGGCTCGAGATTCCTCCAGAGATGGTTCGCCAAACCGGGGGAACGCTCAGGACGGCGCCTTTCATTTTGTGACGATCGATGTCCGGTACGTTGTGATGTTCCTCCGCAGGAACTGTAACAAGGAATGCGGCTGGGGGGGATTCGAGCAACAGGTTGGCTAAATAACCGCAGTGAGTTGTAGACTCACGAGTGGACACTTTCACGGCAAATTAGCCAGTCTGGCAAGTCTACCTGTTTTTCGGGACTTGGGAAGTACTCCGCTTCGTCCAAGTGTTTTCTGTGCAAAACGGTCAACACACATCGCAATCGATCGCTATACGACCGAGAAATTGCCCGGGGAACGCAGCCGAAACAGGACATCTTCGCCTGCAAATCGTCAGAGTCAACTGCCTCGTGAACGGAGATCCCGGCTGAAACAGTTTGACAGAAGTCGGATTACCGTCTTCGGCACGGAGTGGCATGAACGGGCGAAGGATCACGTCTGTGGCGTGACAATCCCTTCGCTGAAACTTGCGAACCGCATTACAGCCGCGGCCTTCATTGAATTTTCGTGGGCTGCAATGGAGTTCACGTGGGTTGCGGTGCTCCAGCATCAATCAACTCGATCTTCAGAGGGATTTGTACCCGGAATCGACACCTTCTCGGCCTCCAGTTGTTTCGCCCTGGTGATGACGGCCTGACGAAGCTCCTTCAGGATTTTCGAATTCAATGCGTTGTCCCCATCCGTATTTGTTGGCATACGTGCATCAATCATTTCCAGGAGACGCTCAGGTGTCCTGTCGCCGAAAAGTGGATCAGCATTGTAATCCAATAGAACGCGAATCACTTCGTAATCTCTGACAATCAATGCCCCGACGAATGCTGACTGACCGGAGTTTGCGTAGTTCGGGTTCGCTCCCGCTGCAAAAAGCAGCCTCAACAGGTCGGCGTCACCGCGGGTACTGCCAAGAAGGCTCCTGAGCTGATGGCCACCAGCTCCAAGTTGCTCTGGCTGATGGCAGAACTTCAGTCCCTCGAACAGATATTTGTTCCACAACATCCGAGCACATGAGTGCAGAACTGTATCTCCGGCATAGAAGATCTCTCCGTAAAAGACTGGTCCATCTTTTGTTTTGATCGTGGTTGAGATTGGGACATCCGGGTCGGCACCGGCTTCCAGCAGGAACTTGAAACATTCCAGACTGTTGCAGGCAACGGCCCAATGGAGAAGCGTGATACCGTCCTTCTTCTGGAGATTCACATCTAGTCCATTTTCCACCATCGACGACAGTTGTGTTTTGTCTCTCCAGTAAATCGCGTCACATGCAAGAAGTGCCTCCTTGCTGTCAAAATAATCGCTGGCAATCCAGCCGTGCATGCCGGCAACGCCTCGTGCCCCGGCAGGAGTTCTTGTCCTGTCATCAGCTTGTAAGACGCTCGAGTGGTCATGCAACACGCTCGACGTCGCCTGCGGGAGTACGTCGTCTCCAGGCATCGTCGAAACGCACAGACACGCAATCAATATCCATTTCGTGCTTGTGGCTTTTCTGGACATTCTGTTGAACCGAAATCGAACCAGGGCAAAGAACGGGACAGCAAGTGAACCGATCTGTCGTGGAAATCACCGATCCGCTGGTGTTGAATCGCGAAAGCCACCAGAATCCTGCGAGAGTATTCGCTGATTGAGAATACGACGGCGAATGAATAGTTCAATGCATGGCAGATGCTCAACCAGGCGACAAGAGGTAAATCATGCGAATTGCGATTGGGGGGATTTCACATGAGACCAGTACGTTTGTCAAAACACCCACAACACTGAAAGATTTTGAAACAGGCTTTGGGCTGTTTCGCGGTCAGGCCGTGATCGATCGATTTACAGGCTCGAATATCTGTGCCGGCGGTTTCATCGACGGAGCCAGAAAGCACGATTACGAACTCGTGCCGCTGCTTTGGGCTTTTGCCTATCCCAGTGGTCTGATCGTCCGGCAGGATTATGAACAGCTCAAACAGGAGTTTCTGCAGAGACTGCAAACCGCTGAGCAAACAGGCGGACCGGTGGATGGCGTGCTGCTCGATCTTCACGGTGCGATGGTTGTTGAAGGAATCGATGACGGCGATGGTGACTTTATCGCCGCGGTGCGAAACTATCTTGGCCCAAATCGACCGATTGTGGTGACTCAGGATCTCCATGGGAATCATTCACAGCTGCGCGTCGACGGTGCCGACGCCATTGTCGGTTTCGACACCTATCCACACGTTGATATGGCGGAGCGAGGACTTGAAGCCGCCGACATCATCGTCGGGATCTTGCGCGGCGAAATTCATCCCGTCATGGCACTCCGACAGTTGCCGCTCTTCTGGAACGTAATATGCCAGGTGACGGCGAACTGGCCCATGAGCGAACTCATGGAACGAGTCCATGCGATGGAAGCGAGACCGGGGATTTTGTCGATCACAGTCGCCACCGGATTTCCATGGGCCGACGTTCCTGATATGGGAGCCAGCGTGATTGTGGTTGCCAATGGCGATCCGCAACTTGCTCGAGCGACCGCCGACGAACTTGGCGACTGGATCTGGGAACATCGCCAGCGCTGGACGACAAAGCCTGTGGCTGTGAAAGATGCCATCGCGCAGGGACAGTTGATCGGCAAGTATCCCATCGTGCTGGCTGATCACGCAGACAATACCGGTGGCGGTTCGCCCGGAGATTCGACGGAAATCCTCCGCACGTTTCTCGAGCTTGATCTACAGGATGCCGTTCTGTTGTACATGGTTGATCCTGAGGTTGTTGAGATTGCTCATGCCGCCGGAGTCGGGCAGACGGTTTCGGTCGCCGTCGGCGGCAAGTCTGATCCGATTCAGGGACCACCCGTGCCAATGGAGGCGCAGGTCATGGCCTTGTCAAACGGAGACTTCACTTACGATGGTCCGATGTATGCCGGGCTGACTGGAAACATGGGACGTTCTGCATGGTTGAAGCAGGGCGGCGTTTCTGTCGTCGTGGTGAACGCCAAAGAACAGCCACTCGGCCCGGCGTTCGCTCGCACGCTGGGGATTCACTGTGAGCAGATGAAGTACATCGCCGTCAAATCCGCTGCGCATTTTCGAGCCAGCTTCGGGCGGTTTGCGGAGACGATTATCAACGTTGATGCTCAGGGCATACAGACTCATGATTTTGCGAAACTTCGGTATCGCAAACGGACTCGAGCCTTCTTTCCTATCGATTAACTAACTGGACAGCGCCATGTTCACTAGAACCGTTGAGAATACAAGCCCGAAGCGCCAGCGAGTGAATCGCAAAGTGTTCACTCGCT
>JBILXT010000508.1:0-4748 GCA_044378235.1 Planctomycetaceae bacterium
TGGCCGCCAGGTGATCGAACACTGGCAGATTGAAGTCGAAGACTATGTGCAGGACCTGGCATGGTCGTCTGATGGTCAGTTCGTCGCCATCATCACAGTGGAAGGACAGGTTTGGGTTTGCCATCATGCAGATCAAATGGCCGTTCAGATCGGCGAGCACAAGGGCGGTGGAACGTCGTTGTCGTGGCGGCCGGGGACCACGGAATTCTCAACGATCGGCCATGACGGGTTCATTCGGCACTGGAATGCGGCGAACGGTTCATTGCTGATGCAGTTGGAATCAGGAGCTTCCTGGGGAACTCGGGTTGCCTGGAAATCGAACGGCCAGCGTCTCGCTTCCGCCGCCGGAAAGTCACTGCGACTGTTTACGGCGGAAGGGAAACTGGTCTACGAATCTGCTGACCACGCCAGCACCATTGCCGACATCGCCTGGAACCCTGACGGCAGCGCGATTGCTGTGGCGGCGTACTTCGGAGTGACGTTGCATATTCCGGGGAAAGGTGTTCGACAGTATGAATGGAAGGGGTCGAGTCTGGTTGTTGCGTGGAGTCCCACAGCAAAGTATCTGGTCACCGGAGAACAGGATTCTTCGGTTCATATCTGGTACGTCAAGACCGGCAAAGATTCTCAAATGACAGGCTTTGCAACCAAGGTGCTGGAGATGTCCTGGCATCGATCGGGTGATTATCTGGCGACCGGCGGAAGTGATTCAATCATTCTCTGGGATTGTTCCGGAGCCGGTCCGGAAGGCCGTGAGCCACGCATGCTGGAGGCCCACGCGACGCGACTGACTCAACTGACGTTCCAGTCCAAAGGCGATGACATCGCGTCGGCCGATGCCGATGGAATTGTCATGCTCTGGACGCCGCTCCGATCCGGCGATCCCTACTTCTTCCGCGGATTTGATTCGATGATCACTCGTCTGGCCTGGTCGTCGTGCGATCAGCGACTTGTTGTCGGCGAGCGAGAAGGCAAGGTGACCAGCATCGGATTTCAAGGCTAGGAACGAGCCTTCAACCAAAGGAACGAACGTTCTTTCGCCACTGGGTTTACCCCAGTGGTTTACAGGCTTCTGCACTACGCATCTCACACCTCGCAATGAAACCGGAGTAGTGCAAAAGCCTGATTCCACCGGGGTAAACCCGGTGGCGAAGCGATGAAACAGGCCGGCGATTAAAATCGAACGACGCACCAGTACGAAACTCCCCCATGACAGTCATCACCACAACAAACCAGCCTGCGACCGACGCCGTGCCGTGCAACGCGCAGACTGTCAAACTGCAGCAGGCGATTGCAGGCGGCCAGCCTGTGGTGACTCGTCGAGATACGGTTCTTGGTCAACTCATCTTCTGCGAAGGTTGCTGTTGTGGGCGAACAGATCGTGGATTTCCAGCCTGGCCTAAAGATCTGGTAAAAACGCGCTGGAAGGAGCTGAAACTCAACAACACGATTCAGCTCACCATCAGCGGCTGTCTTGGTCCGTGCGATGTCGCCAACGTTGTTTGCTTGATGCCCGCCCTCGGGGATTCCATCTGGCTGGGCGGATTGAGTCAGGCTTCTCAATACGAACTGCTGGTCGCCTGGGCCGAGTCATGTCAGATTCAGCAGCGGCTTTTGAACTTTCCAGCAGCCTTTGATCCTTATCGATTTGCGAGGTTTGCATGCGCAGACGCGGCCAATTAGGTCCGAGAAACTGGTCCGACGAAAAGACGTTCCTTCGTCGCCGGGATTGATTAAATCGTTTGCCGCCCAGCCGAAGGCGCCGGCTTAGGTGCCTGCCGGCGCCTCCGGCTGGGCGGTCAACGAGAACAAGCGGGATGTTAAGAAATCAATAGCTTGTTGACACCCAAATAAACCCGGTGGCCGCACCTGATCAGGCGATGTGACCGAACAGACAGGACCGTTCAGCCACTCCGGAAATGCTGTCTTGATCGAGCGAGCATAGACTTAAGAGAAGGGAGGGTCGGCCATCGCCTGAGGCTTAGTTATTCACTCCTTTTTGCAAACGAATTGCAAATGCGCATCGTACTTGAAATTGTGGTGTTTTCGCAGCCCCCTGCATCAAGGAACCGCAATGACCAGACCCATATTCAGAACAGTCCTTTCGTTGGCAGCCTTCGTTAGCCTTGCGGTCCCAGGGCCGGTTCTAATTGCGCAGGAGTCTGAGCTGATGATTTCCGAACTCCCGCAGGGGATTGCCAGCTTCGGTGCGGCTCGCCTGGGAGACCATGTCTACGTCTACAGCGGGCATACCGGAAAGACGCATGTCTATTCGTTTGAGACCACAGCAAGGGGTTTCTTCCGTGTTTCCCTGACTCGCGGTGGGGCGTGGGAATCTTTGCCGATCGAAAGACCTGCGCAGGGGCTGGCTCTGGTCGCCGGCGAGAAGGAGCTATTTCGCATCGGGGGTATGCATGCCTCCAACGAGCCCGGTAAACCTCATGACCTGCATTCGCTATCTGAAGTTTCTGCCTTTGATCCGATCACCACGACCTGGCGCAAGTTGCCGGATCTTCCGGAACCCCGGTCTTCTCACCGCGCGGCAGTGCATGGTCAACACATCTATGTCTTTGGCGGATGGTCACTGAATGGCGGCGAAGAAGGGACATGGCTGGATCATGGATTGGTCCTGGATCTGAAGAACGAAGCGGCGGGCTGGACGGCTGTCACTCAGCCGACGCCCGTCCGAGCACTGGAAGTGATCGAATTTCAGAATCAAATCTGGTTGATCGGCGGATTGACGCCGGACGGCGAGATCTCCTCAAAGATTCATGTCTTCGATCCGATCGCACAGCAATGGAGTGCAGGTCCGGATGTTCCCGGGATGCCGGCCAACGGCAATGGAATAGCCGCCGCCGTTGTTGGTGGCAGTCTGGTTCTGGCGGGAATGGACGGGAAGGTTTATCGGCTTAATGCAGAGTCGAAAAGCTGGTCTGAGTCTGCAAGGCTGCCCGATTCTCGAATTCATCATCGCCTGATTGGCGATCTTGACCGACTGCTTGTTATCGCCGGCGCATCACGGGCCGGGCATCTGAAGTCCGCAGAATTTGTGTCGTTGCCGCAAGCGAAATAACCATATGCAAGCCAGTCATAGCATCAGCGGGGAGGAGCATCTGGAAGCAGGGATTACTGTTGAACGACGAAGCGAACTGCGGGCCGGTTCGTGGCTTGGCTGGTCGATGGCTATGACTTTGATGGGACTCAGCAGGAGAACTTCGAAGGCATACGAAGAAGCCATTTCTGAGATAGTCGATCGCCTGGAAGCTCATGATATGGTCTCCAAAGTTCAGGAAGACGTTCAGGACTTTTTGCGGGAAGCGATGCCGAACGAAGAGTCGTACCTTTACACTGTGGGACGCCTGCTGGACCGAGTCAGATCGCCGGCACCCTGGCGAATCTTTTCGGTTGGTGAGGACATGGAGATCGACATGAGTGTCTGTTTTCCGCCGGTGCTGATGTATCAAGTTCGAATGGAACCGCACGCGGTCTCCAGTCTTCATGATCATCGTTACTACAACGGAGTGCTGATCGTGACTGAAGGCGATGCTCGCGTGCGCAATTTTGAGCTGGTAGAAGCAGAAGATCTGGAACCGGGGCTCTGCTTGAATGCGCAAACAGTACATCGCGACGAGATTCTGATTCGAGAGACAAAGGATCAGCGGCTTTCTCGAAAGAGGTCCTCCGCGCTGACTCAGGATCGCGACAACATCCACATCGTGGAAGCCGGCGAAAAAGGTTGTGTATTGCTCGACTTCTTCACCTGCTTTCGCCTCGAAGCTCGCTCGTACGAACTCGACTGGGACACAACGCCGGTCGATGCACAGAAGAAAATCTACAAGGCGGCGTGGAGAACAGATCATGAGTAGCGGCAGGCGATGATTTCGGGGTTCCCTTGGGCCGACGATGAGTAGTGCAGGATCGCGACGCCAAGACCGTTGCAGAAATAAAAGCAGAGGAAAGCGAATGGTCGTACTGAGAACAATTTACCCCGCAGTTACTGCCTGGCCTGAGCAGGTCCTAGCGGCATTCGAGGCGGGGTGGGATGACATCCTTGTGGTGGAACGGCCTGCGCTGGCGGTGGACACGGTCGAGATCAGCTCCGGAAGCGTTCATGAATATCGCGCGTCGACCACGCGACGAACGATCGATGAACACGTGACCTGTGGCCTCGCCGAAGTTGGTGTTGCATGTGAGGTCCTGAAACGTGACATCATCGAGCTCGCGCAGAGTTTTCTGGTGCAGTTCCGGCAGCAAACACTCCGACTGCGGATTGAAATCGTTAATACTCGATCCTGTCCGAAGTTTCATATCGATAACGTCAATATGCGGCTCGTAACAACATACCTTGGCCCGGCCACGGAGTATCGATTCATCGACGATGCGGCAATTCATTCGACATCGCTCTACGACCTCGTGTTTCTGAAAGGCCACAAGCATCCCACTCACAGCGACAGGGCTCTTCATCGTTCACCGGAAATGCCGCCGGGAACAAAGAGGCTCTGCGTAGCGATGGACTTTTAGATCAGCTTTAGAGTTTCGGAGTCCGCAACGTGTCACTCTTTCAGATTTCAGGCGGCCGCGCCTTTGATCCGTCGAACGGGGTTGACGGTTCCAGCAACACTACATGGTACAGTTCAACAATTATGCCCTCGACGAGCACTGTGTGGAAAAGCCGGCTCCGATCGCGTGTGAGGCGGCCGTGTGAGGTGACAACGCCGATCAGAACATAGCTCGTTCTGTTTTGGCTG
>JBILXT010000140.1:0-16799 GCA_044378235.1 Planctomycetaceae bacterium
ACACACTGACGAGCTAGTCGAGGTCGACGCGGCGGCTTTCTGCGCCCCCTCTTTTGTCTTCATCGTTACTACCGCTTTATCCTCTTGATGGAGTCCGTAAATGGCGACTCGATGGTTTCTCTGTCTGTTTACCCTGCTTGTTTTTCATGCCGAGAACGTTTCAGCACAGGCGAATCTGTCGGCTCGACAAAAGAAGGTTGTTGATCAGGCAGTTGGTCAGCAAATGGATCGACAGAAGGCGGTGGACCTTGCTGTAGGGATCATCCGGGACGGCAAGGTCGTGTACGTCAAGGGATATGGCTTTGCAGATCGGGAGAATCAGATCCCGGCGTCAATGAAGACCATGTTTCGCTGGGCGTCCATCTCAAAAACACTCACCGCGATTGCCGCGATGCAGCTCGTTGAGAAAGGGGAACTGGACCTCAACGCTGATATTCGAACACTGGTACCTGAGTTCCCTGACACGGGGACGCCAATCACCGTTCGGGATTTGCTATGTCATCAAAGCGGCATCGTACACTATTCCAACGGGCCAGTTGTGCGGACGCAACGGTCTTATGACTCGCCTCATCCGTTCGAAAGTGTCATCATCGCGCTCGATACGTTTAAAGATTCTCCATTGCTGTTTAAACCTCGCGAGAAGTACTCCTACTCAACTCATGCGTACATCCTGCTGTCCGCGGTCGTGGAACGCGCGGGGCAAAAGCGTTTCACGGATCAGGTTTCAGAACGAATCATCCAGCCTCTAAAGTTGGATTCACTACAACCAGATTATCAATGGATAAAAATCGACAATCGGGCCGTTGGCTATAAGCTCACGGACCGTTCGCCGATGCCTTCGACAGATACGGATGTCAGCTGGAAACTCGGTGGTGGCGGATACATTTCCACAGTCGGAGATCTTGCGAACTATGCCGCTGCGATCGTCAACGGAAAGTTACTCAAGAAGGAAACCTGGAGTTTAGTCAGCACTGTCCAGTCCACCAGCGACGGAAAGCCAACACCGCTCGGATTGGGATTCTTTGTCGATGGCGCGGGGCCAAAACTGCGTTTGGCTCACGACGGCTCGCAGGAGAAAGCTAAAACCAGAATGGTGTTGTACCCAATCCAACGTAGCGCCGTAGTCGTGATGTCTAATTCTGAGAACGTAAATCCCGGCGAGTTCACGACGGCCATTTTCGGAGCACTCTCACAGACAGAATAAAGGTGCTGTCGCGGAGGAACGAAAGCGGTATCGTGTTGACTCATGTGTCAGGTAGCTCTGGATGGCCCCGGCGTTTCTCCCAGAGAGGATCTACATACGTTTAGGCTGCGGCCGCGAAATGATAGCCTCGGGCTTCAGCCCGAGGTCTGCGAGAACACAAGAACCTGAGCTCCGGAGGAGCGGCGTAACTACGAGTCGATGATGAAACTACAATTTGTCACATTGAATGCACGTCGCTGCGTCGCAGCTTGCGTTGGTTCGGGATCCGAGACCTGTGGCTGAAGCCACAGGCTATCGACACGCCGCTGCTCCGCAGCGAATCACAAGGTGCACCGCGCGCAGCTCACATTTTCAGAACAAAGTCCGTAGACCGTTCACGAAACTCTGGATGGCCCCTGCCCTTTCGGCCCCTGCGCCTTTTCGTTCCGAGGAGACGATCCCTCGATATCTTGTGTTATGATCGACGTTCAGCAAGCCACGCTTCGAGCTTCTGTTTTGATGTGCTATCACCTGGATTTGTTTCGACCGCGCGTCGATACTGTTTCTCTGTTCGTGACCAGTATCCTTGTTTGTCATAAACATCGGCAAGGCACCAATGCGGACAAGCGACGCCAGGAAGCAACTCAATTGCGTGTTGGAAATGAGAAATGGCATTGTCGTAGCACGAAAGCCCGAAGCACAAATTGCCCATGAAGAGGTGGGTCCAGCCATCGTTGGGGTCGATTGCGAGTGCCTTCGAGTAATAAGCATGGCATTGATCGAATTGCCGTCTCCCTGCGTAGTGTCGACCGATCGACACCAGCAGGTCAACATCGCGCGGTGATTCTGGTTCCAACCTGAGAAGACCATCTAAGTCGAGCGTGTCGTAAAGGTCCAGCCGGGCATTGCGTTCTTCACTTTGCATGCGAGCGAGACACAATACGGAATCCAGAGTTCGGACAAAGGGGACCAACCGGGGCGATCCAAACTGAGTCAACGAGCGATAATTCTCCGAGCAGATTTCCCTCGGCCCTCATTCAGCCCCGGGGGTCGGCGGGCTCTTGCGCCGAGAAAATCACCTGATCTTTGCTGGTGCAAAAGCCTTTAAACCCCCGCCGCAGGGGCGGGGGCGATTAAATCGACATGCCGTGATGCCCCGGCAGAGGATATTTCAACCCTCCGGGCCTGATTCGAAAGCATACAAGTCCCGGCAAGCCGTGAAGCCCTGCCCGGGCTTGTAGGACCTGCCAAATTCTGCGATCACACCCAATCCACACTTGCGCCGGCGCTGGAATTGACGATATACTGAAGGCACAATACTTCATCATCCTTTGCGTTCGCTGTTTCCGGCTTCGGCCTCCCACCTGTGGCGAACGCAAACCCCATTTGAGCATTGGCTACAATTCTCCTTCCCCGGGATCCTCATCCCATGAGCCTGCAAAATCCTCACGATATTCCTCGCCGATCGTTTCTCGTCGCGTCCGGGGTCGGATTTGCCGGACTCAAGTTCGGTCGCCCCGCTCAGGCTCGAGACACCGCCGGGGTCGCCAGTTCACCCGGAACCGCAAAGTCCACGATTCTGTTTTTCCTCAGCGGCGGCGCTTCTCATCTTGATATGTGGGATATGAAGCCGACTGCTCCGCTGGAGTATCGAGGACCATTTCAGCCGATCGCAACATCAGCTCCGGGTGTGGTTCTGAGCGAACATCTGCCGATGCTGGCTCGCCAGGCTCATCATCTGTCAGTCATCAATTCCATCGGCGGATCGGTCAGCACCAACGATCATCATGCTGGGTATTACTACAACCTGACCGGACATGTTCCTGATCCGACATTCCTTTCACTGGGGAATAGTCGCACTCCTTATCCTTCGGACTGGCCTTACATGGGCACGGTTGTGGCGGCCAAACGACCGCCGCATCCCCAGCTGACGAATGCGATCACTCTGCCGCACATGGAAGGCGCTCCGGCGTATACTCGCCCCGGCCAGTTTTCTGCTCGCCTTGGCATCGAACATGACCCGCTCTATATCGACGGCTCCCGAGAGAATCCTCTGAAGTTCCACGCGCCAGCTTTGGTTCTGGATGGCGATGTGTCCCAGCGGCGACTCAATCATCGCGGCTCTCTGCTGAAACAGATTGATGCGGCTCATCGCGAATTCGATGAATATGCCGGAGTTCAGAAATGGACTCGCCAGCAGGAACGCGCCATGTCGCTGCTGATGGCATCGGGAACCACCGAGGCATTCGATCTCTCCACAGAGCCTGTCGCCGTTCGGCAGCGTTATGGGGAAGGCATCAACGGCACGAGCCTGCTGTTGGCTCGTCGTCTTGTCGAGGCGGGAGTGCCGTTTGTCACGGTCTTCTGGAAGGGCGATGAGAAGGCCGCTGAAGCTCGCAAGTGCGCCAGTGGCGGCGGCTGGGATACTCACGGAAATAACTTCGGTTGCCTGAAGGATGACTTGCTGCCGCAGTTTGATCGAGGCTTCTCGGCACTGGTTGAAGACCTGGCGGATCGAGGCATGCTGGATGAGACTTTACTTCTTGTCACCAGTGAGATGGGGCGTAAGCCAAAGATCGGAGATCCTCGCTCCGGCGGTGTCACCGGCGCTGGCCGGGATCATTGGACGCATTGCCTGACGGATATCATGGCCGGCGGTGGATTGCGAGGCGGCCAGACGTATGGTTCCAGTGATCGGTACGGCGAGTATCCGTCCGACAAGCCTCTGACTCCGGCGGACATCACGAAGACTGTCTACCACGCCATGGGCATTGCTGATCTACAGGCAGTTGATGCGGAGAACCGACCTTACGATTTGCTGGCTGAAGGCAGCGTGATTTCAGAATTGTTCTGAACGAATCGTCAGTCCAATCTGAGCCTGAGGCGCTAGCCGATCAATTTTGCGGAAGTTGTAAGTGCACCGTCAGGAGTGCTTCCGAACTGCGGGGTCCGGCGTACCTAAGTCGTGACCAAACATTTCGCAAGGGTTCCTGGGAAATCGGCCAGTGCTTTGTCACGCTTTAATTCGGGGGTAGTGAACCTTGCTAAAGGTCCTGCTGTGTTGGGATCTTTAGCAAGATCCACTACCTCCAACCCCGTTTTCTATCTTGACAGAGCACTAGCGCCTCAGGCTTGTGTTTGGACTACTTCTGTTCTGCTGGCTTCGCCGGGGTTTCCAGATTATCGAAGTAGTTCTTGATGCCGTCGACGTAGCCTGGAGGGATCTGTTCGTTCTCGATCGCAGCCTGGACGCCAGCTTTGATTTCCGTAACCGTGCTTTCGTACTTCTTCAGCTCTTCCGGATCGAAGTCTTTTTCTGTCGCCGCTTCTTTGGTTTTGATGCTCAGCAGGACTTTGCCGGCCTGAATCTGCGTCTTTGACTTTTCATCTTTATAGCCTTCCGGATCGCTGTCATCTTCATCCTGAATCGCACCAGGAGTATCTCGTTCAGCCTGTCCGTCAGTGCCGCGGCCCTGCATCATCTGCTTGTACATCTCAGCATAGTCCGAAAGCGAATTGCAGTTTTCGCACTGTTCACCGTCCAATTGCCCATCTTTGTTCAGCTTTTCAGCCTGCTGCAGCGTCTTCAACGCTTCTTCAAGTTGCTTCATGTCCTTTGCAGAACGAGCAATCTCCTGAAGTTCCTTCTTTGACAGTTCGAGTGATTCCTTCAAAGCCTCCTGAGCTTCCTGAGACATCTCATCTTCACCCTGCTCGCTCTCGCTGCCTTCGCCTTCACCTTTTTTCTTCTGTCCGGCGACAGCTTCCAGGGACTTCAACGCCTGGCTGAGAGCGTTCTCAAGATCCTTGGAGCCTGCTTTCTCTGACGAAAACTTCTTCAGATCCTGCAATTGCTTGCGAAGCTGAGACGCCAGCTTCTGGCGTTCTTCAGGAGTTTTGGCTTCCAGCATCGACTGCATGGTTTCCTGAGCCTGATCCAGTTGCTGCTGCAGTTGCTCAGCATTGCCATCCTGCAGTTGCTTCAGCCATTCATTCATCTTCTGAGCACGTGAGCCGCCGAACTGCTGATCGGAGATGGACTGGCTAAGCATCTCACGCAGTTCTTCGTTGGAGACGTTCTTCCAGAGTTCGTTCAGGTTTTGTCGATTCGTTTGCAGCACCTGCGAGTTCGGTTTCTTCTCGGCTGGCTTCATTTTCCGCAAAGCCCCCATCAGCTCCTGCATCTTGTCGGAGATCTTCGATTCTCTTTCTTCCGCAACCTGAACGACGGACTTCAATTCTTCTTCGCGTGTCTTGATGACTTTGCGAATGACTTCGATTTCTTTCTTCTGCTTTTGAACCTTCGTGGCGGCTTCGACCTTTCCAAATGGATCCAGTGTCGGAATCAGCCAGACCAGCAATGCCAGTACACAGAGAACACACGCCTGAATTCCAACCGGTCGTTCCACTTTGAATGGAACAACTTCTGCGGGCACGATTCGAGTCGCCGCGGCAGCTGCGGAGTGTTCCACCAGAGGCTGATATTCACCAGCCGAAGAAGACAGCGTCGCCAGTGTCAGGAACAGGTCGTTCGTTTTTGCGTGTTGATCGACTGCGCGAGCCGCCGCAGTCCGTTCGACTCGTCGATGAAACAACCATGCCGCCAGAGCCGCAGTCGCCGGGAAAACCAGTAACCACTCAGGCCGCTGACGTTCGGGAGGAAGCAACCCGGCCAGTCGTACGGTGAGAACAGCGACACAGGCCACAATGAGTCCACCCAGCGTCCAGCGATGCAGAGATCGAGCAAAGCTGACGGTTCGCAGGCGAGCCTGCACACGATTCAGCAAGGTCAAAGCCACAGGTTCAGACGACATCTCAATCTCCAGATTTTTGGACGCCGGACCGCTCAGGCAAACCGGTTACTCGCCTGTGACAGTCTACTTCCCTACCACAAGTCGATCAATCAGATCCGGGACACGCAGCGATTTGTCTGAGTTTTTCGGTCCGTAAGTCATGTTTTGGCGACTATTTGTTGCCTGTTGCCCAGTCAATGGACTCAACGTGACAAAAAAACAGCTTCCGATCAGAATGCGTCTACGCTCAGTTCGGGCCAATCGCCGTATCACTAGTGCTTAACATCCCTCAGACTCAGGCTCAATTCTCGTGGCAAATCTGGAACCTCTGCTTCGTCTGCATCCGTCCGACAACCTTGCTGTCACTCGCCGCGCTGTGAAGGCCGGGGAGACCGTGACTCTCGATGGCCAGGCCATCACGATCGCTGAAGCCATTCCTGCGAATCACAAGGTCGCGATTCAGGAGATTGCCAAGGGGCAAACGATTCGGAAATTCGGCCAGCCGATCGGCTCGGCAATCACCCCGATTGCGGTCGGTCAGTGGATTCACGTTCAGAACGTCAGTATCGAGCGTGAGCAGGCCGGCTACGAATTCTGCACCGAGATCGTGCCGCCACCAAAACCTGCCGAGCCACGCACGTTCATGGGTTATCGTCGCAAAGACGGCCGTGCGGGAACTCGCAACTATATCGCCGTAATCAGCACCGTGAATTGTTCCGCCACGACCGCACGCTATGTTGCTCAGGAACTCGCGAAGTCCGATCTGAGTAACTATCCCAACATCGATGGAGTCATCCCGATTGTTCATAAGAGCGGATGTGCGTTCGCCTACAACGGTGACGATCATCACTTGCTGAACAGAACACTCGCCGGCTTCGCGCGGCATCCGAATATTGCCGCCTGCCTGGTACTTGGGCTGGGTTGTGAGACGGCTCAGGCTGGCCACCTTCAGGAAACTCAGGGGCTGGTACAGCTTAGTGGTTCCAAACGCCGCGAACCGGATGATTCCTTGCCGATGGTGCTCAACATCCAGGAAGTTGGTGGTGTCCGCAAAACCGTTGACCGCGCTGTTGGTGTTCTTCGAGAACTCCTGGCCAACGCCAACGCGGTGAAACGCGAACCGATCCCGCTGTCGGAACTGATACTTGGTCTGCAATGTGGTGGCAGTGACGGGGCCAGCGGTATTACCGCGAATCCAGCGTTGGGAGTTGCCAGCGATCTGCTCGTTGCACATGGCGGCGGGTCTGTTCTCGCGGAGACACCGGAAGTTTACGGAGCCGAACAGTTGCTGTTGCGACGTTCTGTGAATCGTCAGGTTGCCGACAAGCTGCTGGAGCGAATTCATTGGTGGGAAGAGTACGCTCGCAAGAACAACGCCTCCATCGACAACAATCCGTCGTACGGCAACAAGCAGGGCGGGCTGACAACCATCATCGAGAAATCACTTGGCGCGGTGGCCAAAGGCGGGACCGCTCCTTTGCAGGCGGTCTACCAGTTTGCCGAACCGATTACAGAACGAGGCTTCACGTTTATGGATACGCCGGGCTATGACCCGATCTCCGTGACAGGACTCGTGGCCGGCGGATGCCAGGTCGTCGTCTTTACCACGGGTCGCGGCAGTTGCTTCGGATGCAAACCGGCTCCGACGATTAAGGTGGCGACGAACTCCGTGATGTACAACCGAATGCGCGACGACATGGATATCAACGCGGGGTCAATCCTTGAGGGAGCCAGCGTGGAGTCGGTAGGTCGCGAGATCTTCGAAAGCATTATCGCCACCGCCAGCGGCCAGAAAACGCTTAGTGAACAACAGGGCATCGGCGACGAAGAATTCTGCCCTTGGATGCCGGGGCCGATCTTCTGAGATTGGCCGCGAAATCGGGATCATCTGGATCCTTCTGGCCAGTCTGTTGAGGAAATTTTCAGAAATCAGCGACTCTTCGCACGTCCGACCATGGTTGAATGCTCAGAGTCGCTGATGGCTTCCGAGCAAGAGGCTGTTGAAATAGTCGTTTACCGCCCAGCCGAAGGCGCCGGCCAGCGCAAAAGCCGGCGCCTTCGGCTGGGCGGTAAACAGAAGCCCGCTGGATGTCACCAGGTGCTCCGTCAAGATAAAGAATTGGGGTTGCTGGTAGTGGATCTTGCTAAAGATCCCTTGGCTGCAGGACCTTTGGCAAGGTCCACTACCCGAAATTCAAATCTTGACAAGGCACTAGATCAACACCGGGCAGCCTGACATAGCCTCCATTTGAATCTGTTTTCAAATCTGCATTTCGGAGTCAAATGATGTCTTTTCGAATCAGTGCTGCGAGGATTGTTGCGGGCCTTACCACTGCCTTTCTCACTTCGTTTGTCGTGGCGGCTGAACCGAAAGATTCCGCTTCCGTTGCCGCCGCAATCGATCGCAGCCTATTTGGAGAATCAGTCGATTCTGCAGCTCCGCTGGCGGATGATTCCACATATCTGCGTCGAGTCATGTTCGACATCGTTGGACGCCCGGCAACTCCCGGCGAGATCACCGCTTTTGGGCTTAACCCTTCCGAGTCACGCCGCACGGATGTGGTAGATGACCTGCTGAAGTCACAGGAGTACGGCGAGAACTGGTCACGTTACTGGCGGGATGCCATCTTCCGTCGAGCCACCAATATGCGGGCTGGTATCGTACGTCCGGCATTTGGTGACTGGATGACGGAACAGCTGAATGAGAATAACGGCTGGGACGAAATCACAACTTCTCTGCTGACGGCCAGTGGCCCGGTCAACAACAACGGCGCTACCGCGCTGATCTTTGCTCATGAAGGCGTTGCGGAAGAAGTCGCCGCTGAAGCCTCCCGGTTATTTCTGGGAGTTCAGATTCAATGTGCGAATTGTCATGACCATCCGTGGGACAGCTGGAAACGCAATCAGTTCCATGAGTTCACAGCGTTTTTTCCCCGTGTCAGCGTTCAGCGTGAACGAGGTTCCGACAACATGTTCGACTATGAGATCACTTCGTTGAACACCAGTCGTAATCGCAATCCGGCGGCCTCACAGTTTTTGCTGACTCGTGCTGATCGCAATGGCGATAAGGTGATTTCGGAGCAGGAATCAAAGAACACTCCATTGGCTCGATTGTTTTCAGGGCCGGCCAGAGACGTGATCGACAAGAACGGTGACGGGAAGTTCTCGATCGAAGAAATCATGACCGCCCAGCCTCCCGAAAGACCAGGCCAGGGATCGATCGAACACTTTATGCCCGACCTCGCGGATCCGGGTTCAGAAGGGACTCGGATCGATCCGGGGTTCTTCCTGTCGACGAAAGACATACCATCAGGACTGTCCGATGCAGATCGTCGCGAATTGGTTTCAGACATGATCACCAGCAAAGAAAATCCGTGGTTTGCTCGAGCGATCATCAATCGGATTTGGTTCGAGATGACGGCAACGGCGTTCTATGCACCGATTGATGATATTGGCCCGGATCGTGAATGCGTGAACGAGGAAACTCTGAAGCTGCTCAGCGATGGATTTATCGCCAACAACTATGACCTGAAGTGGCTGATTCGCACCATTGCGTCGACTCGAATGTATCAACGAGCTCCGAACAATACGGCTGAGGGATTTGCGAAGTGCGAACCGATTCGCCTGCGGTCCGATCAGCTCTACACTGCCCTGTGTCAGACACTGGGAGTGACCGGGCTGCCGTTGCGACCGTCTGAAGGGCGACGATCTCCTTATGAGATGCAGCGAATGGATGCGGGGCGAGAAGAGTTCGCCTGGATTTTTGGGTTCGATCCGTCGACACCGCGAGATGAGCTGACCGGTTCTATTCCGGAAGCGCTGTTTATGATGAATTCGTCGCTGCTGTCCCGAGTGATCGCGACGCCAGATAATGCGAACCTCATTACCAGAATTTCCACCACCGTTTTGGCGGAGGAAGATATCGTCGCCGAACTGTACCTTTCATCACTCGGGCGGGAGCCGACTGAGGGCGAACTGAAAATCGCCATGGAACATCTGAAAACCAGTTCAAACCTGCGAGAAGGTTTGGAAGACCTGCTGTGGGCTTTGTTGAATTCCCCTGAGTTTTTTACGCGTCGATAGGTCTCAGAAAATTATTTCAGAATTCTGCGACACCTTGCAGCTTTCCCGGTGTTTGGCAGCCAACTTGTCTTTGCTCACGATCCGCCAACCCGTCTGGGCTGGGTGATTCAGGGTGCGAATGGGACGGGGCTGAACGAACCCAAGCTGCCGTGTTTGCAGGCTTCGGTGGCAAAGGTCGTTCAGTCCCGTCCCTTTCGCACCCTTTTTTCGTTTTTAATGCGAATGACAGAACACAGCTTACCCACTGAGCCTGAGAAATTCACGGGCTGTCGATTGAATTGTTTACCGCCCAGCCGGAGGCGCCGGCTTCTGTGCCGGCTGGGCGGTAAACATCTGCAAACGAACAGGCTCGAGGGTGAAGATTCACCCCGATCCTCTCCGGTCGATTTTGCATAAACCAAACCCGAAACGCAAACGAACCCTTTTTGAAGAGGTAAGTTATGAACTCATTCCCTGTCGACTCGATCGTGTCAGCTGGTGGGCGATTTCTGCGTCGTCGGTTCCTGCAAACCGCTTCGGCCGCTGCCGCCATGTCCGGAGCATTCGGGCTGCGAAACCTGATGGCAGAACAATCGCGTGAGCTGCAGAAGCAGGGCAAGTCGATGATTCTGCTTTGGATGCAGGGCGGCCCCAGCCAGTTTGAAACGCTCGATCCCAAAGCCGGCCATGAGAACGGCGGCCCGACCGAAGCGATTGAAACGGCTGTTTCGGGCATTCGAATCGCCGACAATTTTCCGCTGGTCGCGAAGCAAATGAAGGACATCGCGATCATCCGCTCCATGACCAACAAAGAAGGCAGCCACCCTCGCGCGACCTATCAGGTTCATACCGGGTATGTTCCTTCCGGCAGCGTGAAGCATCCATCGTTCGGCTCGAACATCGCTCAGCAACTCGGCGATGTCTCCTCGGAGCTGCCGTCGTTCGTGTCAGTCGGGGCAACTCAGGGCGCTGGCTTTCTGGGGATGGATTACGAGCCGTTCGTGGTGGCTCGTCCGGGTCAGCTCCCTGAAAACGTCGCACTACCGGTTTCACGAGAACGATTTGATCGCCGCACTCAGTTGATGTCGAAGCTGACCGGCCAGTTTGCAGAACATGGTTCAGCTCAGCTGGCCGCGACTCACGATTCGCTTTATGGCAAAACATCCCGGCTGGTGCTGACTCCGGAAATCGATACGTTTGACATCTCCGGGGAACCTCAGTCGCTGCAGAGTCAGTATGGAGATTCGAGCTTTGGTCGAGGTTGCCTGCTGGCGCGTCGACTTGTCGAACGCGGCGTCTCGTTTATCGAGGTGCGATCCGGTAACTGGGATACTCATCAGAACAACTTCGAAGACTGTGCGAAGAACGCTTCCGAAGTCGATCCCGCCACAGCCACACTTCTGAAAGACTTGAAGGATCGAGGTCTCCTGGAGAAGACGGTTGTGGTCTGGATGGGCGAATTCGGACGCACGCCAAAGATCAATCCTCGCGAAGGCCGCGATCATTTTCCGAAAGCATTCAGCATGATGATGGCTGGCGGCGGAATTCGTGGTGGGCAGGTTTACGGATCAACAACAAAAGACGGCAATGAGATCGCCGAGAATCCTGTCACAGTGCCCGACCTGATGCGAACCGTCTGCAAAGCATTGGGAGTCAATGCCGACCATGAGAACATGAGCCCTCAGGGACGGCCACTCAAGATCGTTGACGGTGGAAAAGAAATCGCGGACCTGCTGGCCTGAGCATCCTCGCTATCCTCGTCTTGTGATTTACAAATCCAGGGGCAGCGGGTGTAGTCGCGAACAATTGTCCCAGTAGGTCGTGTCTGCCGGACCTGGCAAGGACCTGCTGAAATCCGCAACTGAACCCACGACGACCGGCGGTCCACATGCCCTGGACGTGTCGTTTGAAGTCATTAGACTTCGCACAGTTTGAATGTACTTGTTTTCTCTGCAAGAAACTGTGTTGGACTCATGCCGCAGCCAGAATTTGGCGTAATTTTTGACGTCGATGGCGTTCTAATCGACTCATACGGAGCCCATTTGAAAACGTGGCAGATTTGCTGTCAGCGTCATGGGCGGGAATGCACGGAAGCTCAGTTTGCGGCCGGGTTTGGTCGCACCAGCCGTGAAGTCATTCGTGACACCTGGCCGAATCCTCCCAGCGATGCGGAGATTGCTGCGTTTGATGAGGAAAAAGAAATCCTCTATCGAGAACTCGTGGCAATTGATTTTCCTCACATGCCCGGGGCCAGAGAACTCATCAAAGCTCTCCATGCCCTGAATATCCCGATGGCGATTGGTTCCAGCGGTCCTCCGAGAAACGTCGAACTGGCCATCGAGAAGCTCGAAGCCAGGGACATCATTCGCACGGTCATCACCGGTCGGGATGTCGTGAAGGGAAAGCCTCACCCGGACGTGTTTCTCAAGGGAGCACAGGGGATGGGACTCGATCCTTCCCGCTGTATTGTTCTGGAAGATGCCCCACCTGGCATTGAGGCCGCGCTGGCAGCTGGCGCAAAATGCCTTGGGATTGTTTCACGTGGTCACAAATGGGATGACCTGAATCGCGCACATGATCGAGTAATGGACGATCTTCGACAGGTTACTCCGGAACTGCTGAAGCGAATTGTGTGCTCCTGATTGAGCAAAAGCCGTCGCGTCGCAAACGACGATCGGAACGGATTCAGGATTAATTGACGGAATCGAGAGGGGTTTGTTTCATGGCGACTGTAAATGATACGACGATTTTGATCTTTGGTGCGTCCGGAGATCTGACGTCTCGCAAACTGATCCCGGCTCTGTTTCGTTTGTCGCAACAGCAGTACCTGTCAGAAAAATGCCCCGTGATCGGTGTCGCTCGTCGGCCCAAGAGTCACGATGAGTTTCGCGCCGAGATTAAAGAAACTGTCCGCGCTCGCATTGGTGCAGAGAAATTTGACGATGCCGCCTGGGAGGTTTTTGCGAAGCAACTCTTTTATCAGCAACTCGATATCAGCAACAGCGCGGAGTATACGGGACTGCATAAGTCTACGTCGGAGATTGAAGCGTCACTGGGCGGAAGTGGAAAGTCGACGCGGGTGGTTTATCTCGCGACGACTCCGGATCTGTTTGCACCAGCCGTCGAAGGTCTGCACGAAGCCGGCATGATTCCTCCTCGCGAAGAAGATTCGCGACTGCGAGTTGTCGTGGAGAAGCCGTTTGGGCGAGACTTGAAGTCGGCTCAGGAGTTGACAATTCAGCTGGCTCGCCGTCTGCAGGAAAGCCAGATCTATCGTATCGACCATTATCTGGGCAAAGAGACGGTTCAGAATATCCTCTTATTCCGCTTCGGTAATGCGATCTTTGAGCCGTTGTTGAATCGAAATCACGTCGAGCATATTCAGATCACGGTGGCCGAGTCGCAGGGCATGGAGGGTGCTCGGGGCGGTTATTACGACACATCCGGTGCGATGCGCGATGTGTTGCAGAATCACGTCCTGCAATTGTTGTGTCTAATTGCAATGGATCCGCCGTCGCTGTTTCAGGCTCGTGAAATTCGCGATGAAAAGATGAAGGTGCTACAGGCGCTGCGGCCGGGAACGAGCGGTCCTATTGGCAACTGGGCTGTTCGTGGCCAATACTCGGCTGGCCTTGTGAATCGGCAGCCGGCATTGGCCTATCGGGAAGAACAGCGAGTCAACCCGACGTCGAATCGTGAAACGTACGTGGCAATGCGAGTCGCTCTCGACAACTGGCGCTGGGCGGGTGTTCCTTTTTATCTGCGAACGGGTAAGCGTCTGCCGAAACAGCTGACAGAAGTGGCGATTCAGTTTAAGAATCCACCGCTGAATTTGTTCTCCACGGTCGAGTGTGATGGTGATCTTTGTGATCTCGTGGAAACTCGCCCCAATCAATTGATTCTTCGCATTCAGCCTCAGGAAGCCATCTCACTGAGATTCTCTACCAAGCGTCCCGGGATGAACTATCAGGTTCAGCCGGTGTCGATGGATTTCGCTTACGACGAACACTTCGATGCTCAGCTGCCAGAAGCATATGAGCGGTTGCTGCTGGATGTGATGCGCGGCGATTCGACGTTGTTTACTCGCAGTGATGAACTGGAAGCGGCCTGGAGATTTGTGACGCCGATCCTGGAAGCCTGGGAAGGCAGCTCGTCTGCTCCGGAGTTTTATCCGGCCGGAACCTGGGGACCAGCTGCGGCGGATCGCCTGATCTCTGACAGCAAAGCTCTCTGGCGTGCGCCTCGGTAGGGAGTTGTCGCAGTCATAGTTGTCGATAGGACGTTCTTGTCCGACGGGCTTCACAGAGTGTTGACTCAATCAGCCGGAACGCGCTAGTGCTTAGTCAAGATAAAGAACAGGGGTGGAGGTAGTGGATCTTGCTAAAGATCCCAACACAGCAGGACCTTTAGCAAGGTCCACTACCCCCAAGTTAAAGCTTGACAAATCACTAGTGGCGTGTTGATTTAACCGCCCCCGACCCTGCATCGGGGGTTTAACGGCTTCTGCACCAGCAAAGAACGGATGACTTTCAGTGGTGCAAAAGCCCGCGGGCCCCTGAGGCAGGCTCAGGGGGGATTAAATCAATAGGCCGGTGACACCGGTTTTCGATTTTAAATCACTACAAACATAACCGGGGCTATCGCCCTGCGGCTGATAAATGGCCTTGTCTGGTGCCTATTCGGAGATCTACCGAGATGCGTTGTATTCTGTTGCTTGTGTCGGCCCTTTTGTTTGCATTTCAACCAGCGTTCTCCGTGGCTGCAGACGAACCATTCCCCGGGAAGAAGAGCGACTGGAATGGCTATATCCGGTACGACTTTGAAATCAACAGCCGGCCAGTTCTGGTTGTAGCTCCGAAACAGGCAGCCGACGGTAAGCCATGGGTCTGGCACGGAGAATTCTTCGGTCACAAACCCGCTCCCGACATCGCGCTGCTGGGCAAGGGATTTCACATCGTCTACACCCAGATCTCTAATCAGTTCGGCAGCCCAACCGCTGTCGCTCACTGGAACAAGGTTTATGATGAACTGACGAAGAAGCACGGGCTTGGTCCAAAAGCCGCACTGGTTGGAACGAGCCGTGGTGGCCTGTATTGCTACAATTGGGCTGCCCGAAATCCCGAGAAAGTCTCGTGCATTTACGGGGACGCTCCAGTCTGCGACGCAAAAAGTTGGCCTATGGGCAAGGGCCATGGCGTTGGAAGCTCGGCCGAGGTCACTCGATTGCTGGAAGCCTACAACGTAAAGACCGAAGAGGAGCTGTTCAAGGTCCTGTTGAATCCCATTGACTCACTCAAGCCACTGGCCGACGCAAAGGTTCCGTTGCTGCACGTTTACGGCGATGCCGATGAAGTCGTGCCGTGGGATGAAAACACCAGAGTCATTGCTGATCGTTACAAAGCGCTGGGCGGCGAGATTGTTCTGATCGGCAAGCCAGAAATCGGTCACGTCCATGGTCTGGACGACAGTACCCCAATCATTGAGTTCATCGAAAAGTACTCTCGCTGACCCGTTTCTCCGTACACGTCTCAGATCGCACTGGCAGGATCACTGTCCGCGGATGTCTCGAAGCGTTCATCCAGGAGTTCGTCCGAATTGGCCACGAATTCTGCATTGTTCGCCTCGCTGTCGACTGCCGTCGATTTTGCGTGCTCCTCCAGCTCCGGCCTCATCGTATCGAACGCCACTTTGTGCCCTGGCAACCAAAGTGGTTCGACGTTCTTTTTCTGAAAAAGATGCGCGATATGCTCGTGGCAGGTGAAGAACAGCACCTGCTGGCCGTCCTTCGCCACATCCAGCAAACACTCGGCCGCAGCTTCAGTACGTTCCTGGTCGAAGTTGACAAACAGATCATCCATCACGAGCGGCAGTTCAACACCGCGTCGAGCAAACTCGCGAACGAGAGCGAACCGGATCGAAAGGAACAACTGCTCTCTTGTGCCACCGCTGAGCTGTTCGACTCGGAATGTCTGACCGTATTCATCGTCGATACACAGATAGTCTTCGCCGAGCGGAGCCCAGATGCGATGATACCGGCCGGATGTCATTCGATGCATATACTGCGATGCCGTGATCAGCGTGCCGGAGATATTCTCCTGCTCAAATCGTCGACGGATCTGAATCACCGCTTCGTGCTCAATCTGCAGAGAAAACCATTCTTCCGTCGCGCGGTAGATTTCTGAGGCCAGCTGTGACTTGCGGAAGAATTCTTCATGAGAATCACGGCCAGACTCCAGCAGTCGAATTTCCTGCTTCAGGCTGCCCAGTTCTTCATGATTCCGATTCAGCTTGTGCTCGACATCTGTCAGTTCCGCTGTTCGCAACTGAATCGTTTCTTTGGCTCGCGGAGGATCGAAGCGGAACAGATCGTCTTCCACGATCGCCAGTTCCGTCTCGGCCGACGCGGCATCGGCAAGTTCGTCGTTGGCTTTCTTAAGCTGATTCTCCAGCTGAACTCGGCGAGTCTCCACTTCCTGCTGACGAACAAGTTCCTCGCGAGATGCAACGCCCGAGCGTGCCAGAATCGCGCTGCGGCGCAATTCGGCCGCTTCCATCTGGTGCTGTGCGTGAATCGCATCGCGTTGACGAGTATCCGCGTCGGTGACTAATCGCTCCTTCTCGGAGCGATCTCGTTCGTGTGATTTCAGCTGCAGCTGCCACGCGGTCAGAACTTCCAGAGGACGCACAAAGTTCATCTTCTTCGCGTTCGTCAATCGACCGCCCAGCTGTTCGACTCGCAGACGCATCGCTTCAAACATGCG
>JBILXT010000510.1:0-4730 GCA_044378235.1 Planctomycetaceae bacterium
CCCGACTTCGGAGTATCTCCACGGTGACACTTCACGCAGTGGTCAGAAAGAAACCGGATGGCCGACCTTCGATCCTGCTCATCATCAGACGCAGAACAAACATGAACCATGCACAACCAGACAACCAGCAACAGGAAGAATCGGCCGGGTTGAATGGAACTGGCCACAATGCATCTCAGGAGGCCTGTCATCATCAGCTCAGCCTTACTGCGAAGTTTCCTCAGACAGAACCATCCGCTGTCACCTCCGGCAACTTAACGAATGTAATCATTATGCAATCCAGACGTCCTGTCGCAAGAGTTCCCGCCAGTTCTGCCATCAGCCGAAAGTGCAAAGTCGACTGCAAGGTGGTTTACAAGCTGCTCGACGAACATGGCTCGAACCAGACTGATGATCGCGTAGCGTGACGACAGGATTCGAACCCCGTAATCTTTTCCCCGGGAGAGGGTTCGAGGAATGGCCGCTCATCGCATCCCCAGAAATATCGCACATTTGAGCTGCCTGGTAACGCGTCTTTGCTTCGCGTAAGTCTGGCCCACAAAACGAGAAACAGCCCGCCGCAAACCGATGCGACGAGCTGTAGGTGACTCAAATCGGGATGACAGGATTTGAACCTGCGACCTCTACGTCCCGAACGTAGCGGTCTAGCCAAGCTGAGCGACATCCCGCGCCATACTGATGAAGTGCCGAGGGTTTCCGCAGAAAAATCCTAGCGATGCCTGTGACTGCGTCAATCTTGGCGACGCCGGAAGCGTGGACTTGGCGAAGTGCCTGAATTGATCAGTCCCGTTTTCAGGGCCAATCACAGAACCGCAATTTGACAAGCCCAACAGAAGAACCTGTCAGGTCTCAGGGCAGAGGGCCGGCTTGGGTTCAGGTCTGACACTTTGCGTCCGGTTTCTCCAAACCAGACCATACGGCTCCATCAGAACTCAATCTTTTGGACGTGTCGGTCGGAGGACGTTGGGTGCAAAACGTTCAGGCAACTCTGCCGAGGTCGAATGCAGCATTCTTACGTCACCGCTGGCGATTTATGTAATGAAACCAGGCTTAAGGGAAATTTACGCGTGGCCGTCTCTCCAAATGATGGAGAAACCTCACTAAGTACGTTCGAGCAGCAAAGAAAAAACGTCACCGGTATGCGTTTTGCCCTAATCGAGCAGGATCGATCCGACACTGGTCGCCTCTCCGTGTGCGGATTCGGCTGAAACCAGTCTGGTTTGAGAGAATTGAGGAAGTACGAAGTTCGCATTGGATTTCCAGGACGGGAGTCTTTGCAGAAGTAAACCTGTTGTTTGCAGATAAAACTGTCCTGATTTTTCAGGAGCCGAAATCGTCATGCGAAAATGCTGGCAGGTCCATCAGAACTTGTTTTTCTTGACATCACTGAGTTCGCTTTCTGTTGATGGTGCGAGGGTTTTGAATCGAGCGCTAATTGTCGATCATCATTCGGACTCCAGAAGATCTGATCGATCTCGATCCACGGAATTCCGGAGCATCAGATCGCTACGTAACCCGGAGTTATGAATCGAAAAGTTGTACATTGATTTCTCGGTGTTAACCAGGCTCTGCCCATGGTGAAACAAGGGTTGGGAGTGAATTGATCAATTTGGCTTTGACGTTTTCGGATCCGGCAATTGCTGGTTGACAGATGCTGAATGAGCGCTTGCTACGAATCTGGATTCGTGATTTACCGCGACGAATGTTTTCTGAATGAGGCTGATGAACGGCCTGCTTGATTTCTCTGAAGGGTAATCGGCTGATGAGTTCCGCAGAACAACAAACCATTGTCGTGATTGGCAGCGGAATGGTCGGCCTGCGGTTCTGTGAGCAGTTGACGGCGTTTGATGAGCGGCGACGTTATAAACTTGTTGTCTTCTGTGAGGAAGCTCGATCGGCTTACGACAGAGCCGGGCTCTTCAGCTTCACGGCTCAACGAGATGCAGAGAAATTGTTGCTGGCGCGGCGAGACTGGTACGAAGCGGTTGGAATAACGCTCCATCTTGCTGATCGCGCAATTCATATCGATCGAGATCGTCATGTTGTGCGCTCGATGAGGGGCGTCAGCGTGGAATACGACCACCTGATCCTCGCCATGGGGGCTTATCCCAGCGTGCCATCCGTCCCGGGTATTCAGAAACAAGGAGTGTTTGTTTACCGGACTGCAGATGACCTCGAACACATTCTGACTTCTGCGAGAAAGTTCCGAAGTTGTGCCGTGCTGGGCGGTGGCTTGTCGGCGATGGAGATCGCAGGGGCAGTGTTTGAACTTGGGTTACGAACTCACGTTATACAGTCAGAAAGCCAGTTGATGTCAGCCCATCTGGATCGGGCTGGATCACATGTGCTTCTTCAGAGGATTCGTGATCTCGGAGTGAGCGTCCATTTGTCGAAGACACTGACGGAGGTGCGGGGAGAAAGTCACATCCAGGGCGTTCTATTCGAGGATGGATCGTTCATTGATTGTGAGATGTTGGTCGTATCGGATGGTATTTGTTCACGAGATGATTTGGCGAGACAGGCCGGTATTCACGTCGGCGAGCACGGCGGGATCAAGGTCAATAATCGGCTGCAAACCATCGACCCAAGAATCTTTGCCATCGGCGAGTGCGCTTTGCACGCGGGAACCCGGTTTGGAATTACGGCTCCGGGGTACGCGATGGCGGAAACAGTCGCTGCCAACTTCTGTGGAGACAGCCGCCCATTTGACTATGGTGACTTATCAGCGAAGTTGAGCCTGCTCGGAGTTGATGTGGCATGCTTCGGCCAATGGGATCCAGAGCTGGAGAATGCCGCGGTGCTGTCAGAGGAAGACGCTTTTGCAGGTGTCTACCGAAAACTGTTATTCACGATGGACGGTAAACGGTTGCTCGGCGGCATCCTGGTTGGTGATGCATCGGACTACATGACTTTGGCGGCTCTTGCAAAAACGGGGACTGTGCTTCCCTGTCTTCCTCAGGACCTGATGTTGAGACGATGTCCAGAATCAAGTGCTTCCGGCAGTAGTCAAATCAGCACGCATGATTCTGTTAGAATTGGCGCGCCGAACTTCAGGCTCGACGGACCTGCGTCAAATTATGCGAGGACGAATTCAGATCCGTAAAAAGGGTCAGAGTTTCTGGTCTGGAGTCGGAAGCTCTTGTTTGTTTTCGAAGCAGCCCCACCCTGCTCTCCTGCCGAGCCATAAAGCCTCCTGAACTCGGAGATTCTTGTCGTTGGTTCAGGGATTATCGTTCTGAGCATCGGCCTGCAGGAACTCTTCCATGATTCTGCGTCACAACGACACAAATGCCTACTTTGAAGTATCGTCGAATCGCTTAAGTTTATCCCTGAGTGTTTCGCGGTGAATTCCAAGGATCTTTGCGGCTTCGCCCCGTTGTCCACCTGAATGCTGAAGTGTCGTTCTCAGAAGAGCCGGTTCCGTTGCATTCAGGAAGCGATCATAGAGATCATTGACCGTTGCGGATGAGTTGCTGAGCTGAGCAGTCGTCCATGCTTGAATTGCAGAGCCAAGCTGTGCCAGAGAATCTGACGAAGGATCCATGACCGTGGCTGTCAGCAGTGACGCAGGGTCAGAAAGATGATCTGGAAGAATCGTATCACCTCGACAGACGACGCTGGCCGACTCGACGACGTTACGAAGTTCCCTGACGTTACCATGCCATGGGCGTTTCGTTAATTCCTCGAGAGCCTCATCTGACATCTGCAAAACGCGTCCGCCGTGAGGGCAATTCATCAGAAATCTCCGGGTGAGTGCCGGAAGATCATCAAGTCGTTCACGAAGTGGAGGGACTTCAATTCGAAAGACATTCAGGCGAAAGAACAGATCGCCTCGGAATTCCCCTGAAGAAACTCTTTGCTCCAAAGATCTGTGAGTTGCCGCGATAAGCCGGAACGATGCCATTCGACAATCATTGCTGCCGACGGGGCGAAGTTCTCCGGTCTCAAGAACCCGCAGAAGTTTGGCTTGAAGGTTCAGCGAGACGTCACCAATTTCATCAATAAATGCAGTACCACCATTCGCAAGTTCGAGGAGTCCGCTCCGCTCTTTATCGGCTCCTGTGAAGGCAGCGCGAGAATGGCCGAAGAGTTCGCTCTCGATGACGGTTTCGCTGAGTGCGGGGATGCAGATCGGAACGAAACTTCCTTTGCGACGGCTATGCTGATGAATTGCGCGAGCAACGAGATCTTTTCCAGTGCCACTTTCCCCTGTAATCAGCACCGGGACGTCTCGTTCGGCTACGAGAGCAATGCGTCGGAAGACCTCCTGCATTTTGGGCGAGCTGCCCACAATGAACGCCTCATCTGGCTCTACAGTAACACGCGGAGACTTCGGAGAGATCGATACTGCCTGACGCACAACGGCAACGGCTTTGTCCAGATCCATTGGCTTTGTCAGGTAATCGAAGGCACCGCCATCGATGGCATCAACCGCGGTTTTTAGACTTCCAAATGCGGTCATAATGATGATGGGAACCGCAGATGATTTATCACGCAGTTGCCTCATGGCTTTCAGCCCGTCCATCCCGGGCAGTCGTACGTCCATCACGATGACGTCGGGCGCATGCTGGTCAGCCAGACAAAACGCCTGTTCGGCTGTACCAGCGACATCGACAGAAAAACCTTCATCTGTCAGGCATTCCTGGAGAGCCCAGCAAATAGACGGTTCATCATCGACGATCAGGACGTGAGACATGTTTAATCAGCTTCAGGAAATCAACGTATGCGAC
>JBILXT010000141.1:0-16732 GCA_044378235.1 Planctomycetaceae bacterium
GTCAGTATTCTTGGGGGCGTTCACTATCGCACAATGCTGTCATTGGATCAAGAAGTTTGGCTTTAAAGAGGGAATCGGCGATGATGGCCGTTCTTTGGTCGGCTTGAAAAGTAGCAGGCACGTTCCGAGGGTGTAAATTTATGTGTAGGACGGCCTTTTCAGGCCGTCGTGTTGGTAAGCATCGCGCGATTTCGACGCCCTGAAAAGGGCGTCCTACATTTTTTGCAGCCCAGCCTTGTGTCGTCCGCCGTCTGAACCTTTTTGATTCCTGACACCGTTGTCTATTCACGATTCGAGATTCTTTCCCTGACCGTTATCCGAGATCTGGCTCATGAAGAATTTGTTGCTGGTCGTTTTCTGTTTGGTCGGATTCAGTTTTCTGACAGGCGCGACGTTGCCAGCTCAGGAGACCGCTGACGGTTTTCGTTCGCTGTTCAATGGGACGGATCTCACCGGCTGGGATGGTAATCCGGAATTGTGGTCCGTTGAGAATGGTTGCATTACTGGCAAGACCACAGGTCCGGAGCATCTGTCGTACAACCAGTTTCTGATCTGGCGCGGGGGAGTGCTGAAGAACTTTGAACTCCGCGTGTCCGCGAAAGTCATGGGAAACAACACTGGCATTCAGTACCGCAGTCGCGAACTGCCTGACGTGGGGAAGTGGTCGATTGGTGGTTATCAGTGCGATATCCATCCGGCCCCTGTCAACAACGCAATGGTCTATGAAGAACGCGGTCGTCGAATCCTGGCAGAAAATGGACAATCGGTTGTTATCGATCCGGATCAAGTACGCTGGCTCACAGCAAAACGAGAACCGGTTGCCAAAGACGTTGCGGAATGGAATGAATACTCCGTCGTCGCGATTGGTAATCATCTCGTCCATCGAATCAACGGCGAGATCACGGCAGAGCTGACAGATTACGAAGAATCAGCGAGCGCGCTTGAGGGACTGCTGGCATTTCAGATTCATCGTGGTCCGGCGATGACCGTGCAGTTTAAAGACGTGCGACTGCGTGAGTTGCCCGATGCGGAAGTCACGAAGTTTGAACATGCAGCACTTCCGGCGGATGCCACGAAGATCGAACAAAAGTCTGCGGCGGCGGGCAAACAGAAGGCTGACGGGAAAGCGAAGAATTCACCGAAGTCGGCTGCTCCGAAGTCTGCACCAAAGGATGATGGAAAAGAAAAGTCGGAACCGAAACCAGACGCAAAGACTGACGAGAAGGCCAAAGACCGTCCGGCTGCGAAGAAGCAGAATCGACCTGCGACGGTTGGCCCGGCCATCGGAGAAAATATCGCGACGCCTGTTGATCGAATTAAGGCGGCGAAAGATTTCAAAGTCGAGTTGTTGTATTCCGTGCCGGGTGTTGAAGAAGGATCGTGGGTCAATCTGTGTGCTGACGAAAAGGGCCGGATTTATGCGAGCGATCAGTTTGGCGGGCTCTATCGGTTTATGCCTCCGGCTGCGGGCGAACAATTGAAACCGGCCGATGTTGAAAAGGTGCCGGTTGATATTCGAGCGGTCAACGGGATGGTCTTCGCCTTTGGTGCTTTGTATGTCGGCGTGAATGATTATGAGCAGAAACTGCAAAGCGGTCTGTATCGAATTACGGACTCGGATGGCAATGACCAGTTGGATAAGGTCGAACTCTTGCGCGGGATTGATTCCAAAGGTGATCATGGAGTGCATGCCGTGGTCCCAACGCCGGATGGACAGGCTCTGTATCTGGTCTGTGGCAATAACGCAAAGCTGACAGAGACGCCGGATAGTTCTCCGGTTCCAAAGATCTGGGGTGACGACCATCTGTTGCCGCGCATGCCGGATGGTCGAGGACACAATCGCGACGTTCTGGCGCCGGGAGGCATCATTTACCGCGTCACTCCCGACGGAAAGCAGTTCGAAATCTACGCGACGGGTTTTCGCAACATCTTTGATGCCTCTGTTAATCATGATGGAGAACTGTTCACGTACGACGCTGACATGGAGTACGACTTCAATACGTCATGGTACCGTCCTACTCGCATCAATCATGTTGTCAGCGGTGCCGAGTATGGCTGGCGAAACGGAGCTGGAAAGTATCCGGAGTTCTATCCGGATAATCTGCCGGCCACGCTCAATATCGGCCCAGGTTCACCGACCGGTACCACGTTTGGTTACGGCGGAAAGTTTCCTGACAAGTATCAACGTGCCCTGTTTGTGCTCGACTGGAGCTGGGGCAAAGTTTACGCCGTCCATCTGACCGCGAGCGGTTCTACTTATACAGCCACGAAAGAAGAGTTTCTGTCCGGAGCACCTCTTCCTGTAACGGATGCCATCATTCATCCGGGAGATGGGGCGATGTACTTTGCCATTGGCGGACGGCGAGTTCAGTCGGGGCTTTATCGAGTGACCTACACGGGCGCCGAGTCGACATCGCCAGTTGAAGCTGTCGTCAAATCCACACCAGAACGTGATCTACGGCATCAATTGGAATCGCTGCATGGCAAACAGGATCCGGCGGCTTTGGAAACGGCGTGGCCACATTTGAGTCATTCCGATCGATTTATTCGCTGGGCTGCTCGTACTGTGCTGGAACATCAGCCGTCAACGACCTGGGAAGCACGGGCTTTGGCAGAGACGAATCCAACGGCTCAACTGGAAGCCTTGCTGGCGTTGGCTCGTGTGGAAGGTGTTTGTCCGCTGCATCGTGCGGAGAATGCAGTCGTCAACACGGCCGCCCGAGACAAACTGTTTGCGGCACTGTTGAACTTAGACTGGTCGAAACTCACCACGGAGCAAAAGATTGCTTTCGTTCGAATTTCGCAGATCGTGCTGCATCGATTCGGAAACCCGGAAGAGTCCGTGCAGGCGGCGTTGACGAACAAACTTGATGCCGCGTTTCCGGCTGACACGTTTGAACTCAATTGGTTGTTGTGTGAAACGCTGGGATATCTGCAGGCTCCGAACACCGCTGCGAAAGGAATGGCCTTGATTGCTGCTGCGGTCAGTCAGGAACCGCAAATCGAGTACGCTCGTAGCCTGCGATTTCTGAAGAATGGCTGGACGAAGGAATTGCGGACAGCTCAGTTGGAGTGGTTTCTCAAGGCGGCCAACTATCGTGGTGGTGCCAGTTTCAGCAAGTTTATTGAATTCATCCGGACTGATTCGCTGGAGACATTCACAGAGGCAGAAAAGACTGAGCTTGCCGAATTGATTGCCAGAAAGCCGGAAAAGAAATCGGCGATTGAGAATGTCGGCGCCATGTTCGTTGGACGCACTGTGACTCCGTGGACTCTGGACGAATTGAGCGGGGCGACGAAAACGGAATTGAAGGCACGCAATTTTGAGACGGGGCAGAAGGTCTTTGCCGCGGCCGCCTGTTTTACCTGCCATCGATTCGGGAATGCCGGTGGCATGACCGGTCCGGACTTGAGCACTGCCGGACGTCGTTATTCACCGCACGATTTTCTGGATCAGATCGTGAACCCCAGCAAGGTCATCAACGAACAGTTTTCGGCAGTGACTGTGGTGACGACCGAAGGGAAAGTTCATACCGGAGTGATCGTCAATCTCAACGGCGATACCGTGACGCTCAATACGGATCTTACGGATCCCGATCAGCGTGTGGCCGTGGATCGGAAAGAAGTTGAGGAGATGGAAGTGTCGAAGACATCTCCGATGCCAGCCAACTTACTGGGGCTGCTGACCAAAGACGAGATCATGGACCTCGTGGCCTATGTGCTCAGCGGTGGCGATGCGTCTCACGAGTACTTTAAAAAGTAGTCGATTGGACTTGTATACAGTCACTCTGCGGAGTTGATCACGGAAAGGGCAATTTGAACCGCGAATAGACGCGAATGAACGCGAATAGAGACAAGATGCAATGCATGAAAACGTGAGATTTTGAAGTTGGCACTTGAACACCCAGAGTCTTTGGCGTCCCCAGATGGAATCTGAGCCAATTGCCCTCACCTATTCGCGTGAATTCGTGTCCATTCGCGGTTCCAAAAAACGTTCTGCCCATAATTTAGTGCTGAACCGAATGATCGCGAATTTACGCGAAGCACGTGATGTGTTCCGGTAGAAGAGAAGATCGCGGTGCATTTTTTGACCGAGCTGCGATTAATTGTGCCAAATTTGGGCCGCGCGGATCTCCGTGATTGAGATTCAGCGGAAGAAGGCTCACCATTCGCGAAGATTCCACTCTCGGTCTGAGTTTTTGCTCGGAACGAGTGGTCGTTTTGCGCTGGGAAACCGAACAGTAATCCCACCCATCTGGAATCGTTACGTCTGAGAACAGCAGAAGTTCCTCTTTACCGCGTGTTGTGACTATGTCAGATCTTCGAACCTGCCGCCTGGTAACGCTGGGATGCAAAGTCAACCAGTACGAAACTCAGCTTGTCCGTGAAGCGTTGCTGCAGAGCGGCTATCGTGAAGCGATGGAAGGTGAGACTGCGGATCTGTGCGTCGTGAATACTTGCACAGTCACGAATACAGGTGACTCGAAGTCTCGTCAGGTGATCCGTCAGTTGTCTCGGCAGAATCCGGGCACGAAAACGATCGTGATGGGCTGCTATGCGACTCGGGATCCTCGAGCGGTTTCCGAGTTGCCCAATGTGATTGAAGTGGTCACAGACAAACGCGAGCTTCCGGATGTGCTAAGTCGCTTTGGCATCGTCGATATGCCCAACGGGATCAGCGAATTCGAAGGACATCAGCGTGCGTTCGTGAAGATTCAGGATGGTTGCATTCTGAAGTGTTCGTACTGCATTATTCCGACGGTCCGGCCGGGACTAAGAAGTCGGCGTCCCATCGACATCGAAGATGAGATCCGCGCGTTGATTGAGCATGGATATCGCGAGATCGTGATTAGCGGTATTCATATGGGGCACTTTGGTGTCGACACAAACAATCTGGCTTCGGGAGAAAAGCCTGAGCGGTTATGGCACTTGTTGCGTCGTCTGGATCGCATCCCCGGCGACTGGCGAATGCGTCTTTCCAGTATCGAAGCGGTCGAAGTCAACGATGATTTCATCAAGGCGGCTGGTGACTGCGAGCACTTGTGTCCACAGTTTCATCCGGCGCTGCAGAGCGGAAGCAACAGCGTGCTGACTCGCATGCGCCGGCGTTATCGTGTCGAGCGTTTTCTGGAACGCCTGGATCAGATCCGGGACATGCTGGGGAATGATCCGGCGTTCAGCACAGATATCATCGTCGGATTTCCCGGCGAAACGGATGCCGAGTTTGAGGAGACTCTGGAAACCTGCCGTAAAGCTCGCTTTATGAAGGTACACGTGTTTCCGTTTAGCCGTCGTGACGGAACTCCTGCTGCCACGATGCCCGATCAAGTTCACCCGGATGTTATCAAAGAGCGTGTTCATGTTCTGAGTGAACTCGAACGAGGGCTGGCGGAGCAGTTTTATTTGAGCCGAGTTGCGGCGGTTTCAGATCGGCCGACGGAGGCGTCACTTCACGGCGCTTCGCTGGAGGTTCTGGCGGAGCGAGAGTCCGAGACGCGTCCGGGATATTTGCGAGGCACAGATCGCTGGTATATGCCGGTCGAAGTTCCGGGCACTGCAGCGGACATCGGAAATTTTCTGACTTGTCGAGCAGTCGCGGCTAATCGTGACGGTGTCGTTGCCGAACGAATCCTGGTTCCCGGTCAGGACCGGCCGTCTGGTTCCGAGACTTTTCAGGAACGTGTGGCAGGACGCCGTCGTGCATGGCTGAACGATCAGGAAGACACCTCCGGCGTTGAAGAATCTCTTCAGTCAGCGTGTGCTGAAGGCGTGGCGGATTCCTGCAGTTCAGAACCTGCGGAATTGGTGCAGCTAGGCTTTTCTTCGATGGCCGGTGCGCAGACGGGAGAATCGTCATGGCCACGTTGATTGCGATTGAAGGAATCGATGGAGCTGGGAAGGGGACTCAGGCTGGTCGATTGGTTTCGGCTTTGCGTGAGATGGGACTGCGTGTGGATACGTTGCAGTTTCCGCGTTATTCGTCGACGACATTTGGTTCCGCGATTGGCGACTTTCTGAATGGGAAGTTTGGATCACTGAATGAAGTGCATCCTCAGTTGGCCGCAGTGTTGTATGCCGGTGACCGATTTGAATCGCGTGAGTTGTTGATGCGGATGATCGAAGACAACGATGTCGTTGTGCTGGATCGATTTGTCGGATCGAATCTGGCGCATCAGTCGGCCAAGCTGGACGGGGAAGCTCGAACTGCGTTAGTGGAGTGGATCGAGAAGATCGAATTTGGCGTCTTCCAGTTGCCTCGCCCGACGCTGACGATTCTGATCGATATGTCGTCGCAGATGAGTCGTGAGCTGGTGTCACGAAAGGCTGCTCGCGACTACACCGAGCAGGAAGCGGATCTGCAGGAGTCCGATCTGCCTTATCTGGAACGTGTGCGACGCTGTTATCTTGCGCTGGCCCATAGTCGACTGGACTGGCGCACGGTGCACGGACTGGATGACGCAGGTTCGTTGAGAACGATTGCTGATGTTGGCGAGGAAATTCGAAGACTGGTTTGCGAACATCTGGAGCAGGTGTGAGGCAGGGGGTTTCGGTCTGAAGTTTTCGGTTTTCGGAGTACCGCAAGATCACGTTGGCGGTGGACAGCGATCGAGTTCTGCAAAGACATCTGCGAGACGAATCTCAAGGCCCGGCAGGACATCGTGTCCTGTGAGCATCTGGCTTTCGTCCAGAATCTGGTATTCACTGGCGCTTGTGTAGACGGCCACTGTTCGTTCGCGTGGATCAACCATCCAAACGAGGCGAACGCCAGCATGGAAATATTCATGTCGCTTCCGTGACATCTCCATGAATGTGTTGCCTGTGCGAAGCACTTCCACGATCAGGTCAGGCACAATCTGAGGGACGGGAGTTGTTGGCATCTTTCCAGCGGGGAGGCGGTTCCAGGAAACAAACGACACACTGGCGCTACGCACCAGAGTGCGAAAGATCTCAAAGCACGCATCAGGCCCTATGATCAGTCCCGGATTGTCTATTCTCACGAACTGGCTCAATCCCTGTATCAACGCCGCAACAATGAGTGATTCTTTCCATCCGCATGCTTTTTGAACCAGTATGCCGTCAACAAGTTCGCAAAGACAGCCTTCATCGTTGACTCGGATCAGGTCAGCAATAGTCGCTTGTCCAAGCACGGGTTCAGAGCGGACTCGACTCGCGGCAATTCCACCGAGTTCTTCAAGAATGTCTGACAGACGATTGGGCACCGCAGCATTGAGAGCCATTGCATGAAATCCCAGTGATCGGTCCGGAATCAAAGTTTTGAAGTTGGTGGAGTCGAGTCGATCCTAGCTTACGAGATCACGTCATGAACAACATGACCATGCACGTCCGTCAGGCGGAAGTCGCGGCCGGCGTAACGGAATGTGAGACGTTCGTGGTCGAAGCCCAGCAGATGCAGAATCGTGGCATGCAGGTCGTGCACGTGAACTCGTTTTTCGATCGCATTCCAGCCGAGCTCATCAGTGGCACCGTGCACATAGCCTCCCTTGACGCCACCACCAGCCAGCCACATGGAGAAGCCGTAGTGATTGTGATCGCGACCACTGCCGATTGAGGAAACTCCGGGAGTCGGCAATTCCACCGTCGGAGTTCGCCCAAACTCACCGCCCCAGATGACAAGCGTGCTGTCCAGCATTCCGCGTTGCTTGAGATCTCTCAACAAGGCCCCGATCGGTTGATCGACCTCGGCGGCGAGACCTCGATGATTCTGTTCCAGCTGATCGTGAGCATCCCACGGCTGGCCGGCTTTATGCCAAATCTGCAGGAAGCGAACGCCACGTTCCAGGAGGCGGCGAGCGACCAGAAGTTGTCGCCCATAGACCGTATCTCCATAGTCTTCACGAATGGATTGCGGTTCATGACGAACGTCGAACGCATCGCTGGCTTCGGTCTGCATGCGATACGCAAGTTCAAACGACTGAATTCGTGCGTCGAGTTGCGAATCAAACGGGCGAGCTTCCCGATGTCGCTCGTTGAGGGCCTGGACGAGATCCAGTTGTTTTCGCTGACGGCCCGGCCGAAGAAACTTGTTGCGCAGGTTTTCAATCAGGCGATCGGGTTCTGTCTGCGCGGTATCGATGTAGGTTCCCTGATAAGCACCTGGGAGAAATGATGATCGCCAGTTTTGAGCACCAACAGTCGGTTGACCTCCGGGACACATGGCGATGAAGCCCGGCAGATTTTGATTGTCTGTGCCTAAGCCGTACGCCACCCATGAGCCCATGCTGGGTCTGGCCTGACGACCGTCACCACAATTCATGAGCATAAAAGAGGGTTCGTGATTGGGCACGTCGGCATACATGGAACGGATAACACACAGATCATCGGCCGATCGCGCGACGTGAGGAAACAGTTCACTGATCTCCATGCCGCTTTGTCCGTATCGCTGGAACTTAAAAGGAGACGCGAAAGCTGCTCCTGTTTTTCGTTCGGTGCGTTCGGATGTGGGCAGAGCCTGACCGTGATACTTCTCCAGCAATGGTTTGCGATCAAAGGTATCAAGATGCGACGGGCCGCCATTCATGAACAAGTGAATGACGCGTTGGGCTGTGGGCGCAAAATGAGGCTGCTTCGGAGCCAGTGGATTGGTCGCCGATTGAGAGGCCTGAGCTGTTGTTGACTGCAGCAGATCCGCCAGGGCCAAGGAGCCGAATCCCATGCCGGTTCGAGAAAGCAGTTGGCGTCGATTGAGCATGGTGATGAGTCGTCAGAAAGTGTGGGTGTATTTCTCGGACTGAATATCTCACCGCAGACTTTAACAGGGTGAACACGATTCGTCATCGAAAGTAAACGGCAGCAGAAAACAGGATTGCCGTTGGGAGGAGCCGAATTTATTCGATACACTGTTGATTCGCGGTCTGAACTTGCACTTCAGAACCGCCGTAAAAAGTTCCTTCTCAGGAGATGCCAGTGATGATCAGATCAACTCGCCGAACGGCACTGCTGGGTGCTGGTGTGACGATGGCTTTGCCGTGGATGGAGTCACTTCCGGCCAGTGATGAACAGACCCCAACGGAGAATCCCGTTTTTCCCAAACGCTTTGCGGCGTTGTTTATGGGGAATGGAATTAACGCGGATCACTGGTGGGCCAAAGGGACTGGCGAGGAGATGGAACTCAGCCGAACTCTGGAGCAGCTGGATCCGTTCAAGAAAAAGTTGAACGTCATCACGGGCTTATTCAATCGCAATGCAAATGGAGTCGGAATTCATCCGGGACAGACAGGCAATATCCTGTCCGGCGCGGCGTTGCAGAAGGGCGCTGTGCTGAAGGGTGGAGTCAGCATGGATCAGGTGCTGGCCAGTCGGATTGGCGAAGATTCTCCTCAGCCGAGTCTGGTGTTGGGTTGTGAGCAGCCGATCACGGGCTATCACGAAACGAATTTCTCGATGGCCTATAGTTCGCATATTTCATGGCATGATGCGAACTCGCCGGTTCCCATGGAAGTGTATCCATCGCTCGCGTTCGATAGTCTGTTCGACAACCATGGCAGTCGCCGGATGCAGAGCATTCTGGATCGCGTTCAGGAGCATGCGAGACATGTTCGTCGCCAGATTAGTGCGGCCGATCAGGCGAAGCTGGACGAGTATCTGACCAGTGTTCGCGAGATTGAAAAACGTATCGAGCGAACTCGGGAAGACAAAACCAAAGCCGATGAGAATGCTGCACGGCGTGGGCAGCCGGTGGAATTGATGAAGCGTCCGGATAATGGTCTGCCGGAAGATCTGCGTGAGCACATGCGACTCATGGGCGACATTATCGCCACCGCGTTTCAGACGGATAAAACTCGCGTGGCCACGCTTCTGTTGTGTCGAGACTTGTCCGGTTTGTTTTATCCGTTTCTGGATGTTCGCAAGGCGCATCATCCGGCTTCGCATGATGATTTGTCTGACGACTATGAGCGAGTCTCACGATACTACGTCAGTCAGTTGGCGTATCTGGCGTTGCGGTTGGATTCGATGCCGGAAGGGCAGGGGACGGTTCTGGATAATTCCTGCCTGATGTTTATCTCGAACATGTGGTCAGGCAGCCGTCACGATTCCTCGAAGGTACCTCTGTTGCTGCTCGGTGGTCTTGGGGGAACGCTGGAGACTGGTCGCGTTCTGGATTATCTCGACAAAGGCGATGACAATCGAAAGTTGTGCAGTCTGTATTTGTCGTTGATGGATCGGATGGGTGTTGAGCTGCCTCAGTTCGGTGATGCAGAGACGCGACTGGCGGGGTTGTGACGTGCGGGTTGATTGTGCGGTATGGAAGTAGGCTTCTGAAGCGGCAGGGCGCGAGCCATCCCGGTTTGTTTTGAACTCTCAGGCACTCACCGTACGGCTCGCGCCGTTACGCTACAATTGCCTGCCATCGAGCTTGGCCCGTTACGCTTCAAGTGTGAGGCCACGGGGTTGACGTTGTTCCATGTTTCTCCGCAGGCCGGATGGAATCGCAAACCTCTAATTTCATCGCTGCGAGCGACAGATTGATGTCTCGGATGAATTCGATGATCGAGCAGATCAGGCACCCAAGACAGCCGACGAACTGAACCAGAATCAAAGCGCCAGCATTCAGTTTCAGCAGGGTTGCCAGAAACAGGCTGATGATCAAGCAGGCGGTCAGCAGTACGCTGACGGAGGCGAGCACGATGGCCATGCGCAGGAGCCTCGCGCGGTCGACTAGAATTCGCAGCTGTTCGCGGTTGCGATGAGGATCTTCCGGTGATCCAGGGCGAAGTTCTCGATCCAGAATACGCGCGCGATCGATGACTCGACCGAGTCGATTGGTCATGCTGAGCAATAAAAGTCCGACACCGGAAATCAGGATCACAGGGCCGACCGCCACCTGAAGAACCGGGATCAAATCTGCTACGCTGGGAAAAGACAAGAACGCTGCTCCTGAGTTGAGTGAATAGCCAACAGTAACGCATTGTATTCCAAAGGCTGGAGCAAGTCCTTTGATTGTTAGTGTTGGTCTGTTCAACGTCGATCAAGATTGTGAACGAATTTTCTTCAACCGCAGATAGAGTGCTGCTTCCTGTGGACTGAGAAATCTGTATTCCTGAATAGACACCGTTCAGCGATGACCGTTTGCGACGATCCCTCGACTGCACTACCATCCCGCGCATGGCGGCGATTGAAGTCAGGGAATTGTGTCGAGAATACAAGGTCTTCCGGAAACGCGAAGGGCTGATGGCGTCCGTGCGCGGGTTGTTCCATCGCGAACATACGATCGTCAGCGCGGTGAGGAACGTCAGTTTCTCCATCGACGAAGGCGAAATGGTGGCGTTTTTGGGGCCAAACGGGGCCGGCAAAACGACCACGTTGAAGCTTCTATCGGGTCTTGTTGTGCCATCGTCCGGAACTGCCACTGTGCTGGGGCATGTGCCGTGGAAACGAGAAGACGCATATCGTCGGCGGTTTTCACTGGTCACTGGGCAGAAGGAACAGCTCTGGTGGGACCTGCCGGCCCAGGAATCATTTCGGTTGCACAAAGAGATCTATCGAATTCCGGCTGAGGATTACACTCGCCGCATTGATGAGCTGACCGATTTGCTGGAAGTGCGTCGCTTGATGGCTCAGCCTGTGCGCGAGCTGTCGCTGGGTGAACGCATGAGAATGGAACTGATCGCGGCGTTGCTGCATCGCCCGGATGTGCTGTTTCTGGATGAGCCGACGATCGGGCTCGATGTTGTCAGTCAGCGAAGAGTGCAGGAATTCCTGCGGCACTACCAGCGTGAGCAACGAATCACAGTCATTCTCACCAGCCACTATATGAAGGACGTCGAAGCTCTGTGTGAGCGAGCGATCGTGATCAACAAAGGGACTGTAATTCATGACGGGCCGTTGGCGGCAATCATTGATCGCTTCAGTCGTCACAAAATTATTGAGTTACAGTTCTCTGATAATGGTTGTCCGGAAGGGCTCGAACGATTTGGGCGGATCGTGGAAACTCGCCCACCTCGTGTGCGAATTCAGGTCGAGAAGCAGCGAGTATCCGAGTGTCTGGCGACCATCCTGAGTCAACATTCTGTGGATGACATCAGTGTCGTCGAGCGACCTCTGGAAGATGTCATTGCAGAGCTCTTTTCGACGGATGATGCATCAAGGGCCGCCACATGACGGCTGCGACGGAATCATTCGGCGGAGAGTTGCGGGCCAGACTGCGGCTTAAGTGGCTGATCCTTCGAACGGCCATCGAAGAGCGACTTGTCTACCGCGCGGACTTTGCGTTTTCGACGCTGGTGCGATTTCTGCCCATCGTGACCCAGATCTTTCTGTGGAGTGCGATCTTCCAGAACGACTCTTCGCGAACGATGAAGGGTTACAACTTTGGGCAGATGGTGTCGTACTATCTGCTGGTGATGATGGCTCGTGCATTCTCCAGTATGCCTGGATTATCGACCGGGATTGCCGGTTCGATCGCTGACGGGTCGGTTCGCAAGTATCTGATTCAGCCGGTTGATATGCTGGATCATTTGTTTTGGCATCGAGTGGCTCACAAGCTGGTCTATTATGTGATCGCGGCCGGTCCGTTTGCACTGGTGTTCTGGATGTGTCGTGCTCATCTGCCCGGTTGGCCGGCATGGCCAGTGACCGCCGCGTTTGTGGCCTCGTTGCTGATGTCATTTGCCATTGGATTTTTGATCGAGGCGTTGATCGGTCTGATTGCCTTCTGGTTTCTGGAAGTCAGTTCTCTGATCTTTATCTACATGATGCTCAGCTATTTTCTGTCGGGTCACATGATTCCGCTGGAGCTGTTGTCGCAGTGGATTCCCTTCGTGGATTATCTGCCGTTTCGATATCTGGCGTACGCACCTGCGGCCATTATGCTGGGAAAGATTCCTCAGGAACAGTTGCCGATGGAGTTATTCGTTCAGGCTGTGTGGATTGCGGTGCTGTTGATTCTGAATCGCGTGGCTTTTCATCGGGGCGTTCAGCGATACAGTTCTTATGGCGGGTAGTCTGCGGACGGGTGGAGGCCAGGTTGGCCGTTCGACCTCGCAACACTATTTCGCCGCTGGCCAGAGAGCGTTGATTTGTTCGAGCGTTCGTTCGACCAGCACTTTGCCGCCTTCGGGGCCGACTTCGTTGCTTTCTGCAATCGCACTGTATCCGCCACCCTGGGCCGCGCGGGAGGACGGCAGATACGTTCCGGGGCCGGCCAACTGGATCACGAACGTTTGCAGAGCAGGGCTGCGAGTTTTCATCTGGATCCCGTAGTCTGTGAATAGTTCGAACGGATTTGTCGCGATCGCGATGTCACCCAGACGAATCACATGGAGCTCCATTTTGTAGGGCTCGACTGTTCCGGCCAGTTGATTTTCATAGCGTTTGACAACTCCGCCGTGCCAGTACAGCAGTGTCTGTTTTCCTTTCTGCTGGGACAGGTCAGCGATTTTTTCCTGAGCCAGTTTCCACTCGCGTTCCAAAACTTCGCGACGAGGCAATTCCAGATCTTCAACGACATGTGACATCGGCACATCGCTGTGCTTGTCTTTTTCAGCGCCTTCGAGAGCGTCTTTCCAGGCTCCCACGATGCGGCGCGAGATTTCTTCAAGGCGATTGATGCCTCGCAGATTTCGCATGCGTTCCTCGGCTTTCTGGCGGAACATCAAGTGAGGCGACTGATCACCGGCAGCTCCTGTCCAGGCAAGAACTTGCAGGTCATCGCCATGGGTTGCTCGAATTGATTCACGAACCTGATGCCAGAAGTCTGCGTTGACAGCAGAGCCGCCTTCCACTTCCTGAGAAGGGCAGGCCAGATTCAAAGTGGTCGCGATCAGTTTGTTGTCGGCATCCCAGAAAAACAGGCACTCCACCGTGTGATCTTCATAGCCTTCGATCATATGAAAATCCGGACGCGAAGTCGCGCCGTACATTGCGGCGGTGCCATCGGTGTAAACCGTGCGTCGGTTCTGAGCGACAGCGGCGTGGCCTAATCCCCAACTGGCCTGACCGGGACGGCGAGAATTCCATGCCGTCACAATCGCCTCGGCGACCTGATCGGCAAAGAAGTCCACATAAGCGGCTGGCTGCATGACTCCGTCCGTGGGGATCTCGTAGATTCCTTCGGTCATTACGGGGCCGGTATGAGTATGAGTCCCGTTGAGAATGATCTTGTTCACCGGAAAATCGGGCATGCGTTTGGCGACCTGCTCCCGGGTTTTGTCTCGCACGTGGTCGGGAATCGCAACAGCATCGCAGGAGACCAGAATGGCCGAATCCGTGGCCTTTCCGTCGGTCACAGATTCCAGGACGAGAACTGTCGCGGTGCAGGGACTTTCGACCGATGTCGAGATGCGTGTATGCATTTGTCCCCAAAGTGCGATCGGCTGTTCAGGCGTGATGCTGGTGGACGAAGCGCCGATCAGTAATTCAGCAGCGGTCGCGTGTTCAGTCAGCAGAATGATGGCCAGAGCGGCCAGGGCCATTCCATTGCGAAGCCAATGTCGAGGTTTGAGCATTTCTGGATCCTTTGCCGGTGTAGTAATTCAGGACGAGAACAATAGAATCGCGACACATTCGAATTCTGATACTCAAGCCTCGCTATTACTGAAGTACAGGGGACTGACCATGAAGATGCAACTGATCGCACCACAGAATCATGTGGGTGGCTCCGGAGAGGGAACTCAGGCCGTTCGAGCCGGAAATCTGATTTTCGTGGGCGGCCAGATGTCGCTGGATCAGAACGGGAACGTGGTTGGTTCTGACATCAAGACTCAGGCGAAGAATGCCTTTGAGGCACTTAAACGCGTTCTTGAGGCTGCCGGCGCGTCGATGTCGGATGTTGTCAAGCATAATGTCTATCTGAACTGTCCCGGTGATGCGTCGGCGATCGCCGGGTTTATGGAAGACCTGAACTCTGTTCGCGTTCCGTACTTCACTGCACCGGGGCCAACGACAACAGAAACATTTGTCGGGCTGGAACGGGAAGGGGCATTGATTTTGGTCGATGCATGGGCCGTTGTCGGAGAAAAGAAAGAACTGCTGACACCGCCGGGGCATTGGAATTGGAAGGAGCAGTTACCGTTTTCGCATGGCTGGAAAGTCGGCGACATGGTGTTTGTCGGCGGACAGCGTTCTCTGGGATCCTTTGGCGAGATCCTGGGAATCGAAGATATCGAGATTCAGACGGATCATACGTTCAGAAATCTCGACACGATGCTGCGTGAGGCTGGCGGTGATCGACACACTCTGATGCGCCAGAACACTTACTTCCGATTCTTCGGTCAGGGACGCGAAGTCACCAACTACTGGGAGAAGATGACCAACGTCCGACGACGCTATATGTCGGTTCCGTCAGCGGCGGGAGCGGGTCTGCGGATCACGGGATTCCCGTATGCGGACGAGTTGATTCAGGTCGAAGGCATTGGAATGCTGGGCGAGAAAAAGCAGCGCCTGCAGCCGGAGAATCATTGGGATTGGAGCATTCCCAATACTCAGTTTACTCAGGGCTGGAAGATCGGAAACATGGGCTTCATTGGAGGCCAGATTTCGGCGGACAACAAGGCGAAGGCTGTCGGAAAGGACATTGAAACTCAGACGCGCAACGTCTTTCAGTTTATCCGGGCTGTTCTTGGAGAAGGCGGTCTGACGGAGCAGGACGTGGCCAAGCTGTACATCTATTACTACGCCCCTGATGATTGGTCGCAGATTGCTGAGGCGAAGGCGACCATTGCTCGAGTGCAGCAGGAGTTTTACCCATCCCCGGGTCCGTGTGTTACGGCGATTCGAGTCTCAGGATTTGCATTCGAAGATTTATTGATCGAAATTGAAGCGATGGCCGTATGTGATTGATCCGATTCTCTCTTCTCCACGTTACAGCATATTTGCTGTTGCGGATTGTGTTCGACACGGTGTTCGACACGGTGTTTGAAGTCGGGCACGTGAGTTGCATTGGTATGTTCTTCACGCTGCCGAAACTGCAGCGTCGAAAACGTTCAACGGTGGAGAGGGAGACAGAGATGCACGGCTTTATTGATTTCAGTTATGTGCTGATGGTCGTGATTCCCGGGCTCGTGCTTTCGGGACTCGCCAGTCTGATGGTCAAATCGTCCTTTGCCCGCTACTCGCAGGTGGGGACTCGACGCGGCTACACGGGAGCCCAGGCGGCTCAGATTTTGCTGGATCGAGCAGGAATTACGGATGTGCGGATTGAGCCAACAGATGGCTTTCTCAGCGACCACTATAACCCGGCGACGAAGACATTGGCGTTGTCCGAGCAGGTTTACGCAAGTAACTCCGTGGCCGCGATTGGTGTGGCCTGCCATGAGGCCGGACATGCCATCCAGCATGCTCGGTCTTATGGACCGCTCTGGATGCGATCAGCCCTTGTCCCGGTAGTTGGTTTCGGTTCAGGCGCGTCGAATACATTGCTGATGCTGGGCATGCTGATGTCATCGCAGTCACTACTGGCACTTGGCACGATCGCGTTCAGCACAATCGTCCTGTTTCAGCTGGTGACTTTGCCGGTGGAGTTTGACGCGAGTGCTCGCGCCAAACGTCTGGCAGTGGAAAGTGGAATCATCAGTGAAGATGAACGATCTGGTATGAACAGTGTGTTGAATGCGGCCGCATTGACCTATGTGGCAGCTTTTGTGTCGAGCCTGCTGACACTGTTGTATTATCTGATGAAGTCGGGGCTGCTGGGCGGTCGTCGCGAAGAGTGATCGCTCAGTGTTGATCCGAGATGTTTTTCAATGCAGCCAGCAGTTCGGGTGCCAGGTATGTG
>JBILXT010000142.1:0-16705 GCA_044378235.1 Planctomycetaceae bacterium
CCAGCTGTACGAATCGACTGGGATGCAACAATGTCGGCGAGACTCAGAACAGCGACCTCTGTCGTGCCTCCGCCGATATCGCAAATCATGCTGGCCAACGGTTCGGAAACCGGCAGTCCGACGCCGATGCCTGCTGCTTTCGACTCATCAATCAACCAGACCCGCCCAGCTCCGGCGCGTTCCGCGCTGTTGAAGACGGCTCGCCGTTCAACCGGTGTGATGCAACCCGGAACAGCAATGATTACTCGGGGACGCAGCCCCATCGACTGCCCACAGGCCTTGCGAATGAAATACCGCAGCATCGTTTCGCAAAGCTCAAAATCACTGATGACGCCATGTTTCAGAGGACGAACGGCCGTAATTCCTTCCGGCGTGCGTCCCAGCATTTGATAAGCCAGCTTGCCAACCGCAGCACCACGCCCCACAACTCGGTTTGTACCTCGCGGAACAGCAACGACCGAAGGTTCATCAATACGGATTCCGTCTCCCGGCAGACCAATCTGAGTGGACGTTGTCCCCAGATCGATCGCGAGATCAGCACAGAATCGTTTTCGAACCCAGCCAAGCATCCATGCTCTCGCGGGAAAGGAATTGGGAGCGCAAAGGGAGCCCGTCAAATCGAACTCTCACGCCGTCTTTTACCGGGAAACCGGCAATTACCGCAAGACGCAGATTTTGGCGGCAAAAATCGCGTGTTCTGGATTTGGTGATTCGGAGATCAGGGTTCAAAACGGGAAGAGCAGTGTCGTTGAAGGGGATCCGGCTCCGAACCCACAACCTGTGTCCAACAGCGGTTCCACGGCAACGAATTTCCGCTACATTAAATGTCAAAAGTGGCGGAATGGGAATTCTGAGTGGCCTTTAACGTCGCCATTGATCGCTCGGGACAGCGAATCGGCATTCTCAGTGCCGCGTGGAAAAAGCTGAACTCGTTAAGAAAATGCGGGAACAAGGTTTCTAGTCTGTGAGGTCTCATGCGAATTCTTGTGCACGATTATGCGGGCCATCCGTTCCAGGTGCAGCTCAGTCGCGGGCTGGCAGGACGCGGACACACCGTCCTGCACTCGTATTCAGCCGCAACGCAGACTCCGCGAGGAGAATTGACGGTTCGCGACGATGACCCCAAAACGCTTGAGATAAAGCCGATCCATCTGGATGGGCAAAAAACCATTGCGAAGTATAACTTTTTGGAGCGATTCAAACTCGAGACGGAGTATGGCCACAAATTGGTCGATTGCTGCGCCCAATTCCGTCCGGAAGTCGTTCTATCCGCGAATACGCCATCTTTAGCTCAGGCCAGCCTTGCCAAGTGGTGCACAAAGTCTGGGTCTCGTCTGGTGAACTGGATTCAGGATCTGTACGGAGTAGCTGCAAAAACCATCCTGACCAAAAAGATCCCTGTGGTCGGCCATCTTGCAGGCAATTACCTCATTGGCCTGGATAAGAAAGCAGCAAAGCTCAGCAGCGCCACGGTTGTGATCACCGAAGACTTCGTACCCATCCTCGAAAAATGGGGAATCAATCCAAAACGAATTCACACGATCCACAATTGGGCGCCACTGGAATCGCTGCCTGTTGGTGAACGAGATAATTCATGGAGCGCCGAGAAGAACCTCGCCAGGGAAAAGGTTCGATTCGTGTACTCGGGTACTCTCTCGATTCGACACAACCCTGAATTGCTGGCCAGTCTGGCGGAAAAACTGGACCAATGGGGTTCTGGTGAACTGATTGTGATTTCCGAAGGGTCCGGAATCAATTGGCTGAAAGAGCAAGCGACAAAGAGGAACCTGAGAAGTCTCAGATGCCTGGACTTTCAGCCCTTCAATGTCATGAACCAGGTCTTCGCCAGTGCTGATGTTCTGGTGGCAATCCTTGAGCCCGACTCTGGCGTTTTCTGCGTCCCTTCCAAAGTGCTGAGCTACATGTGCGCGGCCCGGGCTTTGTTGCTGGCGGTGCCCAGCGAGAATCTGTCTGCCAGAATCGTGAAGAACAACCATGCTGGACTTGTAGTGCCCCCAGACAATGTCGCGGATTTCCTGAGTTCAGCGGAGCGTTTGTACACAAACGCCGAACTTAGGCGAGAACTTGGGCAAGCGGCAAGAAAATACGCTGAGAAAAACTTTGATTTTCAGAGGATCTGTGATCGCTTCGAGACGATCTTACAGGATCGTTATGACGATTAAGACGACTAAACATTTGTCGTCGTCTATTTGGACAGTGGCAAAGGCATAAAACGGCGAAATTTTCACACTGAGAGCAATTTCACTGAAGGCTGAAGTGATGAGCGAAAAACTAATTCTTGTCGCTGGTGGGGGAGGCTTCATCGGGGGGCACTTGGCGGCGAAACTCAAAGCGCAACCCGGTGTGAAGGTACGTGTCGTTGATGTGAAACCGATGTCAGAGTGGTATCAGGTCCATCCTGATGTGGAGAATATTCAGGCCGACCTCAACGACCCACAGAAGTGCAGAATGGCAGCCCAGGGGGCGTCTGATATTTACAATCTCGCCTGCAACATGGGCGGAATGGGCTTTATTGAAAATAACAAAGCCCTCTGCATGATTTCTGTATTGATCAACACCAATTTGATCATTGCCGCCCGCGATCTGGGTGCTGACCGGTTCTTCTATTCTTCCTCTGCGTGTGTATATAACGGGGACAAACAAAAGTCACCGAACGTCGTCGCTTTGAAAGAAGAAGACGCCTATCCTGCATTGCCCGAAGATGGATACGGTTGGGAGAAATTGTTTTCAGAAAGAATGTGTCGACACTTTACTGAAGACTTTGGCCTGAAGACACGTGTTGCACGCTTCCATAATGTTTATGGGCCTGAAGGCACATGGGAAGGCGGACGCGAAAAAGCTCCAGCAGCGATGTGCAGGAAAGTGATCGAAGCCAAGCTCAGTGGTCGCCATGAAATCGAGATTTGGGGTGACGGGCACCAGACACGGAGTTTCATGTACATCGACGATTGCCTGTATGGTATCGAAAAGATTATGGAACAGGGTGTCCCTGAGCCCATTAACCTGGGTTCAAATGAACTGGTAACACTCAATCAGCTTGTGGATATCGTCGAGGAAATTGCTGGCATCAAGCTGGAACGTAAATATAACCTCAGCGCTCCAAAGGGCGTAAATGGTCGAAACAGTGACAACACTCTGATTCAGAAATATCTAGGCTGGCAGCCAAGTATTCGCCTTCGCGACGGTATGAAGAAGACTTACGATTGGATCTACGAGGAATACGTGTCCAAGTATGGCAAGAAGTGACCGGTCACGGGTTCTGAAGATATCTGACGGTCAAAACGGATTCAGGGCACCGGCGTTCAAATCCGGTGCCCTGTTTGCTTTCTGCTTCCACTGCTTCTGCAAAAGAACTTATCAGGTCTGGCGCGTCACTCCATCGGGCGCATCATCGGAGCCGGAGTCATCGATCGAGCATTTCGATTCGATCCTCATTTGAGAAATCGGCTGTTGACTTCTGAAGCTCCCTGTCCGTCTACGACTCCAGGGCGGCCCGGCGGGCTCGAACGAGAAAGTCATTCACACGTTCGTAATCCGGACGCTCAGGTAAGTTCGTTTCTTTGAGCGCCTGATCGAACTCTTTGTGGAGCCGTAAACGCCAGGCCTCTGACTCTTCCCATGGCAGTTCGCCCCGACGAATGGCTAACAGCTCCTCTCGATAGGCCGAGACACGGATCGGGACAAACCCTTCTCGAAGAATCTGAATCCCCGCCAGCAGTAATCGAATCAGATGCATCACATGCTTGGGTTTGACCTGTCCCTGATTGCGGATGTCGGCCTGCATCTTCTTGAACTGCGACATCACGTAGCCGTTGTAAGTCTGATAAACGAGTCGCGACAGGAACGCGGCTTTCATATCCAGCAACTCGGTACCAATTGAGGTCGTCTTCTCAATCAATGGTGTGTAGAGACACTCCAGCACATTGGGATTCGATTTCAGAGCCAGCACGAGAAAACGTTGCAGCTCCCAATAATGTTCCTGAGTGTCATAACATTCGATCACTTCCGGTACACCGTAGAGCGACCAGTGCATGTCCGCCGTGGGCAGAAAGACGCCTCGATAGTCCGTGTCCGAGGCATCATCGTCCAGGCCATAAGCTCGCGAACCGATCACACAACGCAGGATCACTCGAGAGAATAATGGATTGCTTTCAAGCAGCCTGCGTGAGTCGCTTTCCGTGCCCTCGAATCCTGCTGCATCTCCCTTCAAGACCGCGTTCTTGTAATGAGCCAGTGCGACAAGATCATCGGCGCGGACCGGCTCTTCCATGCCATCCGGAAACCGGATTCGATAGGAATGGCTGCGATCTTCGGGTGATTTGATCACAATCGCAACCGCACCGCGCGGATGAACGACGCGAGACCCTTGCCCCGTGACTTCTCGCAGCACGACGACCTGGCAGCCTTCCGGAAGAATAAATCGATGCTGGGAATCAGAAGGTTCTGTCATAACGTTTTCGGATTTTAAATGTGCCGATCCCCATTGGAAGGAGTGGTCCATCTACGGCGACAGTACCTACTTTCCAAGTATCTCAACCAACCGGGTTCGCAGCTTTTTGCCCTGCTGAGGATTCACCATCTCAATCCAGCCAATCATCCCGGTCAGCCAGCTTTCGAAGTGAGGGTGCTGGTTTCGATTCTGAGCCGCCAGGCCCGTAAGCTTGGCGTTATGCAGAATCGCTCGGATCTCTCGAATCGTATCCCGCGAAACACTCAGGCGATCATTCACCACAACCCCGGTCACAGACTGCTGCTGACTTCTGCGCTGGACACGAGTCTTCTCATGATTCACGCTGAAACCTTCGTCATCGACGAGGTGGCGAATCCGAGCCAACACATAGCCGACCGACGGCGAAGGCTCCGCATCAATCGACCACGTTAAATCGTCTGCATATCGCGTATATCGCCAGCCCAGTTTATCGGCCATCGCCGACATCCGACGATCCAACTTGTGCGAGATCAGATTGGAAATGGCCGGACTTGTACAGGCTCCCTGCGGAAGTGCGCGGGGACCAATCGCCGCGTGATAAGTTGTGCCGCAGAAGGTGACGGCGTCGCGAGGACACTCCGTACACAACAGGGCCAAAATCGTCGCGATCGCCGGTGAATAACCGAGCCGACGAAACAATCCGTCGACGCGAGCCAGTGTGATGCTCGGAAAGAAATCCTTCAGGTCCGCATTAATCACCACTGACGAACCAACATGCGGAGCTGCATTCGTCACCACTGAATGTTGAGCCACAAAGCCATGCGCATTCTGATGAACAGGGATCAGGTTCAGAATGTTGGTCAGTATCCAGTGTTGAGCGGCCGCCAGTTGCTGGTGCGGGGCGGAAAGTCGACGAGTTCCACCGCTCTTCTTTGGTATGTTGAACGAAACATAGTGAACTCGCGTCGGAGCATCGCTATGAAACGCGAGCCAGCGGAGTTTTGAAACTGTCAGACCCATCGCGTTGGCCAGATCAGCGGGACTCGACAAAAGTGGAAGCCCCGCAGCCTGCAGCTTTTCGATATTCGAACGACGATCCGCCAGACCTCGTGAGACGCCTCGTCCCAGAAACACGATGTCGGTGGCTCGCCGGTGAGCCACTTGCTGACGCCGCAACACTCGTCTCTGTTCCGCCTCAGCCTTCTTTTGCTCTTTCAGTCTCTGACGTTCTTCGCGGCTGATCGCGACGGCTCTTTCACCAGCCTGATGAATAAAAGCCGCATCACTCTGAAACTGCGTCATCTCACGCCCGATGTCGTGAATCTCGGCCAGTTCCTGTTCAGAAATCAGCCCCATTCCCACCATTGTGCGATCGATGACCTGGATTCGCGGCAGATCGGCAGGCGGAATGACAGAACGAGAATCAAAGTTGGCGGAACGCCAGTTGGCCGCAGCCGTCGCAGATAAAGCATCAGCAACTGACATCGGCGCGAACTTGTCCGTGTTAAGCCCCGAAAGGGACTTGCCCTTTGGAGCCGCAGGACCACCGGAGCCAACCGTAGTGTTGCCGGCAGAGGGAACAGCTCGTGTCGCAGAACCCGGTCGTCCGGACAAATCTCTTCCGGCCAGCGACGATGGCGTATCGCGCGGAGGTTGCGGAGTGGGCAAAGCCAGTCGAATCAGGAACCGCAGCAGTCGAATGAACATGACTACAAATTCTGCAGCAAGCAATGAGCGGAAAAATGCGGGAGAGGCAACGTCTAACTTCGATCTGCGGACCAGAGGCGTTCACCAAGGCCAGCTCACCTAGTATGGTGGGCGAAAGCCTCGTGCTTGTCCTGGTCGCGCACCATACTAGGTGAGCTGGCCAAACGAACAACGACTCTGGGGACGAGTTGGGAAGAATAATCAACCACGGCGTAACGCCGCAGCAAGATGGTCTTAGAACGCTGCTCTCTCCCGCTCGAAACCGACACTCATGGTATCGTGGTCTGCGCCAGAAACAAAGTCTGGTGATTGAGCAGATTTGAGGCGAGCGGCTGGGCGTCAGCCCTCCGTGTTCACGCGCAACATCAGGTCGCGTTGCTTAGTTGACATGTATTTGAACCTCCAACTCCCGCAGGTCCTGAAGAACATCCGATCTCATTTGATCTTTACGAAATCACTTCCCGTACCACGCGGCCGTGGACGTCGGTCAAACGGAAGTCGCGACCCGCATGGCGGAACGTCAAACGCTCATGATCCAGCCCCAGAAGGTGCAGCATGGTGGCGTGCAGGTCGTGTGTGTGCACGGCATCCTCTGCGGTCACAATCCCGTACTCATCGGACTGGCCAAACACCATCCCTCCTTTGACACCGCCTCCGGCCATCCACGATGAGAAACACAAGTTGTGATGCTCACGCCCAGCGTGATCGACTTGCTGATGAAACGGAGTGCGTCCGAATTCAGTCGTCCAGACAACGAGCGTCCTTTCCAGCATTCCTCGTTGTTTCAGATCGGTCAGCAGACCCGCGATTGGCTTATCGATCGCCTGCGCAAGTCGTATGTGATCGCCCATATTCCCGTGTGAGTCCCAGTTTCCACTCGAGCCAACATCGATGAGTTCCAGGAACCGAACACCTCGTTCGGCCAATCGGCGTGCGACCAGGCATTGCCAGCCAAAGCCACTCGTTGCTCCTCGTTCCAGTCCGTACAGTCGCAGCGTGTCTTCTGTTTCCTGCGACAGATCAAACGCTTCCGGCGCTTCTCGCTGCATGCCGAACGCTGTCTCGAAGGATCGAATCCGCGCATCGAGTGACTGATCGGCAGCCCGCTGCGCGAGGTGCGATTGATTCAGTCGCCGTTGAAAAGCGAGTTCCATTTGCTGCAACTCCGTGGCTGGATTCCGCGGTCGGATGTTGGGCAGAGGCTCCGTGCCTGGCATTACGTGAGTCCCCTGATGGCAGGCTGGCAGAAAATCGCTGCTCCACGTCTGCGCGCCGGCGTAGGGTGCTGCGGGAGCCAGAACCATGAACGACGGCAGATTCTGATTCACTGTACCCAGTCCATAACTCACCCACGATCCCGCACTGGGTCTCGCGAACTGCGCAGAACCTGTGTGAGCGGCTAATGTCGCTTTGTCGTGACCATCGCTTTCACAGTACATCGCGTTCAGTACACACACATCGTCGATGACAGAACCAACGTGTGGAAACAATTCGCTGACCCACGATCCGCTTTGACCGTACTGCTTGAACGCAAATCGCGGCTTGATCAGGAACCGTGTGTACTCTCCCGACTTATTGAGCCATCGCGAGGCTGTGATCGACTTGCCATGATCTGCAATGAGCTGCGGCCGATGATTGAAGGTGTCGATATGCGAGGTGCCGCCCGTTGAGTACAGGAAGATGACTCGATCGGCCTTTGCGACATGGTGGCCGTTTCTGGCTTCCAGCGGATTCTCAGAAGCCGCCTGGAGATCGCTGCACATGCCAGCCAAAGCGAGGGCTCCGAATCCGCCCGATGCTCGACTCAGAAACTCGCGACGTGTTTGTGATTGGTACATAGTGGACTGTTCCAATTTCAGTATCAAACGTTTGTCTGATCACTAATCGACATACAAAAACGCATTGCTCGTCACCAGAACTCTCGCCAGAGCCGCCCACGCCGCAATGTCGTGTTCACCTTTCGAATTCTGCCCCGCCAGCTTCTCTCGATAGGCCGACACAAACGCGATCGCATCACGGACAACGGCATCCTCCGGAATCTGACCGTGAGCCGTTTCAAAGGCCCAGCGTGTTCTGGCCTGGTCATCACCCGGTACGGAGACCACACGCCGCGCGAAGTCCTCGGACACTTCATGAACGAACGGCGAATTCATCAAAAACAATGCCTGCGTGGGCGTCGTGGTTGGCTGACGAGCCGCGATGCTCTGGTTCGGATCGGCAGCATCGAACAAGGCCAGGTAAGGATGACGCCGGTTTCTCTGCACCATCAAATAGACACTGCGATGGTTGGAATCGTAAACGGCATGAAACGGGTTATGGATCGTAAAGCCCCACGTATCGACCGCAGGAAACGGATGGGATTCCGGAACGTTTCGATCCAGTCGCCCACTGATCGCAAGCATGGCGTCTCGAAGGGACTCGGCATCCAGTGTGCGTCGTGAGTATCGCCAGTACAAACGATTGCCCGGATCAGCCAAAAGGTTCGCATCGTTATCCACGCTCGCCAACTGGTACGTTCGCGAATTCATGATCAACCGATGCAGCGACTTCACCGACCAGCCCGAGGCGATAAACTCACCGGCCAGCCAATCGAGCAACTCCGGATGCGTCGGTCGTTCGCCACGCGAGCCAAAGTCGCTGGGCGATGCAACCAGACCTTCTCCGAAATGCCATTTCCAGACACGGTTCACAAATACGCGTGCCGTAAGTGGATTAGTCGGGCGAGTGATCCAGTTTGCCAGTTCAAGTCGACCGCTACCGGATCCCGCAGGAACCAGTTCCCCGCCGAGCAATTCAAGATTTCTACGAGGGACCTCATCACTCAGCCGATGTGGCTCGCCGCGTAATTGCACTCGACTATTTGTGGGCGCTCCCTCAGCGACGCCATAAGCGACTGGGTAAAGAGATTCGGTCACGATCGTCTGTCTGCGTTCCGTCAGCGCCTTAACTTCGGCATCGAGCGTTGCCATCTTCTGCTGAGCATCGGGTGCGATGGTTCGGGGTGCAACCGGCCCGGAACCGGGCGCATCAAACGCAGTTTCACGAAGCCCGAGGTTGTCGAGGTCTCGCGCACAGGCTGCTCCCGCGACATGTCCGATTCCGTCACAGATAAAGCAGTCAATCACACCGTCCCAGTTTGGCCCCGTCTGCTTCTTCTGAAACTCGGTGAGATCTTCCTGCGTACCAACGATGCCGGAATACGTCCTGGCGGCTGGGTCGATCGTTAGTCGAAGCGTGTACCAGGTGCCGGGCTTGAGCTGTCGAATGACCTCCCACGCCGATCCATTGCGAATGGCAAACTCTGTCGCAGTCGCGCTGCATTCAACGGCCAGCGACTCGACAACACCTCGACCAAGGAAAAACCGAAACGCGCCCGGCTCCTTCGATTCTTCAGCGGACCGAAAATCGACCGTAAAGTGCATCAGCCTGTCAGGCGTCGCCCGCAAGCTGTTTTCGAAGACGTATCGCAGTCCGTCGTTGGGCAGCCCGCTTCCAATCCGAATGCCAAATTTGCCCGAGGGGTGAATGTGTTCGAACGGACTTTGCGCGTCAGCGAGGACCTCAATGGGGCCGGCACTGAACCACGGTTTGCCCGGTGGCTTGCCAGCCTGTTGAGCCTCGAAACCAAGATCCACTCCACCGGCCAACAAGTCTGGATCAAGCTCCGATCGCTGGCGTTTAAGTGCGGCGATTTCATTGTCCAGTTGAGCAAGCGTTTCAGCCTTCTCTTTCTCCAGTCTTGCGACTTCATCGGGAGGCACGAGAGCCGGGAAACGAGAAGGCCGCTTCTGTTCTTCTCCGCCCGGAAATGCCCACTGCGTGCTTTCCATAATGCCATAGAATGCATAGTAGTCAGCGGCGGAGATTGGATCGTATTTGTGGTCGTGGCATCTGGCACAGCCCAACGAAAGCCCCAGTAAAGAACGACCGACCGAGTCAATCGCATCCCCAAAGTCCAGATACTGATAGTCGGGAGCGTCCTTGTACCCATAGCGTTTGCCGATCGCCAGAAATCCCGTTGCAGTCACCCGATCGGCATATTTTTCCGGCGGACCGCTGAGTGCAAGAATATCACCAGCAATCTGTTCGCGAATGAATTCATCAAAGGGTTGATCTTTGTTGAATGCGTTGATCACCCAGTTGCGATACTTCCCTGCTTCACGCACCGGATAGTCGGAGCCATCGCCCGCAGTGTCGGCATAACGGGCGACGTCGAGCCAATGGCGTCCCCAACGTTCTCCATAGGCATAGGACTCCAGCAGGCGATCTACTAATGTCCTGAATGCGTCTGCGGATTCATCGCGAAGGAAGACTTCGATCTCTTCGGGCGTCGGTGGAAGTCCGGTCAGATCAAACGTCGCTCGACGAATGAGCGTGCGACGGTCTGTATCTGCGACCGGCGACAATTCTCGCTGCTTCAGTTGAGCATGAACAAACGCATCAATGGGATTCCGCGACCAACGGTCCTCGGAATCCTGAGGCGGAACGACAGCTTGCAGAGGCCGAAAAGACCAATGCGATTGGGACTCCTCAAGACTCAATCGCTTTGACGTCTCTTCTGTGGATTCACGTCGAGGATCAGACGCACCCCGCTGAATCCATGCCTCAAGATCCTCGATCTCCGCCGCAGTCAGTTTTTTTCCGGTCGGTGGCATTTGCAAATCGGGATCGTCGTGCCGAACCGCCCGAATCAGCAGACTCTTGTCCGGTTCGCCCGCAATGATTGCCACACCGCGATCACCACCGCGCATCCAGGCATCTCGGGAATCAAGTCGCAGCCCGCCCTCCTGCTTCTTCGCTCCGTGACACTCCTGACAATGCTTAAGCAGCAGAGGGCGCACACGGGCCTCGAAGAAATCTTCATCACTCTCGGCATGACAAACCGGTTCGAAGAACAGCAAGCCTGCAATGACGGCTGCAACAGCGAGTGGCGTCAGTGACTTGTGACGGATACTCATTGCGTGCCTCAGTCTACTAAAGATTATTTTCTGACAATGGCGTGATCGACAGAAATCAAACACGACGATGGACTTCCCCTTGCGATCGTTTCTGAATCATCTCTACCGATATGTCGCAGGGCGGGCGTTTGACCGACGTGCATGATAACGTCCAGAGCGACATTCTGGCTTTGTTGTCGCACAATTCACTTCCTTTTTCGACCCGGGTATCCGGGTGTCCCTCCGCGACGACATGTCTCCAACTTTTCGGCGGCTGCTACGGAAAAATAATGGTCTGAATTCGCGGTGAAATTCGCCAGAGATCTGAGTGCCCGGGATTCCTGGCGAAATTCACGACGACCGTTACTATGTCGCCGCACGAAGTGAATCGAGGCCGTGTGTTCGCGGAATACTTTTCGGAAATTGGCCTCGATTGTGGACACCCTCACAGTAGCTCCTCAATGCTAAAGCATTCTGTTCATCAACCCAAACAACGAAATCAGAAATAATGAAGATCGATTCCGTCGATTTCTACTACCTCTCCATGCCTCAGGTTCTGGACATCGGCGATGGCAGCCAGGATGCTCTACTGGTTCGCGTCGCTGCTGGAAGTTATGTCGGCTGGGGTGAGTGCGAAGCCGCTCCACTGGTTTCGATCGCCAGCTTGATTTGTCCGATGTCACACAGCGCCTGCAAGCCCGTGATTGCTTCCGTCGTCGGCCAGGAAATCAATGACGTCAACGATATTCGTCGAATCGGAAATCTCGTTCGTGCCAACAGCCTCGACCTGTTACAGGCGGACCACACGCTTTCAGGAATCGATATCGCCCTGTGGGATTTGCTGGGCCACCGCCTGAATGAACCTGTCTGGAAGCTGCTGGGTTACAAGTCTCGCTTTCCCAAAACACCTTATGCGTCCGTTCTTTTCGGCGACACCGCCGCGGAGACACTCAGCAAAGCGAAGTCCATCTCCGCGCAGGGATTTCGCGCCGCCAAGTTTGGCTGGGGGCCGTTCGGATTATCAACTGTTGAAGCCGACTGCGATCAACTCGCCGCAGCCCGTGAAGGTCTGGGAAAAGACGGCATTCTTCTGGTCGATGCGGGAACCGTCTGGAACACTGATCTGGATGCCGCTCGAGCTCGGCTAAAGATGCTGAAGGAAGTCAACGCCACGTGGCTGGAAGAACCATTCGTCTCGGGTGCGTTGTCTGAGTATCACGCGTTGTCCCTGGAAAGTGGTTCGGTCGGAATGGCGGGCGGAGAAGGCTGTCACAATTTCCACATGGCCAAACACATGGTTGACTACGCCGGCCTGAAGTACGTGCAGATCGACGCCGGTCGAATCGGCGGCATCACGATCAGCAAAGACGTCGCCGACTACGCGGTCGCCAAAGGCGTGACCTACGTCAATCACACCTTCACGTCAAACCTTGCGTTGTCTGCTTCTCTGCAACCGTTTGCCGGCCTTCAGTCGCACACGATTTGCGAATTCCCGACGGAACTCAAATCACTGGCCCGAGCGATGACAAAGAATCACATCGTTCCGGACAAGACCGGTCTCCTTCACGTCCCCGACGCCCCCGGTCTCGGCATCGAACCAGACTTCGAAGGCATTGCTCCGTATCTCGTGGACGTTGACATCCGCGTCGGTGGGAAACAGATTTATTCAACGCCTGAATTGCATTAGCTCCAATCCCATTCAATGGAGCAGAGTAGTAGGCACATTCCATGCGACGCAACACTCCATGAGCAGAGCTTCTTGAGACTCATCGGACGGCGCACGGAGTGTGCCTGCTACTTTTGAACGGTATTGCCGTTAAACGCTTCTTTGTTGACGTCTCTGATTTCAAGCAAAGAGCTACCTCATCGTCCAGTCTTCCACTGGCATGCCGTCTACTCGGTTGAATTCACGGTTGTTGGAAACCAGAGTCAACTCATGTGCGACGGCGATTGCTGCAATCATCAGGTCATTGGGACCAATGGTAACGCCTCGTAATTCAAGGTCGTCGCGGATTATCGCATAGTGTCGAGCTGCGGCGTCATCGAAAGGCAGCGAGATAAACGGCGACAGTGTCAGTTCCACACGCGCAACGCGTTCTGTTCGCTTCTCGTACTTGCGGGCACCGTGCAGTAGCTCTGCGCGAACAACCGAACAGACGGCAATGTCACTGGCTGAGGTGTTCCTGAGTCGAGAACCGACCAACGAAGACGGGTTCTTCAAATAGAAGATCCAGATGTTCGTATCCAGGAGATACCGCATTACCAGGGCTCACGCTTTTCCAACGGCAGATCAGGAGGACATTCCAGCGGCTCGTTGGCGAAACTGCCTTCAGTGGCTTCGAAGTATCCTGCTGGATAGCCTTTGGCATCTGTCTCCGTGACTGCGATACGTTGCTGATGTGCCATCGCAACTTTCTCGAGCAGCTTACGAAATCCGTCTTCACTCATGCCTGAATCCAGTAGCGTCAACCTGACAGCCTGCATTGCGGCCAAGTGGTAGTCTGCAGGTGCCGAATCTGACGAAACGGTCTGACCGAGTGCTACAAAGTGAAGCTCGAGGTACTTCAGGAACTGGCGAAACCACTCGTCGACCGATCCGGAAATCTCCCCGGCACCATGATCAGGCTGCTTTTTGACGGCCATCGTTTGAGTCTGTTCTCTGCACTTCGATCGCCAGGGCCTGCGCGGCCAGCACCGCTGCCTGCCGATAGTGGGTAAGTGTAATGAGTCCCGGAGGGCTACTGTTTTGGGCAAGGTCTTTCGCCTTCAGTGCGACTTGCTCGGCAAAAAAGGCCTTCCATTCAGCCAATGCCTGCGCTGCTTCCGCCCGAATTCGAATTGTTGCGTTTCCATCCATGGTGACCTCGCTGTCATGTTCTGTTGGCGCAGTTTACCTGTGAACACGTCGTGGGCAAATGTCAGTTTGGAGATCATAAGAACTCCGCATGCCGTTGCATAACAACGTCCCGACCCAGCAAATTCGGCCGAAGTTCGTCGCGCAGCACAGCCCGCGAGACAAATGTCGGGGTTCGTGAGTATTTCTGCGAGAGACCGCTGTCGGGAATTTGATATCAAGCAATTGGAAAACGCCGCCTTTCAACCACGGCTCAAACAGGTCCAGGTCGGGCAACACACAATGATTCCACGTCTCGCATTCATTTCGATCCCGCTCCTCGTGATCTCGGGTTGTGCTGGCCTGGCATCCATTGAAACGATGTCGAGCAGCTCTCCAGGTGAAGCAGTGCACTGCGATATGGCAACGCTTCACAGGATCGAAAGCGGTTTCCATGTCATCGATCCATCAGCTTTGCAGATTCAACTCAAAGATCTGCAGGCTGGCCAACAGGTCCGGCTCGTTACCTCCGCTTCGACCATTGCAGAAATGCATGACGCTGGCGGCAACACAAGGACGACTGAGTACGTTGGAACGATTGAAGCCATTGACGCTGATAACATCGTGCTCAAGGACGCATCGATTGTGACGAGCGCGAAAGTCGTCCGAGAAACGCCGATCCTGAGCCGTGTTCCATACGTCAGCCGGATGTTCAAAAACACGTCCGAGGCGAAGGAAACTCACCCCTTGCCTCATGGCGTTACGATTCCCCGCTCGAAGGTCATCGTGGCACTCGGAACCGACGGCGAGATCGTAGAACGAATGGGGGTTGATTTTGACTTCAACGCCGACACCAAAGAGTCAGTTGAAAGAACCGAAGTTTCTTTTCTGATACGCGAGCAGAGTAACCAACAACAGCCAGAGTGAACCCTTTGCAGAGAACAGACCGCAGGGGGCGAGTCTTTGTACTCGCCCCCTGCTTATTGGTCAGCAACATCAACGGTTCTTACCACGTGACACGTCCAGCAGTAATTCTCGTGGTGCTTTCGCATAACGAGAAAACTCCATGCTGAAAGAGCCCTGTCCCTGAGTCACACTGCGAAGCTCACTGGCGTAATTGAACATTTCCGCCAGCGGAACATCGGCCATCAGCACACAGAGACCCTCGCGAGTTTCTGAAGCTGTGATCAGGCCGCGGTTGCGAGACAGTTGCCCGGTGACAGTTCCCTGGAACTGCTCCGGTACTTCAATCTCAACCGCCATGATGGGTTCGAGCAATGCCACGTCGGCCTGCGGAAGGATCACTTTTCGCATCGCTTCACGAGCACACAACCGAAACGACAGATCTGACGAATCCTGTTCATGGCACGCCCCATCTGAAAGAACAACTCGCAGCCCCACGACTTCGAAGTCTCCCAAAGGACCTTTGGAAAGTTCCTCTCGGAAACCCTGCTCGATTGCCGGGATAAACTCACAAGGAATTCTTCCGCCTCGAACTTCATCGACGAACTCAAACGCCACCTCTGAACCTTCAGGCAGCGGCGTCATCGTTCCACGGATGTGACCGAACTGGCCCGGTCCACCCGTCATCTTCTTGAAGACGTGGTCGAACGCGGCAGGCTTTGTGGGACACTGTTTCCAGGCCACACGAGGCTCCCCGGTCACACATTCGCAATCGTAGTCGCGAAGCAACTTCTCCAGATAAATTTCCAGATGCAGTTGCCCCATGCCAGCGATCAGGGTCTCACCAGTTTGAGGATCCGTCGAAACCCGAAACGAAGGATCTTCACGCCGAAACGCATCCAGTGCCTTCGCCAGTTTCGCCGAGTCATCACGATTCTTCGGCGCGACAGACAAACGAATGACAGGCTCCGGCACAAACATCTGTTCCAGACTGCAGGACGTTCCTTCGTCCGTAAACGTATCGCCCGAGGCACAATCAAGACCGATCACGCCGATGATCTCACCGGCATCACCCGCATCGATGTCCTCTCGCTGATCCGCATGGATACGAACAAGCCGACTGAATCGAACGGTTCGCCCAGTCCGCGCGTTGACGTATTCTTCCCCGCGTCGAACTTGCCCCTGATACACTCGCATCAGAGTAAACTGCCCGAACGACTCCACGACCGTCTTGAACGCCATCGCCACAGTTGGATGATTCGTCTCGGCACGCAGTTCGAGATGTCCGACCGCAGACATCTGACGACTCGAAGAGCCATCAGAGCCCGCGGCCGGTTCAACTCGGGACGCCTTGGCAGAGCCTTTCGACTCAGCCGCCGACGCACGAAGATCGATCGCATACACCTGTCGATCCGCCGGACTCGGCAGGTACCGAGTCACCGCAGTCAGCACTTCCTGCACGCCCTTGTTGCGATAAGCGCTGCCAAGGAACACAGGAGTCAGCTGATGCGCCAGCGCGGCTCGGCGAATCACACGGTGCAGGTCTTCTTCCGACGGTTCAACGTCATTCAGAAGACACTCCAACAGTTGATCGTCGAGCTTCGACAACGCGTCGAGCAACTGAAGTCGCGACTCACGAGCGGTCCCTTCAAGGTTCTCCGGAATCGCTGTCCGAACGACGTGCTGGCCCTGTTCCCCTTGGAAGTACACAGCCTGCATTGTAATCAGGTCAACGACGCCTTCGAAGCCGCTTTCGCTGCCGATCGGAATCTGCAGCGCTACTGCGTTCGTGCGCAGCTTGCTTCGAAGTTGCTCGACCACTCGTTCCGGATTCGCCCCGGCTCGGTCCATCTTGTTGATGAACGCGATCCGAGG
>JBILXT010000511.1:0-4693 GCA_044378235.1 Planctomycetaceae bacterium
CCAGAAGCGAGTTCTCAAGGCGATGGGAGCCTCGGAACGCATCAGAACTCCATCGTTGTTCTTATCGAGTCGGTCAAAGAACTCGTTCACAAAATCCTGAATGCTTGCATCGATACGGGCCGTTCGCTGCTCCGGAGTTTCGACTTCGCCCGGGTCTGACACGTCGCTGTTGTTTTTCCCACGACGATTTGCCCGAGCCTGCAGATTCTCACCTGCTCCATCAGCCTTCCGCGTCAGCGGATCCGATACTTCGAGAAAGACGACGGCCATTTCCTCCCACGTCTGATCACCCCAATTGACCCACTGAGTTGGATCCGGGTTGAAGGGATTCTTTTCTGAGTTATCAAACGAAGCGACGAAGTTCAGATTCTTGATCTCTGCCAGCGGCAGCGGACTCGAAAGCACATACGAATGTTGCCAGTTAAAATCATACTGAGGCACCTTTAACAGCGTTTCCGAACCATCCGCCTTCTCGGCCTGCAGTTCAAAAGATTTGCCGCGAACATGCATGTGAGGAGCAACGGCCAGCAACTTACCATTCTCCGGCATCCAGCGAACTTTTCCTCTCACCTCATGACTTTCAGCATGAGGTGGGATTTCAAACTCCTGATCAATGCCGATCAACGTGATGACTTCATCAGTCACTTCTTTCGGATCCGCAAAAATGATCCCCACTTTGGAGAGATCTTCCTGCTCAGTGCCGTTGGTTGTGTAATGCATCTGAAAAACGAAGCGAGACCCCGCGGGAACTCGACGAGCATGACCGGGCGGCATGGGAATCATTCTCTGCCCCGGAACGTATGCTGTCAGCCACCCGACACCTCGAAACGGCTGATCATCCGGCGGACGAATAAACACAATCGCGTGATGCACAACAGACCGGTTCCCTGGAATCACCTGAGCCGCTTTGACCCATTTCTCTTCTGTAAAGCCTGGGTCAATCACAAAGTACTGGTACTCGACAGTGCCTTCCGCCGGGATCGTGTAAGCGTGCTCGCGCATGGCGATCTCCAGATCGGGCTTCTGTCCATCGGCCCAAAGGTTCGCAAATTCTGGCGGCTCCGGCATCTGTGATTCGTCGCCTTTCGGCATTCCGGCTGCCACCCATTGGCGCAGAACTTCTTTGTCCTCTTTCGACATATCGCGAGCATTCGCAAATGTCCCGTGCTCTGACGACGCATGCCACGGCGGCATTCGGCCATTGTCAATCACTTCCAGCGAAGTGTCGGCCCAACCAACGGCTTCTTCATAGGAATCCAATGCGAATGGACCAATCTCTCCCGCGCGATGGCATTCAATACAGTGTTTCTGCAAAACTCGTATGACCTGGTTGCAATAGGTGATCTGTTCCGTGTTTGCTGCCGCAGCGGCCATGTTTCGACGGACTTTGCCAATCATGCATCCCACGGGCTGAGTCATCGCAACCTCAACGGGTTTTCCTGACAGTATCTGTTCAATCGCATTCCGGAGGTCATGATGATTAGCGACCGGGCGATTGATTCCAGGCTCATATTGATCGTCGATGCGGCCACGGTAAACGATCTGCATTTGCGAATCCAGCAAGAACACTTCCGGAGTTCTCGTTGCACCATACTTGTCAGCGACAACGTTTCCCTCATCGCGGACAAGAGGGAAGGGCAGGGGATGCTGACTCAGATAACTTTTGATGTCATCGAGTGTGTCCTGCCGGTTGCTGTTGACTGCAACAAAGCGAACTCCCTGACCACTGAATTCTTTGGAGAACGTCGCCAGTCGAGGACTATACAGTTTGACCAGCGGACACTCTGCCCCGAGAAAACATACTACGGTCGCTCGGATCTCCGGAGCAACTTCGACGACCACAGGACTTCCATCCAGGGTCGACAATTGAAACCCGAGGACCGAGGGAGCATCCGCTTCGTCCGCCTGAATTTCAGCAGTTCCTGCGATACTGAACAAAACAACGACGACCAAAGACAACAAAAACCTGCCCATGGATACCTCTTATGAATTCACCGGGCGCGAAAATGACGTCCCCGTTTCTGCCTGATGCAGTATTGTAGACTGATTGACCAAAGAACAAACACCGACCCTTTCAGACCGAAAAAGCCCTCTGTCTGGTCGCCGTTATCAGCGGTGTATTGTCCCGTGTGCCGGATGCGCAAGGAAATGCGGGATCATCAATGATGCCTGTAGGTTGCACGACCTCGGCCTTCACCGACGACAACAGATCATTTTGGTGGTCGATTGTTAAGCAGTCGAAACGGATTACCCTGCGTCACCTGCGACATTCGTTGCGATCGCCACTTCACCACCACGTCCGGCTGGTCCGCAAAAATTCCATCCACGCCCGCTCCAACCGCCAGCCACTCCAGAAGCTGCTCACTGGATTTGGCAAATGCCGGCAACACATCGGTACGAAATGTCCAGACGTGAACCTGCAGGCCGTGCTGATGAGCAGTCTCGACCAGGCCCGTGATCACTGGTTGTTCGCCATCGGCTCCGGAAACAACAAGCGTGTAGAGAACACCGAGCCCGTCGCAGAAGCCAGCCGCTTCCTTGATATCGTCAGCCGTCGGCATTTTGCCAAGCAGGTAAATCAACGGCAGCGGACTCTTCAAGTCATTCCGAATTCGAATCACTTCGGCCTTGTCAAAGCACTGCAGAAAGATCGGATCATCAGCGGCATCGTAGCCGTATTCTGTGAGCACTTTCAGAATCTGTGTCGATGCATCGAGGCCTGCTTCGCGATGTTTCGCCGGCTCTTTCACTTCGACGTAAACTCCGGCCGTACGTCCTCGCGATTGATTTAGTCCCTGAATCAACTGCAGATGTTCGGCCAGCGTTGAGATTCGGAAAGAGCCCTGCTCAAGCGGAAAACGAGTTCCCTTGTCTTTCCATGCTCGCCCCGGAGAACGTCGTTCAGTGAGCCGCAACTGTCGCAATTCAGCCACGGTAAAGTCGAACACATACCAATGACCATCCGCCTGCTTTCGGTCTGGAAACACCGTGGCGACATCAGTCAGGTCGTCGAGCGTAATGTCGTGCATCACGATGGGCACACCATCGCGGCTGATCACGCAATCCTGCTCGATGTAATCACATTCCATGACGTAAGCCATCACGGCCGACTCTGTGGAATGCTCCGGGAGATACCCAGACGCTCCTCGATGACCAATCACAATTGGAGCCGAACTCGCCTGATCCATGCGTAACACTCCTGTTGGTGCATCATTCAAAGCAGCGTCAGAAATCTGGGCGACGGCCGAGGTTGAATTGAACATCATAACCGTCAAAAGAACGCAGCCGCTGAGCACCACCCTCACGATTTTAACTCCAGCTGAAGCCATGTTGAGGGATCATAAGCCACAGGGAAATCGCCACCAACGCTCAGCGGCATCTCCCCCAGTTCCGTATCATGAACGAGGCACGAGAACCCGATCCGGCCAATCTCCGGAGCTTCATCGAAGCCAAACATCTGAGACGTTGGAATCCAGATCTCCAGGCGATACCCATCCGGTCGATTGTGCAATTGAACAAGGCACTTCCGGCCATCTCGATCACGCTTTGACGCGCGTTGCTGAGCAATCTCGACAAACGCAGCTGATGGTTTCTCATCCGCGTCGTCATCGGATGGAAGCACAACCAGCGAAAAGCAGTACTCGGTGGCTCGATGCACATTGGCCGTGTGGCGAGTATCCACAAACAGGCTGACGTAATCGGAATTCTTCAGATCTTTTCGTCGGCCTGCTGGCGGCTGCTTCTTGCCCGGCACGTCAATCTCGATCCCCAGTCCTTCCGCATTCCACGCCATCTTAAGACCGAACGCACTGTCGGTGTCGTTCATGCTACCGGGCACGAACATGCGACAAGTGTCGTCGAGCTGCAGAAGCGGTCCCTTCTTATGAGGAACCGCTTCGACACGCGGCACGGCCATCGAGTACTGAAACAGGAACGAAGGAGGAACAATCATGTTGAGTCGAATTACCCTTCGTACTCAGACAGGAATCCCATGAACTCCCGTCGATGTTCTTCTTCGTCACCCAGCGCCGTGATACAGATATCCTGAGTTACATAGTCGAATCCGTCACACAGCTTGATCAGCTTGTTGTACTGAGCAATCGCGGAGTCTTCTGCCTGGATAACTCCCTTAATCACGCTGACAACGTCCGTATTCTTCTTCGGAGGCTGGAGGCTGCTCTGACGCGACACAAACGAAGCACTGCCGGGCACAGTGCCACCCAGCGTTTTGATTCGCTTGGCCAATGTCTGAGCATGCAAAAGTTCTGCCTGAACGTCCGCCTGCAAAGATGCCTTGATCTCTTCTGCTCGCACACCATCCAGATTGATGGAGTTGGAGATAAAGTTCATCACCGTTTCAATTTCCATCCAATACGCGACGGACAGTTCCTGAATGATCGACGCTCGTTTTTCCTGATCCGACATGGGAATTCCCTTTTCGAGGTGAAAGTAAATCTGTGTTTGGATTGTAGACACTTTCCGCCAGGTTTCGAAGCAATTTCGTCTCGAGGTCTAATTGGGCAGCGGCAAGTTGCCGCGTATATTAAGGCCTCATGTGTTGCTTTACCTGCGACTTTATCCGTGAAATCCGTGCCATCCGCGGTCAAAAACACAATCGCATTTTCACCACGGATAGCGCGGATAACGCGGATGAATCGCAGAGGTTATGAAGAATTTGTTCTGGCTCCGAAAA
>JBILXT010000512.1:0-4683 GCA_044378235.1 Planctomycetaceae bacterium
TTCGGGCCACCAATGTAGCGAATTTGGTGCCATTGTGTGCAGAGCAAAGCGACACCGTTGGCGAGGGCTTCGTGTGTCGGTAAGATTTCGCCCGAAACCGCGAGGTTCTTCGGCTGCGGGCGATTAACTCGCGGTATTTGAAGGCTCGGCGCGGTGACCGACTGCATCCCGATGATGGCTCAGCCGGTTTCCCTATTTATCCTGTCTTCTCAAAAGCTTGTTCCGGAGTGAGTGCTTTAATGTCGTCCAGTCTGATTCAGGAAGTTCTTGAGCCATTGCAATCCATGAGGCTCATTGACCCGCATACGCACATCAATCCTCATCAGCCTGCGTCAAAGACACTCGCCGATATTCTGGGCTACCACTATTACACGGAACTGGCTCATTCGTCGGGGATGCCCAAGTCGCAGATTGAAGAGCCGGGGCTCGCACCCAAAGAGAAAGTGGGGCGACTCATTCCGTGGCTGACGACGATTGAGAATACGGCTCAGTACAGTTGGTTGTTGGAGATGTGTCAGGTCTTCTTTGGCTTTCAGGAAGATCGCCTGACCGTTGATAATTGGGAGTCACTTTACGATCGATCCTTGAAGCAGATGCAGGCTGCGAATTGGGAGCAGCAGGTTCTGGATCGTTCGGGGCTGGATCAGGTTTATCTGACAAACGACTTCGATGATCCTCTGCAGGGATTTGATACGAAGAAGTATGTTCCGTGTCTGCGGACGGACGATCTTGTTTTCCATCTTGGAAAAGCGACTGTTCGCGAGCGACTGCAGAAAGCGACCTCACTGACGCCCGGCAATGCTTCGCAATTGAAAGATGCTGTGGGCAAATTGTTCGCTCATTTCAAAGCGAATGGAGTGCGGGCTTGCGCAATCTCATTACCTCCTGATTTTTCGCCCGCCGCAGTCAGCACTGCTGCAGCGGATGCAATTGTTGCCAAGGTCTTTGCCGGGCAGGACCTGACGGCTTGTGAATCCACGACACTCAGTCAGTTCGTCTTCTGGACGTTGGCGGAGTACTGTGTTGAGTACAAACTGCCATTTGACCTGATGATCGGAGTTAACCGTCGTGTCTATGAAGACGGAGTTTTTCAGGGGCAGGATCTCTATGATTCACGCACATCTTTGATTCAGTACAAAGCCCTGTTCAATGCGTTTCCGACGGTTTTGTTTCCGGTGTCAGTGCTGGCCGAAACGAGCAATCAGGAACTCGTCAGCTACTCCTGGATATTCCCCAACGTGATTACCAGCGGGCATTGGTGGTATTCCAACATACCGGTTCACATCGAGACGGATACGCGGGCTCGACTTCAGGCTGTCCCCATGACAAAGCAGATCGGTTACTACAGCGACATGTACAAGCTGGAGTTTGCTTTGCCAAAATTTGCCATGTATCGCCGGATTTTGGCGAAGGTTTTGGCGGAAGATTTCGTGATTGGACGGCGGTGGTCGGTTGATCGAGCAATAAGTTTGGGGAAACAGGTACTCCGGGGGAACGTGGAGGCGATTTTCGGCAAATGTGAGTGAGGGAGGCACTGATCTGTGGCGAGTTTGTCAGAAACCCGCCTCTGTACAGAAAATTGTTGGTTTTCGCGCTGGAAGTCGGCTGTATTTTAAGCCAAAGTTGGGAGACTTTAAACGGCATGGTAGTTCACTGGAACTCCTACGGGTTCTGTTGGATGATGAGCGATTACGAGTGCTCCTGGTGAAAACCCTCCCTGTATTCCAACCAGTTTGCACTCACCTGAGATGGGCAGATTCATGGCACGCATAGTCCTTCTGAAAGACGGTCAGTCGTTTCCCTACGAACTGAAGAGCTTTCCTGCGCGGATGGGAAGACATCCTGATTGCAATGTGCAGGTGGACTCCAACATGGTGTCCAGGTTTCATGCCCAGCTGGTCCAGGTTGACGGCAAGATCATGCTCGAGGATCTGGCCAGTGGTAACGGCTCCTCGGTGAACGGCAAGCCGTTGGAAAAGCATCAGCCACATCCTTTGCATCACAACGATCGCATTAAGCTGGGGCCGATCAAATTTCGATTTGAGGACGAAGACGAAGATTCTTCTTCCAGCGGCATGATTGCCGGATTGGATCTCAGTGATGGCGCGACGTCGACCATCATGGGGTATGCGTCAGCCCGTGGATTCGGTGTCTTTGAAGTTCGTCCCGAAGACAAACTCCGAGGCATTCTGAAGATTAATCAGAGCCTTGCGGGCTTGATTGAGATCGGTGGAATTGCCAACAAGATTCTGGACACCTTGTTCGAGATCTTTCCTCAGGCGGATCGCGGTACGATCCTGATGAAAGAAGAGCGAAATGCCCGGACCCCGCAAAATGCTCCTCAGCGCAGATTTATTCCAGCCGCACAAAAGCGAAGGCAGGAAGGCGATGATGAATCCGTGCGATTAAGTCGCACGATTCTGGATCGTGTTTTGAATGATAAGGCCGGGATCCTTTCGGCCGACGCTGCGAATGATTCACGGTTTAGTGCGAGTGAATCGATTTCGAGCCTGACGATTCATTCGATGATGTGCGTGCCTTTGTTAAGTATTGAGGGAGAGCCTTTCGGTATCATCAACCTGGATACTCAGAATCCGATGAAGCGATTCACGGATGAAGATCTGGAATTGCTTCTGGCTGTTGCGAATCAGGCTGCTCACTCGTATGAGAATGCGAGGCTGATGCAGACGTATATCGATAAGCAAAAGCAGGACAAAGAGATGAAAATCGCCAGCGGCGTGCAACGCGCATTGCTGCCGGAGAAACTGCCTGAAGTGCCCGGATACCGTTTCTACGCGTCTTACGATGCCGCTCAGGCCGTCGGTGGAGACTACTTTGACTGCTTTATGATCGGTGAACGAAAGGTCTGCATTTCGTTCGGGGATGTGGCGGGAAAAGGCGTTCCGGGTGCGTTGATCATGTCTCGCATCGCCAGCGTTGTACAGAACACGATGAGCTTTACTGATGACGTGGCGGTTGCCATTCATCGCATCAATTCTCACATGTGTCACAACATGGTTGAGGGGCGATTCGTGACCTACATCCTCGGTGTGATCGATCTCGACACAAACCGTATCACGATCGCGAATGCCGGGCACATGTCTCCGCTGATTCGTCGCGCGAATGGCGAAGTGGACGAGATCGATGATTCCACAATCGGCATTCCGATCGGCATCATGGATGAATATCCGTATGAAGTCATCGAGCGAGAAATCGGTGAAGGCGAAATGTTTATCCTGATCACCGACGGTGTCGATGAAGCCATGGATCCGAACGGCGAACTTTACACCAAAGAACGCGTGCGTGAGTTCGTGGGAACCGGTTCACCGGATCCGGAGGAACTCGGCCGTGCTCTACTGTCAGATGTACGACGACACGCTAACGGTCGTGATCAGAACGACGATATCACGATCATGACCTTCGGCCGGTTTTCAATGGGCAAGTAGGGCGTTGCGACCCTGTCCGATGTAGGTTGGACATTCTTGTCCGACCGAGTATTGCCCTTGGGTCACAATTTGTTTTTTTGGCAGCTTCGTGAGCAGTGTGACTTATCTGAAGGGGTGCATGCGAAGTCTTTCGCAATCTGAGCGAACGCACTTTGATTTGCAAAGATGCCTTATCCTTGAATCGTGCCCCGCAATGACGTGGTTGCGATATTCGGTGGCTGGAACAGAATCCTTCGTTGCGCAAGATCTACGGAGTGTATGAAGCAACTCCGGCATCTCAAACGCGCGAACACTGTCCGCGGCGTGGCCATAACGGCAGCGCCGCGAATCTGTCGTCACGAGGCAACCCGTTGATTAGCGATGATATCCCAGAGAAGTCATCACGTCGTACAGTTCTTCGAAAGTGATGAATCGACGGCGATAGGCGATTTTGTAGTCATCGATGGCGTTGGCCAGCTCTGCAACTTCCGGGCGAGCTGATCGGTCTCCATCGCGAAACTGGCGACGCTCAGCAACGGCCGGTGGTGCAGCGGCATCTCGCTGACGACGTTCAACAAATACAGGGCTTGGGGCTTCCAGAAGAGTCTGCTCGGCCATCTCACGTCTCACACGGAAATCACGACAGAAAGTCAGGCGAGAAATTCGGCTGCACATTTCAGTCAACCCTGAACCATTGGTTGCAATCGGTCAACTCGCAAACGACTTTCCCGCGAGCGATGCTGAATCGGGAGTGGCCCCGGTTCCGTTCTTCAGAGTTGAACGGTTCTGCTGTTTCTGAGGGAATTTCTGATTGTTCCGGCTATCGAGTGATCAAGGTTGCGCAGCGGCGGGGAGCTGATAACATGCTGCTTCTGCGGCATTTCGAACATACAAATGGCCGCGGTTGACGACGGGAACGTTCCATGTCCGTTCGTTAAGAGCCTCCAGACGAGTCACCTCAATAAACTTCTCCGGCGTGGCTTCCACGATCGCGACGAAGCCTGGTTCCGATTGGACCAGCAGCTTGTCGCCCCACAACAGAATTTGACCGTATCGATAACGTCCACCCTTCCACATTCGTTCGCCTGTTCGCACATTGAGGCAGGCCAGAATTCCATCATCAAGTCCGTAAACATAATCCCCCAGCGACACGGCTTCGTTGAATTTCAGTTTCATGTTCTTGTTGGGTTGCCAGACTTCTTTGGGGCGATTGTTCTCCAGTTGCGTTGGATCAATCATCACGCAGCCCGAGTCATAG
>JBILXT010000513.1:0-4682 GCA_044378235.1 Planctomycetaceae bacterium
CTGGCCATCACCTTCCCCTTCAATCTGCTCGCCGGAATCCCCATCTACTACGAGATCTCAAAACGCCTGTGCGCCTAACAGGCTTCTGAATTGATCAGCCGGAGCGCGTTGGCGTCCGGTTTCCGCGGCTGAAACTCAGGGAAATACAACCGAGAGCTAACGCCCTGCGGCTGATGAACTGACTAAGGGTTCCACTCAAAGCTCTGGCCAAATTCTCCTGCTGAACGAAAGCGAGTTGCCTGCTATGAAAACTGTGCCCCTGTGCCTCGTCACCATTGTGGCGGAGGCGATTCTGAAGGACCGTCTTATCGCTGATGTCCGGAGTGCCGGCGCCAAGGGCTACACCGTTACGGATGCGGAAGGCGAAGGAATCCGCCAGCGACGTGTCGGTGAAATTCTCGGCTCGAACATTCGGCTGGAAACGATCGTCTCCTCCGAAGTTGCCGACCGCCTGCTGAAACTAATCTCAATTGAATACTTCGATCGTTACGCCGTGATTGCTTATCTTTCCACAGTCAGTGTCATTCGAGGAGAAAAGTATGTCTGAGTATCTTCCAAGCAATTTCCCGTCCGACTCGGACACCTCGAAGCCCAGTCGCCGCATTCTGATGGGCCAAATCGCCCTCGGTGCAACGTGTGGCTTGACCGGGCTGATGTCACGTTCTGCATCGAGGGTCTCCGCTGGCGATGAAGCCTATTCTCCATCGCAGTCAACATCGGGGGTTCCTCAGACTCCCGAAGAAGCGATGAAGCTTCTGGTTGACGGCAATCGTCGCTTTGCAGAAGGGCACTCCTTGTCGTCCAATAGGGATATGACTCGTGTTCGCGAAGTCGCGAACGGGCAGAAGCCATTTGCCGCATTCCTCGGCTGCGCGGATTCGAGAGTGCCGATTGAAATCGTGTTCGATCAGGGATTCGGAGACCTGTTTGTGACTCGCATTGCTGGCAATGTGGCGTCCAGCGAAAATATTGGCAGCCTCGAGTTCGGCACAAAGATCCTCGGCGCCAAAGTCCTCTACGTGCTTGGCCATACCAGTTGCGGTGCTGTGAGTGCGACGATGAAAGGGGACGAGGTGCCAGGACAAATCAGCGGGCTATTCCAGCATATTCGCCCGGCCGTGAAAGCCGCCGGCGGTGATTTGAATCGCGCGATCTCAGAAAATGTCCGGAACCAGGCGATCCTTCTCGCGGAAGCCTCACCGACGATCTCAAAGCTTGTTCAGAGAAAAGAGCTGATCGTAGCTGGAGGCGTCTACGACTTGTCGACCGGACTTGTCACGCCGGTTGATGTCGCCGTGAGCTGACGCCAGTCCCTGCCCTTACAGGAAGATTCCCGTCCGTGCGGTGCTGGCAATGGCGAGAACCGCCGGATGCTTAATTTTTCGTTCGGCGGAGATCGCAAAAAACTGCTCGCGAACACCGTCCAGTTCGCCAATGAGTTCGACTTCGTGCTGGCGACAAATCTCATCGGCGATGACCATCGCTCCCGGGAAGATCCCCTCACCAGTCTGGCCAAACGCCTTCATCAAAGCCGTGTCATCGAATTCAGCACGCAACGTGGGATGCAAGTCAGATTTCTCAAGCCACGAATCGATGGCCCGTCGCACCGCTGACGTGCGGCGCTGCATCAGGAACGGCGCCCCGTTCAAGGATCCAGGAAATCCTTTTCTGTACTTGCGAGCAATCTCCTTGTGGGCAAACAGCCCCACCGTCGAATCCCCCAACAGATGGTTGTAGGCGCGGACTTTGACGGCTGCAGTGACTGGGACGTCCGAAAGCACAATATCGAGATTGTGCAACATGAGCTGAGTGAGGAGTTCCTCAAGGCTGTTCTCCACGCAGACGAGTTGCAGATTCTCGGAAAGCTTCAGAGCAGGCTCCAGCAGGCGGCGAGCCATCAACTTGGGCATCACGTCAACGACACCCACAGTGAATTTAACGGGCTTACCGGCGGGATGCCCCTTGAGCGTATCCATCAGCTCGCGGCCCAGCGAGAAAATCTCGTCGGCGTAGCGGTAAACCGTCTTTCCGGTTTCTGTCAGCTGCAGATTTCGTCCGGACTTCTGGAAGAGCTTTTGCCCCAGGGATTCTTCCAGACTGCGCAGCTGAGTGCTGATGGCCGGCTGACCAATATGAAGCTTCTCGGCAGCACGCTGAATTGTTCCTTCGCGAGCGACCATCCAAAAGTACAACAAATGATGATAGTTCATCCAGTCCATAGCTGAAGAATACATCGATTTAATGAATGATTCAAGGCATAACTTTGAATTAGTCAAATCTCATTGACGGCGTAAACTTCTGTCGATGGATGTCGTCAGCCCGCTTCTTCGGAAGCGCAACAGTCAAGGAGATTGAATCATGGCTTCTGCAGAGTCTTTAAGTTCTGATTCCGAGGAGATGACGTCGGAACACAGGCCATCCGGAGAACTGGCTGGAGGTCCTGGTGTTGCGGTCAGAGCCAATTCTGTCGATCGGCAAATTCGTGCAAGGATCAATGATCTGGATCGTGCGACCTGCAGGACTCGCCTGAGTCAGAGGCAGTTCCTGATTCAATTGCAGGCCGATTCTGCCAGAGACGTGCATAATGGACCGGAGCGATTTCGAGTCAGTGCAATGAACAATCAATGGTCCGGAAAAGTTAACGACTGGGATTAATTAATCTCTGAAAGAAACGGAATGGGCTCCCGCATAGTACATGGACCTGCGGGGCAATGGTTGAGGGGTCCCGTCCCGTTTTTTTCCGATCCTTCAAAGTTTTCCAGTCATAGTGCAGTCTGGCTGCGTTACGTCGCAAGCCGTCCGAAGAATTTTCAAATCATCGAATGAGCAGAAACGAGCACCTCACGTTGACACCCCACCCAGAGAGTTCTGAAAAGCAGTCTTCTCGGGGGCATTTGAGGATTCACATTCGACGGACGGTTTGCGTCGTCACGCCACAGATTTCACCTCTCCCGGTGCCTGCCCTGGCACCTCTCTCATTCCCAGATGACTTCAGATTCTCACTCGGAGAATAACATGGAAATCCAGATTCTTGGTCGTAATGTTCCTCTGAACGCTTCTCAACTGGAACTTATCGAACGTCGTATTCAATACGCTCTCAATCGTTTCTCGTCACAGGTGCGAACTGTTCAGGTGACCTTGAGTGACGTAAATGGGCCCAAAGGTGGCAACGATATTCTTTGCCGTTTCAAGGTGCTGCTGCGAAAGAAAGGCGAGATTCTGGTCGGTGACACTGATGCCTCGATCGAATCGGCCGTGGCCAATGTCTCAGACCGAGCAGCCCGGTCCCTGGCGCGTCTGTTAGATCGGCAGCGTGACCATCAGGGAACGTCAATGTCCGGCAGTTTGGGCGCCTGAACACTGCCGGCCGACATTTGGTGGCGGTGCCTGGTTCGTTTGAGCCAAAGCATGAGCACAAGGAGGCCGCTGCGGGTGTGCTGATGTTGATGTGGTGCGAGACGCCGAAGTTCGAAACCATTTTCTCTCAAGAGTCCTTTCAACCAGTTCTTTGATTCTTAAACGTAGAGCGAATTAAGACAATGGAATTTTCCCCGTGGACCTGGATCGGATTCATCAGCTTCCTGGCAGGTATGCTGGCTCTTGATCTGGGTGTGTTTCATCGCCAGGCTCATGTCGTCAGGTTTCGCGAAGCGATCACGTGGAGCATTGTCTGGATTGCACTTTCCCTTGGATTCGCGTGGCTGTTGTTTATCAAGTCCGGATCGCGCCCGGCGATGGAATTCCTGACCGGCTACGTCATTGAGAAATCACTCAGCATTGATAATGTGTTTGTCTTTGCGATGCTGTTTACCGCGATGAAGGTTCCTCGGCACTGCGAGCACAAGGTCTTGTTCTGGGGCGTCTTCGGTGCTCTCGCCATGCGTGTGGTCATGATCGTGGCTGGCGTGGCCATGATTCAACGCTTTCACTGGCTGGTGCACGTCTTCGGCGGCATCCTGCTGATTGCAGCCTGGCGAATGCTGAAGGGGCCGGACACATCGAAAGAACCCGGAGACCACTGGCTGGTGAAGCTTAGTCGCCGACTCATTCCTGTCACAAACGAGTATCAGGAGGATCGATTCTTTGTGAAGCAAAACGGGCGGTGGTCTGCAACGCCTCTGCTATTGGTGTTGATCCTTGTCGAGTGGTCTGATCTGGTGTTTGCCGTCGACTCCATCCCTGCGATCATGGCGGTCTCCCGAGATCCCTTTATCGTGTTCACCTCGAATGCGTTTGCAATTCTTGGACTGCGGTCTCTGTACTTTGCTCTTTCGGGATTGATGGAAAAGTTTGTCTATCTGAATTACGGACTCGCCGGCGTTCTGGGATTTGTCGGAGTCAAAATGATGCTTATTGATGTCGCACCCATTCCGATCTCAGTCAGCCTGCTTGTTGTGGCGGGCATGGCAACAGCATCCATTGTTGCGTCACTATTGTTTACGCAGGGGCCTAAGACCGCTCTGGTGCCAGCGGTGCTGCCTTCTGATCAGAAACGGAATGGCTCCGCTTCTCCGTCACAGCCGTGATTTCTGTGATCGGTACTGTGCTGGCAGAGTGTCGATCTAATCGTTTACCGCCCAGCCGAAGGCGCCGGCCATCGTAAAAGCCGGCGCCTTCGGCTGGGCGGTGAACATAAGCCGGCAAAATGCGACTAGCTTAGTAGTCGGCCAGCGCCATTCTGC
>JBILXT010000143.1:0-16627 GCA_044378235.1 Planctomycetaceae bacterium
TTGAAACACGGGATGGTCGAGTTCTTCAGGAAATTCCGAGAGCGAAAGGTTCCGATGACGGTCGCTCTGGATCGCCAGCGATTCTCCTGATCCTCCTGGAACGGGATCTCCTGAATGGACCCTTTTCAGGCGGCGTCGTGAGCGTTCCGGCCGAGAGCGATGTCGAAGTCATTCATCGCGGGGACCATCATTGCGACCGCTGTAAATCCGTAAGCCACACAGATCCACAGACAGACACCCAGATTGCCGCCCAGCAGAAAGTCCGTGATCGCATAGAACGTCAGGAACGGCAGCACAAGCGAAGCCAGCGTCAGTGCGCTGGACGGGTTCCGGTAGGTCAGCGATGAGTAGAGTCCAAGACTTCCAAAGCCAATGAACAGAATAAAGCTCTGGAGCTGAATCGCAAAGGAAGAACGAGCCTCAACAAGCAGCAGCATGAAGATAAAGATCCCCACGCACAGAAAGAACATCGTTCCCAGACTATGCCCGATGGCATGGCGAGAGTTTTCGTAAGTCAGTCCCTGGTGAAGTCCCAAAGCCACCGCAAACAGACTCAGGACGATATATGCGATGCAGAGGTAAACGACATTCTCGGCGGTTAGTGCCGTACTTCTGCCGGTCAGCGACATCACAACAATCATCAGAAGCGGCAACAAAATCATCTCGCGAGCATTCCACATCGCCCCGCCGATCTTGCCGAGAATGAACTCGTGAGGACGCAGGTCCGTCACCAGCAGAATTTCGAGAGTACGCCCATCGCGTTCGTTGGTCAGCGAAGTCACCGCCTGAGCATTCGTCAGGAGCAAACTCAGGATCGCAATCCCCAGAAAGGCGAACGACGGAACGGACAACATTCCCAGTACGAGTTCGCTTCCGGCCTCTTTCGGAGTGGAAAGAAACGCAACTCCGGCAATCATCATTACCATCAGCACGTAGGAAAGCTTGATCCAGATCATGCGACGGCCATAGGCACGAGTACGCATTTCGCGCCAGATCACGGGCTGATTCCAGACTTCACGATGCACGCGAGGAGCGGCCGGAGTCAAATCCTCTGTCTCAGTTCCCGGAGTTGTTTCTGCGGCAGATTGATGGAATTCTCGAGATGGATTCCATACTCGCATTTTCAGAATGGTCACCGCTGACAGAACGACTGAAAGTGTCAGCAGAGTCAGCACTGTTGGCCAGGCTGACACATGCAGGACTCCGGAAACTTCCAGACGGAGCGGATCCAGGACCTGCAGCAATCCAAAGAACGGCGAAGCCTGCGCAATGCTCGGAGACCACGCGACACCGATACTGTGCGTCAGCAGCACATACAGCACCACTCCCAGAACACTGATCGCGAGCGTCTGAAAAGTCTTCTCACGCCAGAAGGCCACCAGGCATCCCCAGCTCCCGGCCGCCAGAGTCGCCGCGCCAACGATCGCCTGTGACCAGAAAATTTGTTCCCAGGTCACACCGCCGAGAAGCTTCAGAAAACAAAAAACCGGCCACGAGGTTGCCAGAAGCACGCCCACATTCAGCAGGCTTGAGAATAGTTTTCCGAGTGCGAGTTCATGATTTCGCAGGTCCGTCATCAGCAGCAGAATCAGGGTCTTACGGTCCTTCTCCTGCGTCACTAACGATGCTGAAAACACCGTGGCAAAGAATAGCCCCAGTGTCAGTTGCAGCAGAGCGAACACACGAAAAGTCAGTGCGCTGAACGAAGCCACGTCGCCGGCAAACAGGACGTCCTGGAACCCGATCGTTGCCTGGCGAATGCTGTAGAACAAAATCAGCAACGCGCCCACGAATCCGGATCGCATGAGGTAGTGACTCAGGCGACGCGGAGTCGTCAAAACTTCGCGTTCAAAAATAGGCCCGGCAACCACCTATCAGACTCCCACCCCGGATCAACCCGGGAGAACTCAACCAAACACTGAAGCGTTTCATCCTGAGGGAGTACGAGCCCGTTGAAGGACTCGAAAGCACCCCGGTCTACTCAATTTTTCGCCCGCGAGTTTCCATCTGGAAGTCACGTTGCATATCCATGTACTTCGCTGAATTATCAGCCCACAATGCCTTGAGTGGGTAATCGTCGGGAATCGGTCGAGCATTCTGCTGGTGAATCGCCTGCCAGTATTGAACAATCAGCAACGCTTCATCGACATAGCGACCATCATCAAACATCGTTGGGAATTTCTGCTTTGCTTCCAGCCATCGCTGCATGGCTTCTTCAAGTTTCAACTGCGCTTCTGACGCCGTGGTCATCCCTGTTGCAGGATCCAGACGATCGAAGCCCTTGCCCTGCATATAGAGCTGTTTGGCGTCATAGAAAGTCTTGTGCAGATTCAGAGTCACCGGATCCATCTCGGCACTGACGTAACGTCGCCAGAAGTCGAAATTGACCATCTTGACATTGTTTTCCCAAAGCTTTCGCTGAGCCAGCAGAGTGATCCCGTTTCGTTCCGCCTGCTCCTTCAATTCCTCTTCGGAAGGGGCCAGAGTGTAGACCTTGTCGTCAAGACCAAGGAACTCTTCACGACCGTAGTCTTCCATCCATGCTTTGTAGCCAGCTTCCCAGGCGGCGATATGTTCATCAAACGCGCCTTCCTTGGTTCTGATCTCTGCGTAGTTAATCAACGATTTCGCCGGGCCCTGACGGAAGAAGACATGTGTCATCCCTTTCACACCGATCAGATCGTCGTTGTCGTCCTTTTCGTTGGCCTTGACGAACCAGTCATGAGCAACAAGATAACTGTCCTTGCCTTCTTCATTGATAGCTGGATCCGGTCCACGCTGTCCAGGGGATACCTCAAACTTCGGATCGGGGTCCTGCTTGAAGAAGACTCGGAAGAATTTCTTCTCGTCAGAGATTCCCATCTTGGCTGAAACGACTTCACCAACATTGTGGAATAGAATCGGAATCAACTGATTGCGATCTGTGCCGAGTTTCAGGAACTTGATGCCTTCCTTGACCCAATAGAATCTGTCATCCACCTTATCCCATTCGCGTGAGACGTTGTACGCGAGATTCCAGCCCTGAAACTTCCAGATCTGAACATAGTGCGGCTGCAGCAAAATAATGGAGTCGACAGTGGTCTTTAGTTTTGCCCACTGTTTCTTCTCCTGATACTCAATCGCCTTCAGGTGCAACACGCTGGCTGCAGGTCCACGAAGACCCAGCAGGACGAGGTTCATCGCTGAACTGGACGGATCAACCTTTCCCAGTGTCGCTTCACCCAGGTCATATTGCTGACGCATTTGCGCGAGCTTGCCGAGGCCTCCGGAGGAGGAATCTGCCGCGTTCTGCTCTGCAGGGAATCCCAGATACACAATCGGTCCCAGCAGCAGAATAATTCCGATGCCGTAGCTCATCTTGCGCTGGCGAGAATTCAGATTCGTCATTTTGCCTCCAGTTCACGAAACTTCAGCATCGCGCCCGCGATCAAAACGCATGGAACAAGGAAACCCACGAAGATAGCGGCGGCCGGAACTACACAGTCATTGAATGGTACGTCGAACCCATTCTCCACATACGCCGCGCCTCGATTGAATACACTGAAATCCGGCACGATATTGCTGAAGACTCGCAGGACACCTTCGAGTCCTTTGTCGGCTCCTCGCAACACCGCTGAGGTCGTGGAAGAGACGTCCATACCGACCTGCGGATTTCGATGCTGAGCAATCAAAACGGCTGACTCGAGAGTCCCCATCCCCTGTTCTTCGCCGGACAACATTTTCATCATAAACTCGTGGAAGAATTGACCCACGATAAAGAACGTCAATGTGAAGAACAGAGCCACTGGCCCCTTCACGATGCAGCTGACTGTCACACCCAGAATGATGATCAGCATGAGCATCAGGGCAATGTTGACCAGGGCCTTGGTGTAACCCACCAGAAACGACCGGTCTGGCTTGCGAATGAACAGGTCGGGGCGGGCCATCCCGAGATACATCTGGTCATTCAGGCATGCGACTTCAACTCTGAGGAACCCATTTAAAACCAGATCCTTAATGAGGTCCTTCTCAATCATCCAGCCTTCGCTGTCCTGAGAGATCAGCTGTTCTTTACGGATCAGATCGTCAAAGAAAGTAAACCAGCGTCGACCGTCGGCAACAACCAGTTTCCCGTCGGCAATCTTCAAAGCTCCGGCTGTGAGTTGTTCGTTCAAGACTGTCACCAGCAATTCAGCGTTCAGTGGTGATACGGAAGCATCCTTCTGCAGGCTGTCGACAAGTCCAGGACTAATCGCATCGCCTTCAACAAGCTTTCCATCCGTGCTCCACTTATCAAAGATGCCGGAGAGAAACCGAGCCAGCGTTTCGTAGTCCGCAGCAAAACGAAGCTTACGCGGGATCAGTGAAATGTTCTCCGCTGCGCCTTCGTGGTATTCAGAAATGTGAAACGCGGGCAGGGGCACTTCCAGCCTTGGCAGGGATTCATGCAGCACATCGGCATTCTCCAGAATCGTACCTGCAAGGGCCTCCAGAGAGTCGGCAAACTCTGAATAGGGAGCCTTGTCTGATGAACCTGTCAGATGATTCTGCTGCAGGACCTTCACGAGATTCTGACCGCTCAGAGAAGCCGCATCAAACTGCTGCTCCACGGGTGTCAGAGATTCCAACTTCATTTCCCGAAGTACGACGCCAGCAACCGCAAGGCCGTTCTGCAGACCAACGTAGTCAGCCGGAAGAAGCTCTGCCGAGTTTGTACGGATCCGAGTTGCAAGTTCTTTAATTCGTTCTGAACCATTGCGAAACTGACCATCTCGCAGGGCATCCGCAACAGGCCTTAGCGCTTCCCCCTGAGACAGCATCCCAAACGCTTCCTCGCGAGGATTTGCTGACAGGGTGTATTGTGCCTGAACACCCTGAAAAACACTCTTCTCTGAACCCTTCACTGTTCGAAAGGCTTCGAATCGACACTCAAGCTTCAAGCCCTCTACGGTTTTGGCTTCATCACCAGTACCGACCGTCTCGGTCAAGATTGAGTTTTCATTAACGTCACGGAACATCCAGACAGCTCGAGCTCTGGAATTCCCGGCAATGTGAGACCGATACATCCAGGTGTCACCGACATTGATGCCGGTTGCGGCAGGCTGACCGTCCTGATCGAAGAAGTATAGCTGCCCGAACACAGGAACTCGACAAGTCAACTGGCTGCGGCTGTTCTCCGGGAGCTTACGATAAATCCAGACCGCCCCGATCACACCCATCACAACCAGGACGAGGCAGGACACAATTCCCATTCCTGCCATACGTCCAATCACGATCTCCAGCCGACGAGCAGGCTTCGTAACGACCGTGTGAAGTGACCGGATCCGGATATCTTCGGGAAGAGCCCAGCAGCTCAGGAAGATGACAGCCGGAAGAATCAACCACGCGATCGCTGTCAGAAGAAACGTCACATGGATCGAAACCTGCAGTTCAGGACGCGAGTTGGTATCTGTTAAAAACCAGCCCGCAAACATCAACAGAATCGCGAAGACCACAAACACCAGCAACGCTTTACGACGGATTGCTTCGAGCAGCGTCAGTTTCGTCAGAGCATAGATTCTACCGGGCGAAAGTGAGAACAGATCGCCAAGGTAGCTTCGGAGTCCCGTTGTAAAAATGGCAACACCGCTCCCTCCGTTTCGAGCGAGGGAAAGCACAAATGACAGCCCCACGGAAATCAGTGTCAGGATCCCCAGCAGCATCAGCCACGAGTTGGCGGCGCCGGAAAGATTGAAAGGCCTGATATCAAAGTCCATAATTCACAGTTCCGACAAAACAGTCTGCGAAACAGCAGAAACTCACGAGTCAGTTCAGTCCATCACACGGAGAATCGCAAGTGGCCTGAGTGCCCGATCAACAGATTGATCGGCAAGGCATCTCATGGATTCACCCGTCAGGCGTTGCCGCCCTTTCCTGAGGCCGCAATCTCCTCGGCAGAAAAGCGTCGCCCTGGACGCTCGCCGCTTTCGCGGACCGTACGCAGGAAGAGTTCTTCCAGGTCCGCTCGCGGGCTTGTGAACTGAGCATTCTTGATATTGTGCTTTTCCAGCACCTTGCGGATATCGTCTTCTGCTTCCTTGCTGAGACTTGATGTTCTCATCTGAGTCTCGTTCCGCATTTCCAGCAGCTCGTCGACGCGTCCCAGAACCTTAAGTTCTCCCTGAAACAGCACCGCGATACGGTCACACACGTCCTGAACGTCAGCCAGCTGATGGCTGCACATCACAACGGTCTTACCCTGCGCCTTCAGGCGGAGAATCAGGTCTTTCATTTCGCGAGTTCCCAGCGGGTCGAGACCGCTGGTCGGTTCATCAAGCAGGACAAGCTCCGGGTCGTTGATCAGGGCCTGAGCCAGACCAATACGGCGAGTCATCCCCTTGGAGTATTCCTTCAGCTGACGGCGACGAGCTTTCCCGAGTCCGACCATCTCGATCAGTTCGTCCGAGCGGCGGATTCGGTCTGCCGCCGACATGTTGAACAGTCGACCATAAAAGTCGAGAGTCTCGTCCGCGTTCAGAAATCGATAGAGATATGATTCTTCCGGCAGGTAGCCGATCTTTTCATTCTTGGAGACGTCTGAGGCCGACTTCCCCAGAATTGTCATTTCACCGCTTGTTGGGAACAGCAATCCCAGCAGCATCTTCATCGTGGTCGTCTTGCCGGAACCGTTCGGTCCCAGAAGACCGAAGACTTCCCCCTTCTGCACATCCATACTCAGGCTTTTCACAGCCTGAACCTTCTTGCGGCCCCAGAAGTCTCGATAAATCTTGGACAGATTCCGGATCTCAATCACGGCGTTTGACATGTCGAACCGTTTCAATGACTGAATTGAATGACTTGGAATTTCGATGGAAAACGGGGCAATTCCGAGGCTGCTGAAACACACAGGACCTCCGGCCTGTCAACCATACGTATTTGGTGAACCGGGCGTTTGCGCAATTATTTTCAGGCCGCTTTCGGGAACTTCTTCAGCTCCAGAATCTACGATCCGATCTGTTGGGACTCAACAGCGCCCCTCAGAAATGCCCTGCGAAACCGAATTCCGGGGCGGAATGACCGGCATAATATTCCACGGTTACGGCACCTGGCTGAGCAAAAGGCCCGCGGCGACCGTAAAAATCAGGATAGCCTGCGGCGTCCAGGATTAAAAATCCCGAAGTTGCCGCAGGCCGGGGCTCAAGACGATTGTTCCGTCGCGTGCAAGAATATCCTCAGAGTCCGAGTCCATCCGTTTCTTCAAAGAACTGGACCGCATCCGCTCGCAACTTGCCGGTTGTTCCCGCATTGCGAATCTGGACATACTCCTCGCCGCTGCCGGAGAAGTAAAACTTGCCCAGCGTCAGCCAGCGAGATGTCCCAGTGGCAAGGTTGACTTTATAGACTCGCGTCTTTCCTCCGCTGGCAACTGTGATGTCCACGTTTGTCGCATTGCCGGCTGAGACAACGAGGAAAATCTGGACCGTGTAGTAGCCGGCCCGAATTGACGTATTGTATTTCGCTGACGCGTTGACGCTCGAAGTCAGCCGCGTCGTGCTTCCATTGTTTCCCGCGACCAGACTTTCACTCCAGGTGCCGGTCTCGGAATAATTTGCGGAGCCAGCATCCACAATTTCCGATCGGTTGACGGGAGTAAATCTCACGGCATCCGCACGCAGATTTCCGGAGCCGGTAGGATTTGAGATTGAGACTAACTGCGTGGCACTACCTGTGAATCGAAAAATTCCTACCTGAGCCCAGCCGGAAGGACTTACACCGGAAAACGACATCGGCGTCGTACTGGTTCCGTCTGCACTCACGACCTGAACATTGATGCTCCGGGCATTCGTTGAATTTACAACCTTGAAGATTTCAACCTTGTAGTACCCCGTCGTTATTCCGGCCGCGGACCAGCGAGCTCTAGCAGTCAACTCGTTGGAGAATCTGGTTCTCGAACCATTGAGCCCGGCCACCTGGCTCAGAGCCCATTTACCCGTCTCACTGTAGCCCACATTATGGTTGTCGATAACCACGGTCGGTCGAGTGTTGTAGGCAAACGGCTCATTCGAATGCAGGCTGTCGTTGGCCGCAAAGAATACGTAATCTTTATAGGTCAACAGGCCCACCGGAAATGACCCTGTCGCTCCGGGCCAGATATCAGCGACAAGTTTTGTCCCGGCAGTAGTGCCGTTCGACTCAAACAACTCATCACCAACGACCGCGTTTTCTGCACCAAAGTAGACTTTCCCATTCAGAAAGCTGAGGAAGACCGGGGAGGAACTGGTTGCTCCGGGAAAAATGTCGGCAACGAGAACTGTACCGGCTGCCGTACCGTTGCTTTTCCAGAGCTCCTCGCCATTGACGCCATCGTCTGCGGCGAAGTAGACAACACCCGCCGCATTCACCAGATCTGAAGGGAAGCTTGAGCTGGCCCCTGGAAAGATGTCTTTAACCATCACTGTGGAAGCTGCCGAACCACTCGTCTTCCAAAGCTCATTACCCGTCGCGGCTGTTGTCGCCGCAAAGTACAGGGTCGTCGCACTCACAGGTGTCAATTCCGAGGGAAATGAAGAATCAGGCCCGGGAATAATGTCTCTGACGAGCACTGTTCCGGAAGTCGTTCCGTTTGTTTTCCACAGCTCGCGTCCCTGATCAGGGTCTTCAGCCGTGAAATAGACGACCGTACCAACTCGAGTGAACTGGTCAGGAGCCGAACTTGACGCGCCTTCAAAAATCTCCTTGACCTGAAAAGTTCCCGCAACCGTTCCATCGCTCCGCCACAATTCATCACCAGCCGTTGGCGTTGTCGCCGTAAACAACAGCACGTCGTCGAATTCCTGAAAGTTATCCGGCTCCGATGAATTCCCTCCTGGCACGATATCCTTGACCCTGACAGTCCCTGAAAGAGTCCCGTCTGATTTCCAAAGTTCTCGACCACTACCGCCGTCAGTCGCAGAAAAATAAAGCATCCCGTTGACGAAGGTGAGCGAATCAGGGTCCGAGGAAGCTCCTCCGGGATTAATGTCGGCAACAATCGATGTGCCAAAGATAGTTCCGTCTGTTTTCCAGAGTTCCCTGCCGCGATTCTGCGTTACTGCGGTAAAGAAAATGACGCCATCTCCCTCCGTGAAGTCACTTGGATTTGAACTCGTGGCGCCCGTATAAAGATCACGCACCATTTTCGTGCCAGCCGTCGTTCCATCGCTCAGGTAAATCTCGTAACCAGTCGTCGGCTCAAAAGCCTGGCTAAAGATCCCCTTCGTTGTCGCGACGGCCTCGCCTGGGAACGAGTCTCCATCCGGATTTCCTTCCAGCAGAACTGGAGCGTTACTGAGCAGGATTCGAGTTTCCAATTGCTCCGGGATCACGGCGGTACGGATACGCCGACGACCTCCAGGAAGAAGAATCTGACGAGACAATCGAGTAATGAACTGATGAAGATTCGAAGCCATGCCACACCCGCAAAGGAATCGTTTTTTACTGGTTAGTCGCTCGAGGCTTTAGAAATAAGATCGCCCAGAAAGATGCGTTCTGCACTTCTTCATGACCTCCTTGAGCCGGACCGTGGGGAGAAGTCTAGAAAACGCAGGGGCCGTAAACAAACAAAGCCACCGGCTAACTGCCGGTGGCTTTGAGGAATGTTCGGTGCTGATTACCGACGATCACGCAGAGAAGCTGCTGCCGCAACCGCAGGACTTCACTGCATTTGGATTCTTGAACGTGAACCCACGTTTTTCCAGGCCGCTGTAGAAATCGATCTCTGTTCCGTCCAGAAACAGATCGCTCTTCTTGTCGACAACGACGCCTACTCCGTGAAATTCGGAGATAACATCGCTGGCTTCGTCATACGCGTTGGTGAAGTCAAAGGAATACTGAAAACCACTGCATCCACCGCCTACGACGCCGACGCGGACATACTTCAGTTCAGGGCGAGCCTGCTCCGTCATTACTCGCTTAATTTCACTTGCTGCCGCTTCCGTCAGAGTCACTGACATTTGTTCAGATCTCCCAAAACAATTCATCTAAGCCGTTTGAAGCACATTGTTCTACACTGTGACACATTCGCCGCCTTGAGCAAACAGTCCACAGCTCATTTACTGAAATTTAGGCGCGTCAGTGGCTTTGTTACAGACGAAATCCCTTGAATTCGCCAAAATCTCGCAGTCGTTCCCGCTAAAAATCCTTACTGAGAATGCATCGCTCACCATTTCTTCCAATGGACGTTATTGTCCTGATCTCAGGATTGCATTATCGCACCAGGAATCACTGCGATTCTTCTCGTGGCGTCACTTTCGACGGATTCTTTCACAACTCTACAGGTTTCGCATCGACAATGTCTCCCACCGATTTTTTCAAGCGGATCTGCTCCGTTCTGTTGCTCATCGTTCTGTGCGTCGGTTGCAATGAAGGTCCAAGAAACGGCAAACCAGTCGCCGGGGCTCCCGACGCGGACGTAGAACTGTTGACTGTCAATGCCGATGGCAATGTTGAACACTCCGAAGGGAAGTTTCTGGAGCTTGTTCAACGAGCAGACCAGAAGCTGATCCTTGTCGATTTCTGGGCTTCATGGTGCGGTCCATGTCGCAAACTGGCACCAACACTGGAGAAGATTAAATCCAAATGGGGTGATGACATAGAAGTTGTCAAAGTCGACGTTGATCAATGCCCGGAAATTTCTCAGTACCTCGATGTCACATCAATTCCTGATGTGCGCATTTATCGTGGTGGCACTCAGGTCGGCGATTTTGTGGGGACGATGCCCTTCGCCGAAATTGACGCTCTGCTGAAGTCGCTGAAGTGACCTCCATCGATTCTCCCGCAGTGAATGACGTCTCCGTCGCCATGCCGCGACGACGTTGGTGCTTTCGTATCATTGCGGTGATTCTGCCATTTGCCCTGCTGGCCATATCGGAACTAATCTGCCTGGCCGCAGGTTGGGGCTCGGCTGAGATTTCCGATGATCCGTACGTTGAGTTCGCGGAGATTCGACCGTTGTTCGAAAAGACGGCCGGCGGAGATCTTTGGCGAACGTCCCAGAGCCGACGGAAATACTTTAGAGAAGACTCGTTCTCCTCAACGAAGCCGGCCGACGAGTTTCGCATTTTCGTTTTCGGCGGCTCCACAGTCCAGGGGAATCCGTTCTCCATCGAAACCAGTTTTCCCACGTATCTGCAGATTGCACTTGAGCAGGCTGATCCCAGCCATCCATGGAAGGTCGTCAATTGCGGCGGGGTGTCCTACGCCAGCTATCGACTGGTTCCCATCATGCAGGAGTGTCTCGCCTATGAGCCCGATCTCTTCATCTTCTGCGAAGGGCATAACGAGTTTCTTGAAGATGTGACTTATTCCTCCTTACGTGAAACTCCGGCCGCGATATCGACAACGTTCAGTGTGCTGAACAGTTGCCGCACATTTCGCTTGCTGCGCGCTGGGATTCTGAGTTTCTTCAAGGCCAGCAACGTAGCGCCCGTCGCCAATTCTGAGACCGATGTTCGCCCTGTGCTGACCACAGACGTGGATACCTTACTGGATCACGATGGCGGGTTCGCAGTCTACCATCGCGACGACTCCCATGCTGCATCCGTGGAGTTGCACTTCCGCAGTAATCTGCAGCGTATGGTCGACTTGTGTCAGCAGAATTCAGTGCCTCTGCTGATGATTCTTCCGCCCTCCAACCTGAGCGACTGCCCACCGTTCAAGCCGGAGTTCTCAGAGTCAATTTCTGACTCTGACCGCACCAAAATCGCAGACATCTTAAAGCGGGCCCGTCAAATGGCCTTAGCTCGCCCCGCTGAGGCCATCGCCATGGCTGAACAAGTCACTCAGAGTGATCCTCGATTCGCGCTGGCATGGTATGAGCTTGGGCATCTGCAGCTTACCACTCGCGATTTCACAGCCGCCGAACGATCGTTTCGCCGAGCCCGCGACGAGGATACTTGTCCGCTGCGAATGACAAGTTCACTGGAAGTCGCAATGCAGACAGTTGTCGAAGAAAACCGTTTGCCGTTTTTGAATGCTCATGAACTGCTTCAAGCCAACACAACGAACGGCATCATTGGAGATAATGTCCTTGTCGACCATGTCCATCCGTCGTTTCGCGCACACGAAGACATCGCGATCGCAATCGCCGACTGGATGATATCAGCTCAGTTGGCCACGGCCCGGAATCCCAACTGGAAACAGGAGACACGTGAGGAGTGCCGGCAACAATTGCAAACGCTGGACAATCTCTACTTCCTTCGCGGCCAGCGACATCTGGAAAACCTGAAACTCTGGGCTGCCGGCCGATCCGGAGGTCCTCCGCTGCTCCGTTCAGGGGAGGAGCAGCGAGGGAACCCTGACAAACAGCCCATTCATTAATCCTCGAGAAGTTCATGAACTCGGGGCGCTGGCAATCTCATCATCGATTGGGGTCGTTCCAGAGCACCCCGGCACATATCAGAACCCGCAAAGAAGCCCTGAAACTTCAGGATTCGCGGACGGTGGATTTAAAACGGTTCCTCAAACGCGGCCGGTCAGAGTCTGTCAGAGATTTCGCCAAACAACTGGTCGATGGCACGTTCCTCAACACCGCAGAAGAACCAGTCCTGACCAGCGTCTCCTCTGACGATGTCTGCCGCGAAAGAGTCATGAAGAACCGTTGATTTGGCGACCAACATCGCTCTTGTGACACCCACACCACTTCGCAGACGGGTAACCCGAGTGCTGTAGGGGGCCGTTGATTTCCATTCCGCAATCAGGTCGTTGAGCGCACTGATGTTTCCGTCATAAGTGGTTCCGCCCGTGATCACGACATCATCATCAAGGCCGCCGGAGAGTTGATCGCGTCCGAGCCCACCAATCAGGAGATCTCTTCCAGCCTGACCATCAAGGAGATCGTTGCCTGGTCCACCGACCAGAAAATTTGCGTTCGCGTTGCCAATGAGACCGTCATCTCTACTGCCACCGATCAGGTTCTCCAGAGCAGTCGGATTCCTCAGCTGCAATCCCAGGTTTATGTTCACTGTTTGAAGCAACGAAGAGCCCAAATTGACATTGACTGCCTGCAAGGTGGTGAGTGAGAAGTCGAGCGTATCGATTCCTCCCCCGGCCTCGTCAATAAAGACTCTTGGGAGTGCGGTGTCAGCGTCTATGGCATAAATGTCATCGTTACCACCACCAACGAGTTCGATGTTCTCGATGCTGTTGACTGTCACCGTTGCGGAGTTGGTTCTCACGCTCGTCCCGGTCACGGTAAATTGCTATTTGCCAGCGGTACCAATGACCTTAACAGCATCACTGCCAAAAAGACCTGCGATAGACAGAGGAATCCCGGGCGAATAGGTCCCCACCAGCGTGGGAGCCGAGCCATTGCTGGAGATTCTTACAGTCGTTGTCGTCGTAGAGTAAGTGACGGTAAAGACATCACTTCCAGTCGTGCCCGAAATCAAGATTGGGCTTGCCGCCGCCGCGGGGCTGGAAGACAACGTCAGTAGAACGCGGGATTCAAGTGACTCACTTGCAATGTGTTTGTCGTACGACGCACTCTTGTGAACTTTGTTTCGCCTTGAGACAGATGTCCTTCGCTGAAAGAAAAGTCCTAAACAATTCAAAGCGTACAACAATCCATGATTGACCCGGGCCATGTGGGTTCTCCGCCAAATGAATAAACAAACTCGCGATGGATAAAAAAATAGGAAGCAGAAGCGCCATTCGGGGCGTAACAGTGAGAGTGGCCCACTCCTCAGTCTGTTCCGATGTACCCCAGCACGGTGCCGAGTATTAGCATATGAATCTATCGGTTGGCAATCCAGATTCCCTCGCCAATTTTAAAAAATGTTTCTGCTGCCAGACTGTATTCCGCCGGTAAATTACTGACCTCTTGGCGAGCTGGCGGAGGCAAAAAAACTGCGAATCCTGTGGTACTCCCCGATAAATCAGCCTGACTCCCTGGCTCAGGGGGATCGGTGTCAGTAACTTTCCTGCCGTGGCTCGCCGGAGTGTTTTTGCATACGAACATGTATGAGATAAACAGAATCCCTGTCGGCAATATCTATGGTTCGCTCACTCGTCGCGTGAAATTCCGGAGGAACTTGTGTTACGCAACAATGTGTCCCGGCAATCAAAACAGTTGTTCTGCATGGCGATGATGCTTCTGGCGTTCGGGTGCAGTGAACGAAAACCCGCGGGACCTCCGGAGGGAGCAGATTCGGTTCCGGTACAACCGGCTGCTGATCCAACAGCCGCTTCCGCCACTCCAGCGGATTCGAAGCAGCCGTAATACGTCAGACTCGCCAGTCGATCGGAGTTTCCCCGACGCCTTCCAGATACGCATTGATCTGTGAAAAAGGTCGCGTCCCAAAGAAGCCGCGATGAGCAGACAACGGGGATGGATGCGGACTCTGAATCACCAGATGTCGACTGTCGATCAGACTGGCTTTCTGTTGCGCGGGATTGCCCCATAAGACACAGGCGACATGCGGCCGCTGATTCACACACTGAATCACACGATCCGTAAACGTCTCCCAGCCACGATTGCGATGACTGTTTGCTTCGTGAGCACGAACCGTCATCACCGTGTTCAGCAGCAACACTCCTTGTCGCGCCCAGGATTCGAGGCAGCCATGCTCCGCAGGAGCAATCCCAAGATCACTGTGCAGCTCTTTAAAGATGTTTCGCAGTGACGGCGGCAACTTGATCCCTCGACGAACGGAGAAGCTCAGCCCATGAGCTTGTCCGTCGTCATGATAAGGATCCTGCCCCAGAATCAGGACCTTGACCTGATCCAGTGGGGTCAACTGCAGAGATTGAAATACATCGCTCTCGGCCGGAAACACGGTCTTTTCCCGGCGTTCCTCACCGACGAAGGCTTCAAGTTGCATCCACCAGGGCGCAGTGAACTCAGAGGCTAATGCCGTTTGCCAGGAGACGGGAAGGTTCTGAAGTTTCACGGGTTAAGAGAACCTCGCAGTTGCAATGTCGAACTGGTTTTCGGATGCACTAGTCTCGGGAAAACTCCATCTGAAGTCCACCTGTCATTCCCGCCAGAATGTTGTAAATAATCGCATTGATTACGCCTCCAACAAAACCGACAAGTCCGTAAACGATCGGGCCGAGTATAATGCCGACGAAGCCTCCACCGATTGTGGAGAGTCCGGGAGCATTTGCCTGTGGTCCTGATGATAATATTACGAGTGTCATAAACGACACAAAGACGCCTGCTAGTAAGCCACACGCGGCGCCCAACGCCCCAGAAGCCATCCCGGCCGACATCACTCCAACACGCTTAAGGCGAACAATGCTTCGTGTTTCCATCACGGGAAGAGAATTGGAATCCGGCATGGCAAAGGGATTGGACATGTTGCAACCTCTGTGTAAAGACGAAAATAAGAATTCAACAGAGAGGGGGTGTAAGTCCAGAGCCTCCCCGTTGTCAAACTACTGGCGGGCAAGAAGGTCAAGAAGTTTTCCGCCCGTGGTGATTCTGGCACACTGCTCGCGGAATGGCTCGATCCTGCGGAAACATACTCGCCCTGATACGTGCTGAAATCGTCGGCACCGGATTAATCGTCCAGTCGAGCTCTCTTCTGTTCCATGCGACGCACGAAAACTTCCATGATCCGGTTGTACAGATCTTCTTTCAAAACCGCATCTTCGCTGTCCGAATCGATGTTCGGATTGTCATTCACTTCAATGATATAGAAGTTACCGTTCGACTCTTTCACGTCGACGCCGTACAGACCATCGCCGATCAGGTTCGCGGCCTTCAATGCCAGCTTCACGGCTTTTCGAGGAGCCAGTTCCACGGGCAGAGTTTCCGTTTTGCCGTATCGTCCGCGTCCATCTCGCTCCTGCTTAACGATCTGCCAGTGCCCCGGTGCCATAAAGTAGCGGCACGCGTACAACGGCTTTTGATCGAGTATCCCGATCCGCCAGTCGAAGGTGGTCGGCAGAAACTCCTGCGCAATCAACAGTTCTGAGTCACCCGAGTAATCTGCAAAGCGAGTTCGCAGATCTTCCTCCGACGCAATCTTGACCACTCCCTGTGAAAACGCACTGTCGGGTTTCTTCAGCACACAGGGAAAGCCCAACTCCTCAACAATGCGATGAATGTTGTCTCGATGGACGACGATGGAACGAGGGATCTCAATCTTGTGACGTGCCAGCATCTCGGCGAGATACACCTTGTTGGTGCAGCGGAGAATCGACACCGGGTCATCAATGACGACCATGCCTTCCTTGGCGGCTCGGCGAGCAAACCGATACGTATGATGATTTACAAAAGTCGTCTCGCGGATAAACAACGCGTCGAATTCCAGCAGACGACCGTAGTCGTCTTTTGTGATCAGTTCAGCATAAACATCCTGTTCCTTGGCCGCTTTGATAAATCGCTTCAGAGCCGTTTCATTCGACGGTGCGTTCTGCTTCTCATCCGGATCATGCAGAATCGCCATGTCGAACCGAGTTCGCTTGCGAGATCGCGGTGCCGATGCACGTCCCGAGAAATATCTCTGAGCCGACTCTTCGACAAATGGCTTATGGCTGTCGGGCAACTGATGAGCAGCCACCGTCTGCACCTTACGAATCTGCCACTGGCCTTCTTCATTCCGAGCAAACTCAAACCGCAGCAACGGCGCTGCAAAGAGATTGAACAGATGCAGTGCCAGCCGATCATATCGACGAGCCATATTGC
>JBILXT010000144.1:0-16550 GCA_044378235.1 Planctomycetaceae bacterium
AGAGTCGACCACGTGATGGACGGCTGCGAAGACATCTTATTGCCAAACTGATCGAAGCACTTGACTACGACGGCCTGAGTTGATGCTCTGGTAACAAGTGGCTGTGAACTGTCAACGACGGCCCCATTCAAAGTGCCGAGTGTGACCGAGGTGATGACCTGCGACACATTGAAGGAGACCGTAGCGACCTGTGAGCCTGCGCCGGCTTTCAGCGTGTAGGTTCCCGCTTTGCCGACAACCGTGGCAAGACTATTCCCTGTGGCCGTTAGTGTGGCAGAGCCTCCGGCCGGTGTTGCGACCACGCTCCAGGCAATCTCCGGTTGAGTTAACAAAGGCTGATTGAACTGGTCGATAACGATGGCCAAGAGTTTTGGTGGAGCTGTGGTAACCGAAAGGACGGCGCCTGAATTCACAGTTCTGTTTGATCCATCGAGTAATCCGACTCGGGTTGGCAATGGTGTGACCGACAACTGCAGCATCAGCGTCGAGACGACGGTCTTGCCGGACAGGATCGAAACTTTGGTCACATAGGCCCCGGCCCGAGTGAACGTCAGTGTGTTGTCCTTCGCCTGATTCGTTGAATTCTTCGAATACGAGATTGCCCCGCCGCTCGGAGCCTGCGTGGTTGTCCAGGCATAGGTCAGTGCTACGGAGGTCGTTGATGACACGCCCTGAATCGACAGACTGGCTGAAGTTCCCGTGATTGTAAATTCGTCTGCTGAGTCCGCGGAACTCGTGGCAGTAACGCTCCTGGATAACACAACAGGACTTCCGGTCGCAAGATTGGATACGATCGGAAGTGAACCACTCGTGACGCTGGTTGTCGACAACAGAAGCCGGGCTTCCAGTTGCTCGGGTGACACGACACTTTGCCGACGATCGTGATTCCTGCGACGTTCATTGAGACGAAAGTCAAAAGTCACGGCAACGGCTCCCGGCGAGAAGGAAAGCATCGTCCGTCGCCACTCGTGGATGAATGAACGCAGTGGTCTGACAAGACCCTAACGCTCACTCGGAGTGAGACACAACGTGCGATTCAACTCGAAAAACCTAGGCCGGTGTTTTGTTCCGAGCAACCTGTTGTTTGCAACGAAAGCCATGAAAGACCATGCAGGTAGGGCATTCCATGACACATGTTTTGATGCGACAACGATGGCCTGATGTCGCTCCGCAACACGGTTGTTGCGGAGCGCGAACACTATCACGGGTATTTGCCCGTTCAGAGGCAGAATTGCATCATCGAAGAGCAGAAGCTTCTGCGTTCGCATCGCGCCGCGAACGAGCATTGAGACTCAATCGCCATCTTAATCTGCATCTCGTCAACGTTACGCCTTATCACTTGCCGCATCATGATTGGCGATTGCGGCTCTGGACAGATTCATAACAACAGCCCCGAGAGCAACGCTGACAGAACTTAACGCGACATAGATGAACCACGGGAATCTCTCGGTAAATGCGATAGGCGGAGCCACATAGGCCGGGTTGGGTTCAGCGGTTCCAAGGACTGCTCGCACCGGTGCTGACGGCAATGCTTCAGGAAGATTGCGAGCAAAGTCGTAATTCGGACTTTCGGCATCCGGATTGCCAAATCGAAGGACCAAAGGTAACTGAGTTGCTTCGGGACGCTGCAGGACAATCTGCCTCGCCGGTGCACTGCCTTTGACGGATGTCAGAGTCAGCGGTTTGTTTCGATAGTCGGCCACAATCAGTCGCAGACGGCGTGTTCGGACTTCACCAAACGTGATCGTAAAGGCCTTCTGCTCATCGCCTTTCTGACGCTGCAACGTAGTGCTTTCGTTGAACAGGACGGGATAGAACTCCCGCTGGCCAAGCACGTTCACGGTCTCCGCTTCCAGACTGATGTCGCGAGCAAACTCCTGATCATCGATTGAAACTTCCAATCGATCAACGGGAATCTCAGCCCCAAAGTCCAGGATCCAGCGAGACCCCGGTGAGCCGTATTGCCGAGTTGGCTCGCGCGAACTAATGTCAGCGTCCGTCGAGACCAAAACGGCCGGTATGGAAATCTCGCGCGAGGTCTGCACGGAATCGATCTTGAAGTCATCTTTTCCAGACTCTGACGTTATCAATTGCGGATCCGGAGTCACCTGAACTCGCAAAAAACGATGCCGGCTTTCTGGATATCGAAATGCCTTCTGGACATACGACTTGCCGTCTGCCGTCAAGTTAATCAAATGCCCTTTGGCCAGGCTCTTCCAGTCTTTGCCATCGTCGCTGCCTTCGATGACAACGGACCGACGAAATTCTTCACCAGAGGTTTCGATCACAACCTGATTGTGAGTTGGCTCATCTATTGAGAGCTCGAATGTGACTTCGTGAACTCCATCCTCGGGTTCCGATCGATTGAACTCCGATGCCGGCTGATATTCCATCACGTCTCTTGCCGAGAGAACTCTCACCGCATACGGCACCGGGCTGCCGTCAGCCGCGTTCAATCGCAAATCGGAAAGATCGTGTCGTGAGTGTCGAAAGATATCCGCAGGAACAAACACATCCAGCAAATCTGCGGCTGCAGTGGTTGCTTCCAGAGGTAACGAAAGCGACATCTGATACTGCCAATCGGCAGCATTCTCTGGCGGTAGTCCTGCTTCTGCCGTCTCGTCTGATGGCATTGTTTCATCCTCCGTCGCCACGGAAGCCGGATCGGCCTCTGACGGCAGAGAATCGTCCTGAGCCCAGCTGGGGCCGACCGCTGACAGAATTAGGAGAGATGCAGCAAACTTCGCCAGAAACAGTTTTGATTTCATGATCGTCAGCCTTTTCATAATCATGCGACTATTGTTTGAAGCGTTGGTAGCCACGTGCCACAAGTCCCAAAACGACGGCCAGAATGAAGAAGGCCACGATTCGGTAAATCTGCTGCACGTTGGCCATGTCGACAATAAACAGCTTCAGCACAGTGACGCCAAACAGTCCCATGGCGAACCAACGCAGGCGCGAACGATTGAATCGGAATCCCAACAGCAGCAAAGCCGTCGCAAACAGGATCCAGAAAACCGTCAGAGCCAACTGGGCTCGCCATCGCCAGAGTTCTACATCGCCACTGATGAACGATCGCGAAACGAAGTAACCGTGACACTCCAGTGACAACACCAGCCAGACCAGCGTAATTCCACAAACACCCGTGATGCCGATTCCCCAATGTTCGTTGTTCGAAAGTCTCGGCAAATAACGATCGGCCTTCCAGACGGCAGCCAGAAGCAAACCACCGACGAACAGCGATGGTAAGGCTTCACGATTGAACACCGGAATAAATGGATCGCGGATATAGAACGGCAGATCGAAACCGATAACACGGACCACGGCCAGGATCGCCAGGGCCGCGGCCATCGCTCTGAGAATTGAGGAAGAAATTCGGAGCCCAAACAGCCAGAGTGCTATCGCCATCATGGTCCAACCGAGGGAAATCCAGCGAGCATCCGCCTGGACAGGAATCGCCCAGGCAATAAATCCGATCGCAACGGCCAGCGACGTCATCATCAAGCGAGAATCCCTCGGTCGCCACGCCATAATCAGGCGAGCTACGATGGCATAGATTGTCGCAAACACAAGGGCCGCGGTACCAATCCAGAGACTCCATGATTCCTGCGTCAAAGTCCGAAAGGCCACAAAGCCGGTCACAGCGTTGATTATGAATCGAGCCAACTCTTCATAGTCGGCCGATCGATCGGAACGTCGTGCGATGATCAGACTGTGAATCAGATAGACTGCAAACAGAGATAACTGAAATCCGAGTGCCCACGCGAGTTTTTCGGGATGATAGTTCCCCTGATACCATCCGAAGTAAATCAACTGTGTCCCCGCAAACGCGACGGACGCGACAGCTCGCCAGCGTTGGACACTGGTCGCAGCGACGACTCCGATGTTCAGCGTCAGCAGATACAAGAACAGTGAGGAATAAGAATCATGATCCGTCTGCATCAGCAACGGCGTCATCAAGCCACCGACAACCGCAATCATTCCAATCAGCGATGAGCGACAGAAAATCGCAGCCAGCATCGATTCCATGACGAGAATGGCAAGGAACATTCCAGCGTGTTGTTGAGGCAACAGTTGATAAAAACCAAACGCGGAATAAGTCGCCAGATAAATGACTACGATTCCCGTCGACATCAACATGGATGAAAACCGCCGCCAGCCTTTCAGCAGATACCGACAGCCGGAGATGACCAGACCTGCCCCGAATAATTCACCGATGGCAACTCGACCAATTGGCCCAATCCAGTTGTTCTGATACGCATAACGCAGGAAGAAGGTCGCGGAGAACAGAAATAGAATTGCTGCTACCCAACCAAACGCCTTCTGCCCGATGAAGGTTTCCCAGCCCACCGGTGACGCTGGTTGTTCTGCTGGTGCAGCCAGAATCGGCGGCGGCGATTGCATTCGATGGACTTCGCGCGACACTGTTGGAGGTGCTTGATTCGGGATCGCAGCAGACCCCTTGGCCGTCGCAGTCGTAGCGGTCAAATGCGTATGGCTCTCAGCCAACTCTTGAGCAGTCGAGGTCGCAACGTGCGAAGATTGATCCGTTTCGCTGGCAACAGATCTATTTTGCGGCAGCGATACGCGACCGTTCGCAACGTCACGAAGATAGGACTCAATACGATCCAAACGCCCGGTCACTTCCTTCAGCTTGCGAGTTTTCACGAAGGCGATGATGGACATCACAATCGCAGCCACAGGCAGGATCAACACCGCCCCAGCAATGAGCAGAATGATCAGGAGTTCTTCAAACCTCATTGTGTACCGCCCATTCCGGGACTCGTCGTTGGTGATTTGCGTTGAAGCAGTAGTAACGTCTATTAACCGAACCCCGTTAGCGACCACTCAACACAAATCGTGGAGTTCAGTGTGATCTATTCAACAATTTCCGTGCCAGTGGTTTGAGAACATCGCGAACTCGTGCCCATACATTCTCACCCGGACTTTAACGGCTTGCCTGCAGTTCAGGCACTGCAACCAAACTGCAGTCAAGACGCTGCACATCGACCGACAGAACGACACCGTGATTCACGCGGTGTAAACGGTAAGTTGATTGGGGGTACATCCTGCGAGCTTTTGTTTGCCGCCCAGCCGAAGGTGCCGGCCACTATGAAAGCCGGCGCCTTCGGCTGGGCGGTAAACGATTAAGTCCTGATCAGGAAACGCGTTCCACCCCAATGGCCCCGAACAGCTCAGAGAAGGGTAGAACTGTTTCCGGCCCAGGTTCTTCCGGAACAGCAGTGTCCTTGATCCAGGCCAGCAACTCCGAGATCCCAAATCCAGTCTTTGCAGAGACGTTTACCGTGCCTGTAATGGCCTGAACGCAATCCAAAGTTGAAGCGAACAGCGAAACGACGCTTTTCTCGGAATTGCCCAGAATGTCACACTTATTTCGCACAATACAGATCGGGACGTGGACTTCTTTCAGTCGATCAACCAGAGCCGCCTCAAATCCGTCGCTCGACGCCTCAACAACCACGCAGACCATGTCGCAGTGTTGAAGAAGAGCCAAGGACTGGATAATTCCCAATTGCTCCGGCATCGTATCCGCTCCGGCTCGTACTCCCGCAGTGTCGATTAGGCGAAACATCCAGCCTCGAACGACAACATCCACCTCGACCAGGTCGCGAGTCGTCCCGGGGGTGGCTGACACAATCGAACGCTGCAGGCCAGCAATGGCATTGATCAATGACGACTTGCCGACGTTAGGCTCTCCCACGATGGCCACTCGCCAGGGTCTTGTCAGATGATCGGCGACAACCCGCCAGCGTTCCAGATGCTGTCGCGCCGTCTGCCGTCGGTCCGCAAAGTCGCTGTGCAGTTCCTGAGCAAATCTCAAAAGTCTTCCGTCCTGTTGAGCGAGTACCAGGCCGGCTGCTTTGCGAGTTCTGCATTTCAGCAACGCAGCATTTGTCACCATTGCAATTCGCTGGCTGATCGATTCTCCGGCGGCTTCAGGGGATGCTTCGAGTTGTAGCCCAGCAGTCTCAAGGTCCTGGCAGATTCGGTTAACGGCGACGGATCCTCCGTGGCAATGTATCTCCCACCGTTGATCAGAAGTTCTGACAACAACGACGTCTTCACCACTCCAGCTTCCGAACAGAATTCTTCCGGCGGTTGCATTCGCCAGACCACAGGCCGACCCAACTCGAAACTCCCGCATAACGGACGCAACGTCTGCTTCAACACTCAGCTGTACTTCAACCACAGCCACAGCGCCGGGACCAGATGGTGTTAGAATGCGGAGGTTGGGCAGCGAGGTTTGATCTGGAGACTCAGGAAACAATCGATGGCACTTTCGGTCGGAGAGATGCGGCACAAACAAGTGTTCAGCAGGGGTCAGCTTCTTTCGGCAGAATTGTGCAGGTCATTTATAGCTTTCGCAAACGTCAGATTCGGACCAATCGCTATCAAAAGGCGGGTTTTCTATAAGTCGATGAATTTTGAGCCTAAAGATCCGGCACGGCTTTTTTCAGAGTTCCAGTTTGGCTCCAGCCACTCTCGTCGCAATGCCGATGTTCCGACTACGACCAGGTCTGTCGTGCGCTCGTTCACCGCGCGCATCGCCATAGTTGATCGTGATTAATGCATAACGGCAGTACCTGCCGTTATGAGATTCCTTTCTTTGCTCAACCCGTCACCCCGACCAGGGAAGGTCATGAGCCGACCGCAGGACAACGCGACAACGAGGTCACTTCCCGCCCGATTCCTGGGCTGGACAGTGGCAACAGTCTCCGCGCGTCCGCGTCTGATGCTGTGGCTGGTTCTTCTGGTCGCATGTGCCAGCGTCGGCGTCACGGTCACGCAGCTGCAGCTTCGCACCAGTCGCAGTGATCTCATGGATCCTGCTCAGAAGCATGCCAAAACGTGGAAGCAATATGCCGACACCTTCGGCGCGGAATCTGACCTGCTGATTACGGTTCAGACTCCCGGTCCCAATGGCAAACTGATTCAATCTGTCATTGACGACCTTGGGCAGCGTCTGCAACGGGAACCCGAACACTTTGGCAACGTTCTGTCGCGAGTTGACCTGACGGCGATGAGAGAAAAAGCATTGCTGTTTCTTTCTCCCCGTGAAGCTCAGAAGACTGCACAGCTTATTGGTCAGTATGACACCGTCGTCCAGAATCAGAACTGGAACTATGTTCGCGCAGAGATGCTCGCGAATACTCTCCGCAATAAGATCGCTCGCGGACAGCAGGACGGTGTTGTTTCTGATGAAACGTATCGAGCCGTTGAACGATTCGCCGAAAGCCTTTCCGGGTACATGAACAATGCTCTGGAAACGGGAAAGGTTGAGAGGACCGCCTTCCGGTCGCCATTGCCCGATCTGATGCAGGTGGCTGCGGATCAGAAACTGACGGATTCAAAAACCGCTTACATGCTAAATCCTGAAAACACTGTCGGTGTCGTTCAGGTCACGGCAATTCGCAATTCAAAGGTTCCTACGGAAGATCCCAACGCGGCCGCAATTAACCGCCTGCGTGAACTGGCTGCTGAAGTCGAGAAGGCTCACGAATCACAGCCCGGCGATGTCTCCATCAGCGTGACCGGCATTCCGGCTCTTGAGCACGATGAGATGCACAGTACATCGGTCGACATGCGAAACGCCGGAATCGTAGCGTTTTTCGTCGTCGGGGGCATGCTGTTTCTGGCGTTCCGCGGCATCCGGCATCCGATGCTGGCGCTGATGACTTTGATCATCGCATTGTGCTGGACCTTTGGTGCGGCAACTCTGGTCGTCAAACACCTGAATATCATCAGTGTCTGCTTCCCGATTTTTCTGATCGGTCTGGGCATCGATTTCTCCGTTTCGTTCATCAACAAGTATCTGACTCTTCGTCAGGAACTGTATGAGCTGCCGGACGCATTGCGAGAAACCGCTGAAACAACTGGCGGGGGAATCCTGACGTCAGCAATCACGACGGCTCTTGCGTTTTCAACGGCAATGCTGACAGGATTTCCTGGCCTCGCAGAACTTGGTTTGATCTCTGCGATGGGCGTGCTGTTGTGTGCCGTGGCTACCTTCATCTTTCTTCCGGCGCTGGTTGCATTATCTGATGCCGAGTATGACGCTGAAGCTTTGCCACAGCCATTCTCGCCGGCATCGCTGCGAAGAGTGCTTGTCGCATGGCCTGCAGTATCCATCGGCGTTGCAGTCGTGCTGTTGGCTTTCTTCGGCTATCAGGCATTTCGGTACACCGATGGCACGGTTCGCTGCCTGGTGAATTATAACCCTAACCTGATCAAGCTTAGCAATCCGAATGCAGAATCCGTGAAGGCCGAGCGAGCTCTGGGAGAATCCGGCTCAGACACAGTGCTCTATGCTGTCGCTGTAGCCGGCACTTGGGAAGAAGCCAGCGCGCTGCGTGAGAAGTTCCTGAAGCTCAACAGTGTGGCTCGAGTCAGCGACATCGCCAGCAAACTACCGGACCAGCCTGATCAACAGACGATGGCCCTTCTGCAAAATCTTCAGCAGCGTGCAAAGAGCATCCCGCGAAATTTGCCCAACATTCCTCCTGCGGACCATATGGCGATCGGCAAAGAAGTTGATGCTCTGTATGCGGCCGTTCGGAAATCATCGAATCCGTCTGCTAAGCGAGCAACCGCGGCTCTGGATAATTTCCTGACGGATCTCTCAGAAACTCCAGGGCGAAAATCGATCGCGATTCTTTCCGGCTACAACGACATGATTGCTCGCTGGCTGCTGCTGGAATACTCCGAGATTGCATCCGCAGACAACTTTAGTCCAGTGGCTCCGCGAGATCTCCCGTCAGAACTCAGCAGTCGCTTTGTCTGGGCTGATCGTAACACCAAAGAACAACGTTGGGTGCTGCGAGTTTATCCGAAAGAAGATATCTGGGACGGAGCGGCTCTGAACACGTTCGTTGAGGAACTTCGAACCGTCGATGCTCAGGTGACCGGGGTTCCGGTGCAGAATCTGGAATCCGCTGGTCGGATGCATCTGACATATGCCTCCATCGGGCTTTATGCTCTGGCCGTGATTTCGCTGGTGTTGCTGTTCAACTACCTGCGACCAGGCCAGAAGCTGATGACGATTCTGCCGCCTGTTGCTGTGGCAGCCTTTATTGGATACACACTGTTTCAGCGAAATGGCACCATCAACACCAACTTGTTGGTTGTGATTTGTCTCGGGCTGGTCGCTTTCATCGCCGCAGTTCTGGACTATCGCAATCTCCGCGACACTCTGCTGACCCTAGTTCCATCCATGGCTGGTGGCGTGCTGATGCTGGGTGCGATGGCCTTGATGGGGCTGGAACTGAACCCTGTCAACCTGATTGCTTTACCACTGGTCTTCGCCATCGGCATCGACAACGGGATCTATCTCGTGTCTGACTGCCGCAAACAGATTGCCGCTGGTAAAGATTCATTCGAACCGTCCGCCGACACAATCAGCAGCATGCTGGTAACATCGCTGACTTCGATTGTAGGATTCGGAAGTCTGATGATTGCGGCTCATCAGGGCATGTTCAGCATCGGGTTGCTGCTTGCATTAGGAGTCGCCTCCAGCCTGTTGATTTCGCTGGTCCTGATGCCGCCATTGTTGGTTCTCGTCGCGAAACATCAGCCAGCTTCGATGGAGCCAGTACGAATCATCCGCCGCCCAGAAGGCGAAGCCGAAGCCACCACCGGCAAAGAGGCGGCCAAGCAGGCTGCTCCTCAGCAAAAAGCCAAGAAAGCGGCTTAATCGGACAATCGTTGAAGGCATCGCTTTGCTGAATCACGCGATGCTTGCCCGCAGTAGAATTTCATTAAACATTTGAGATTTCAAATTTGAAATTTCAAATCCCTAAACTGAAGGATGGCTTCAACTGCATTAGATCCTGATCACGCCAGCACGCCGTCATGCACATTACCGGCGATATCAGTCAGACGGAAATCTCGGCCTGCATAACGATACGTCAACCGCTTGTGGTCCATTCCGAGCAGATGCAACAATGTGGCGTGAACGTCGTGGATATGCATCGGCTTCTCAACGGCGTAATAGCCGTATTCGTCCGTGGCCCCGTAACGCAGGCCGCCTTTCACACCACCTCCGGCCATCCACATCGTGAAGCCTTCCGGATTATGGTCTCGGCCGTCCGTCGTCCCCTGAGCCGTTGGCGTGCGTCCAAACTCGCCACCCCACATGACCAGAGTATCTGATAATAGTCCTCGACGCTTCAGATCCGTCAGCAGTCCGGCAATGGGCTTATCCACTTCCAACGCGTTCTTGCTATGACCAGCTCGCAAATCGCCGTGCTGATCCCATTGGACCTTTGAATCACTATGCGTGACCTGAACGAAGCGAACGCCAGCTTCGCAGAATCGTCGAGCCATCAGGCACTGGCGAGCAAAGTTTTCGGTGATTGGCTGATCCAGTCCGTACAGCTTCTGAGTATCCTCAGACTCCTGTGAAAGATCCTGCAGTTGAGGCATCTCGGACTGCATGCGAAACGCCAGCTCGTACGACTGAATGCGTGCATTCAGCGCCGACTCGTGCGGCGACTGAGACAGGTGCTGCTCATTCATCTGCTTTAGAAGATCCAATTGCATCCGTTGAGTGGAGCTGGACCACTTTTTGTTGGCGATATATTTCACAGCGGCAGCCGTTGCTGGCTGACTGGCGACTCCAAGGGGAATCCCCTGATTCTCAGCAGGCAGGAATGCAGAGCCCCAGTTGTTAACTCCACCATGCGCCAGCGTCGGACAGATGGTCACAAATGACGGGAGATTGCGATTCTCTGTCCCCAGCCCGTAACTGACCCACGCTCCCATGCTCGGCCGGACAAAGGCGTCGCTTCCGGTATGCAGTTTCAGAGCCGCGCCACCGTGAGCTGCGTTAGTTCCATGCACGGAATTCAGAAAGCAAATGTCGTCGACATGCTGCGCAACGTTCGGAAACAGTTCGCTGACATGAATCCCGCTCTGACCAAACTGTCGAAAACGCCAGGGCGACCCCAGCAAGTTCCCAGTTGGAGCAAACTGCACTCGAGGTTTATCGAACGGCAGCGGCTTGCCATCATCCTGCTGAAGTCGAGGTTTGTAGTCGAAGGTATCAACCTGCGACGGACCTCCCTTCATAAACATAAAGATGACGCGCTTGGCTCGAGGAGCGAAGTGGAAGGGATTCACAACGGTCTGATCGGCCGCCGCCAATTCCTGCATCATTGATGCCAGCGCGACGCCTCCAAAACCTACGGCCGTGGATTGCAACAGTTGTCGTCGAGATTGATTGCAGTCAAACATGTTTCCTCCAGACATCGTTCTGGTCTCACAATCGTCGCGTTGAGAAGATTAAGATCCGCGGCGACTTCCGAATTCTCGTCAACAAAATGGTCCAGAGATGTCCGTCACCATTCCTCAGATCTCGCATCACCGAACATACAAAAACTCATTCGACATCAACATGGCCTGAGCAACCGCCGTCCATGTTGCAAGCGGATGAGTTGTCGGATCACTACCATCGTTCTGTAACTGACTGCTCAGCTTCTCTGCAGATGTCAGAAGCTGATCAATCTCTCCGGGTTCCGCAGGTCGGCCCAGGGTTCGCAGGAATAAAATCCTGGATCGTTCACGGGCATCCTCCGGATATTCTTTCAGCAGTTCACCGGCCAGTTGTTCGGCCGCTTGAATCACAAGATCGCTGTTCATCAAAAACAGAGCTTGCGAAGCCACCGTTGACGAAGCACGATCTCCGTTTGGAACGGTTCCATCTGTGCAATCAAACAAAGACATCGCGTCATACAGGTTGTTACGAATCACGGGCAGATAAACCGACCTGCGTTTCGAGTCGTATGAGGTTCCGTCCTTTGATGTGTGATCAAACAGGAACTCTCGATTCTTCACGTGCAGCATGGATTGTCCCATCGACCGATCCAGCAGACCAGAAACAGCCAGCACGGAATCTCGCACGGACTCCGCTCCGAGTCTCTGAGTCGACCAGCGCCACTGGAGAATATTGTCCGGATCTTTCCCCGCCGCAGCATCATTGTGTTGATGACTGAGCTGCCAGGTTCGCGACATCATGATATTGCGATGCAGCGTTTTCAGTGACCAGCCATTCTTCACGAAGTCACTGGCCAGCCAGTCCAGAAGGGCCTGATTCCCGGGGCGATCACCTAGCTTTCCAAAGTTATCCGCCGTAGCGACAATACCTCGTCCAAAATGCCACCGCCAGACTCGATTCACGATCACTCGCGAGGTCAGCGGATTTGCGGGGCTCGTCAACCATTCGGAAAACTCTCGGCGACCACTGTGTTCGGCCGGAGCGGCGAACTTTTCCACATCCAACACGACAGGCACGCCTCGATCAATCGTGCGTCCCGGCGACAGATGATTGCCACGCATCAGAATCTTCGAACTTGTCACGGTCCCTTCGGCAACACCCATGGCTGTCGGCAGTTCAGGAATAGTTGTTTCCAGTTGCTTCAGACCTTCTCGCAGTGTGGCTAATTCCTTCTTCGCTTCTTCAGGCAACTGGTCTTCTGAAACCTGTTGTGCCGTTCCAGTTCCAGCAGAAACCGCCACGGCGGATTTTGCTTTCTCCAGATAGTCGGCGATCTCCTTTTTTCTCGCCTCAATCTTTGCCTGATGAGCTTCCAGGTTGGCCTTGTCCGCGGTCGTTGCGATCGAATTTTCATTCCACTTCGCAATTCGCTTCAGCGACTCCATCGTCCTGGTGCTCTGGAAGATTCCTGCAATCGCGTAGTAGTCTGCCTGAGCGATCGGATCAAACTTATGATCATGGCAACGAGCACATCCGAGAGTCAGCCCCAGCATCGAACGGCCGATCGTATCGATCTGCTCGTCGAGAATGTCCATCTGCAATTTTGTCTCATCGCCTTCTGCAAGAACTTTCGGACCCATTGAAAGAAATCCGGTTGCAATCAGTCGATCATGACGCGTCGCTTCGTCCGTTTGCTCATCAATCAACAGATCGCCAGCAAGTTGTTCTCGCAGAAACAGATCGTATGGCTTGTCCGCATTCAGTGAATTGATCACATAGTTGCGATATCGCCAGGCATTGCCGTGCGCGATGTTTTCGTCAAGGCCATTGGAATCCGCATAGCGGACCACATCCAGCCAATGTCGCCCCCAGCGTTCGCCATACTGTTGACTGGCCAACAGGCGATCCAGCACTTTCGCAAACGCTTCCGGCGATTCATCGGCAAGGAAATCCTGAATCTCCTGCGGAGATGGCGGAAGCCCGGTCAAATCAAATGTCGCTCGCCGAATCAACGTGGCCTTATCCGCGACGGGATTCGGCTGCAATCCGTTCTCGGCAAGTCGAGATACAACAAAAGCATCGATAGGTGAGTAAACCAGTTCCTTATTCGGCACGTCGGGAACAGCCGGAATCTGCACCGGTTGGAACGACCAGAACTTGCGAGCTTCCTCGAGATCAAACGGCAGTGCGTGCTCATCGACAACAATTGCGCCATCAGGATGTATCGCCCCGGCCTGAACCCATTCGATCAGTCGCTTCACGTCTTCATCCGGAAGCTTCTCATCCGGAGGCATCTGTAACAGCTCGTCTTCTCTGCGAACGGCCGTAATCAACAGGCTCTGATCTGGCTTACCAGGCAGCAACAACGAGCCCGACTTCCCTCCCTTGTTCAGCCCGGCCAGCGTATCAAGACGCAGCCCGCCTTCCTGCATGTCAGGACCATGACAAGCGATGCAGTGCTTTTGCAGCAGCGGCGCGATGGAGTCCTTGAACGCCGAAGAAACCTGCGTTTCCTGTGCATTGGCAGCAGCAGACAGGCAAATAGAGGCCGCAAGGATCAGTCCGGATCGAATGGCGAATATGGCAAGTGGCATTGGAGTTCCTCCAAACCCAAAAAAAGGCGGGAACAACAAGGTAGGCGTTGGACCGTCGAATCACAAGCCGGAAGCCAAAGATTGCCTCGGACTATTCCTCTTCGTAAGACCGGCAGGGGAACAGATGTTACAGAAAGCCGCGAGAATCTGACTGTCGACTTGCCTGCAGGCCATTCAGTTGCCACCATGGGCAAATCTCCGCAGTTTCCCGCCGCACATTCTTTCCTTGAAGGACCACGCCAAGATGCCTTCCGCTTCTTATTTTACGCTGGTCGCGTTGGTTGTCACAAATTTTGTTCTCAGCGGCGATATCGCCCACGCTCAGGTTCGCGATCGAGCCGTCGTCAGTCTCAACTTTGACGATGCTCCAGTAGCGGTGACCACAGCCACCGACAGTGGCAAAGCTGGCAAAGTGGCCGACGCTGTTTCGTTCGCGGCCAGCCCGACACGAATTCCATCTGCCTTTGTCACCGGCGGTGCCGGCTATTCACTGCTGATCGACGGGACCAAACAACAAGTTCTCTCGATTGCGAACAGTGAAGACACCAGTCGCCCGAACGCTGTCACTGTCAGTGGTCTCTTCGCAAGTTTGCACGCCTTGAACGATGGCGGAACTTTCGGACTCTTCGCGAAACGAAAAGTCGGCGCCGGAGACCCCACCAACTACGGCATCAACTTCCAGCCGGCTGTCGACAACTTTCAGGTTTATCTGAACGACGCGACCGGTTTCAAAGTTGTGAACTACAGCGTCAAAGGCGCGATTGGGTATCGTCGGCGAGTTCACCTGACTGTCAGTCTCGATCAGGGCGATGCTCCCGGTGCTGACGCTGATGCCGATGCTGACGACGTTCGCATTCGACTCTTTATCAACGGTGTGCCTCTCGCGCCAGCCCGGGCTTCCGGAGGCTTTGTTGAAGGTAACGTTGGCTGGCTGCAGGATGTGATGCTGGCCAAATGTGTGAATGATACTCCGCTGTTGATTGGATCAAGTTTCGCTAACGGCGAAATGATGAAGTTGATTTGCGATGAAGTTCATGTCTTTGCCGAAGCTCTGTCGGATGAGGACGCGAAGACACTGTTCGCCGAAGTCGCTGGTCCGGCCGCCGCTGAGATCACCGCCGATCAGGGCAGTGCTGGGGACGGAGCAAAGCCACTCCCGCAAATCGTCCGCGCGTCGCCTCATTCTGCTGAAATTGGCAAGACGACTCGAATGGTCATCGCCGGGCAGAATCTCGAAAACGCCAGGCTGCACTCAGACATCAAGGGACTGACAGTCGCCGTGGCGGAAGGCGGAAATTCAGGACAGGCCGTTATCGATGTGACAGCGGATGCTTCCGTTGTCCCCGGTCGTTACCTCGTCCGCTGCGTCACTCCTGCGGGCGTCAGCAATCCGGTCATCGTCACGCTCGATCGAATCGCAACGCTTCCGGAAGGAACCTTTACCGAAGCCAATCCGGCAGTCACATTTCCGATTGCTTCCTCTGGCCTGATCTCCGGTGCGGAACAGAAGCGAGTCTGGTTCAAAGGGACAGCCAATCAGAAGATCGTTGCAGAAGTGGAAAGCCGACGAGTAGGCTCCAAGCTGGATCCTGTGATCGAGATTCGCAGTCAGGCCGGAACGCCGCTGGCCATTCAGTGGCAGCAGTCAGATCTCCGAGGTGATGCGCGAACGGCCGTTGTGCTCCCCGCAGACGGGTTGTACTTCGCCGAAGTTCATGACCTGCAATTCCGTGCTCCGGGTGCAAGCCCATGGCGATTGCTGCTGGGAGACTTGCCTCCTTCATCTTTGGCATTTCCAGCAACAGTGGCTGCCGCGACAACCTCGTTGCGGACCGTCGGGGCTGATGCCATCTCGGAAGCTGTTTCAGTCAAGACCGCCGCTGGTCAGGTTGCCGTCGACGCTGGTGCTCCGGTGCTGGCTTTGCCGCCGCTCAAGACTGAAGCGGGAACACTCGTGCTGGAACCTGTTGACGGAACCTATCCAGCCACAGCCATTGATGCGGCTTTCACGGCCGCTCCGTTCCCTGCGTTGCTTGTCAGCGGGCGCATTACTGCAGCAAAAGAAATCGATACGGTTCTGCTGACGGTCACACCGGGCCAGATATTGCACTTCGCGGTGGCAGCCAGAGAACTTGCTTCACCATTGAGGCCACATCTGGCAGTCCTGAATGGTGACGCCGTCGTGGCTCAGAACGACGGTGAAACAGGTGCGACAGATCCTGCTCTGGATTTCAAAGTTCCGGACGGGGTCACTCAGTTGAAGGTTCAAGTCAAGGATCTGAACGGAAAAGGTTCCGCCAACTCCACCTATCGACTGCTGGTGTCACGCACGGATCGTCAGGCATTTCAACTTAGTACTCGCGACGCCGCTCTGCGATTGCCGGTGAATGGATCAGTTCCATTGCGATTGTCGGTTGTTCGCCAGTCTCGTTCGTTTCGATACACCGGACCAATTCGGCTGGCCATTAAAGGAATCTCCGGCGTCAGCATCGTGCCGGAATCGATTTCAGCCAGTGAGCAGAATCAACAGGTGCTGGTCATGGTGACTCGTTCCACATCGGGTGATGCCAACGCTCTCGCCGCTGGCCAGTCATTCCTGATCGAAGCTCGTGCTGAAGGAGCAGAACCGGTCTTCACCACAACAGCCGCGATCGAAGTCGACACTTTGCCGTCCGGATCATTGACTCTTCCGGACACTTCAGTGGTCGCCGGACCTGCGGATT
>JBILXT010000145.1:0-16533 GCA_044378235.1 Planctomycetaceae bacterium
CCCGTCGGTGAGTAAATGCTGACTCGACCGCCGGTTGCATCTTTTGTCGGCGGCGATGTTCCCGGCCACATTCCCGAACGAAACCCCAGTTCCGCCACGTACATGTTTCCGGACTTGTCGAACGTTAGCTGGCAGGGTCTCGCAACGTCTGTGCGCTGGTTCAGGAATTCTCCATCCGGCGTGAAACTCTGAAGACGACTATTTTCGCGATCCGCGACATGCACAATGCCATTGCGATCCACCGCGATTCCATGAGGAACCTGAAACTGCCCCGGCCCTGTGCCCGGTTCACCCCATGAAAAAAGCAACTGGCCGTCTGCCGTGAACTTATGAATTCGGGCGTTGCCGTATCCGTCGGCCGCATAAATTTCCCCTTCCGGTGACAGCGCGATGTTTGTGGGGAAATAGAATGGAGGACCGGAGTAGCGGACGGTTCTGAAATCGATGCTGGTGGCTCCGGTCTCTGACGGCTGACCGCTGGTCCCCAGCTTCCAAAGCAGCGTTCCGTCGGGCGAAAACTTGCGTACTGTGTGATCAAGATCATCGGTGCAGTAGACGCAATCATCCGGCCCGATCGTGATCCCATGAGCTCTTGCAAAAACACCTTCACCCCAGGAACGCAGGAATTTCCCGGACCGATCGAACACCATCACCGGATGATCACCGCGATTAAACGCGAAAACGTTATCGTGAGAATCAACGGCCACTGCGGAAACTTCCTGCCACTGATATTCGGAAGGACGCTGAACCCAGTCGGCATCAGCTGCAAACAGGAACTCACCGCTGCCAACATAAATCGGCGATGAGGAATTTGCCGGGACCGATGAACTTTGAGACATCAGGTTCTCACAGTGTGAATGGCCACGAAGTCGAAACAGGACAGAGAAATTCTATGCGGGGGCAGAGATAACCTTGGCGTTCAGACGATACTCCTGAGCTCGGCGAGCGTATTGAGCTGCGTTCTCCAGCAGACGTGCAATGTCCTCATCGGAAAGCTCACGTTTGATTTTTCCAGGCAATCCGACGACCAGTGAGCGATCCGGGATCTCAGCACCTTCAGGCACGAGAGCGCCGGCCCCGATCAGACAGTGGCGACCGATTTTCGCTCCATTGAGCACGATGGCCCCGATGCCAATCATACTGCCTTCACCGACAGTGCACCCGTGCAGCATTGCCTGGTGACCGACGGTGCAGTCCGGGCCGACGGTCAGTGGATATCCAGGATCCGTGTGCAGCACCGCCAAGTCCTGAATGTTGGTTCGAGCCCCGACAGTAATCGGCTCGTTGTCGGCTCGCAACACGGCGCCAAACCAGACGCTGGACGCTTCTGACAGGACAACGCGACCGATCAGTGTTGCATTGTCGGCAACCCAGACGTCCGCAGATTGAAGTTCCGGTTGATGATTCCCCAGAGCGATCAGCATGGATTTTGACTTTCCGAAATCGACAGCATCGGAAGAGCGTTATTCCTCGATGATGGTCGCCTTTTTGATGAAATCAAGGTTCGGGAACTGCGCATTAAGGTAAGTATTTCCGCTGGCGTTGATCTGTCCCTGATCCGGGTCTTCTCCGTGCTCGTCATTGATTTTGTCAACCACGTCCATGCCCTCGATCACTTCCCCAAATGGTGAAAACCCCTGAGCATCAAGGAAAGCGTTATCAACAAAGTTGATGAACACCTGCGTCGTCCGCGAATCAGGTCCTGAAGTGGCGAACGTGATGTAACCACGGCGATTGCTGCGTTTCCGCGGATCATCTCGCAGGGATCGTTCCCAGCTTTGCTGCGTACCCGGATCTCCGTTGATTCCGAACTGAACCATAAACCCTTTCACGACACGAAAAAAACGGCAATCATCGTAGAAGCCGGATTTGACGAGGTCATAAAAACGCTGGGCGCCAGCAGGAGCCCAGTCACGATGGACGAGAATGACAAAATCACCGACGGAGGATTCAAACTTTACGGAGTAGGATCCCTGAGCCGGAGCAGCCGTTTCATCCAGTTCCTTCTCGGATGGTCGTCCGGGCATAACGGGCTTTGGATAAACGATAGGCACGTCCAGGTCTTTTTTGGCCTTTTCTACTTCGGAAATGGAGTCGAGTACAGAACGAGGCTCATCCTCATTTTGCTCCGAACAGCCTGCTGCACTGCAGAGTGCTCCGATCAAAAAACAATTCAGAAGGCCAAAAAGAGCGAGATTGAGATGCCGTGATAACATAAGAAGATCCTGAGTTCTTTCAGCAAACGTTTCCATGCAGAATTGGGGAATCAGCAGTCACCTGTGTCGTCAGGGCTGCATCGGAATTTTAAGGCTGAGCGATTTTCCTTTTCGGAGAACTCCCAGCACGACAGTTTCACCCACATTTTTCTGAGTGGCACCATAACGCAATACGTCTGAGTCTGTCATGAGATCAGAACGTCCATCGTACGAGACGATCAAGTCATCTTTCTGAACCCCGGCATTTTTTCCGGCAGCGTGCGCACCATACATTCCCACATGTTTGACTTTGAGCAGCATTTTTTCTGAATCAATCCGTGCCTCAGCACGTTCGTCCGACGAGGCTGTCTCAAACACAAGCCCGCCTGTCACCATGCGTCGCAGTCCCCACGAGCTCACTCGCCAGGAGATGTCATCAAGGTTTCGCCAGCCCGCATTCAGTGGCACCGTGACGGTCCGAGAAGTCCCATCACGTTCAATCTCAGCCTTCAGTTCACCACCGGGGCTGGGAATGCCATGGAGAACCCATTGAACATCGGCAAGCGATAGGATGGGCTGGCTGTTGATGCTGATGATTTTGTCGGCAGCCTTCAGACCAGCCTGCGCGGCCACTGACCCCTGAACGATTTCTTTGACGGTCGCGCGGCGCGAAGGATCGAGAATCAGTCCCAAAGCTTTCGGGTGCGGGTAAGGGTTGAGGATTTCATCGGGAATTGGTTTCTTCTCAGCTCGATAATGTTCGCGAATGGCATCACCAATCTGATGGCAATGGATGCAGCTTTTCACGACATCACCGGAGTAATTGAGCGAACTGGTGTACTTTTCTTTGAGAGCAGGAAACAGCTCCGGGCGTTCGAACAGAGGTTTCGGCCCGGTCTTGTCGGCCAATGACTCTTTGTTTGCCGGATAGTTGCCATGCAATTCGAGGGCGCCTTGCAACGCTTCGGCGAGACCTTTCAAAGAAACGTCACCAACCCATTCGGTGCGGTGAGATCGAGTACCAAATCGACCATAGATAGTTTTGTCTGCATTCAGCATAAAGACTGCAAATGACTGGTCTGTGTCATACTGAAACAGAGACAAATCCAGCCCGTTCGTTGAGACAACACGGACGCAGACGAATTTCTCCAGCAGCGGCTTCAACACAGGATCCGTGTCAACAAGATCGTCGTCGAGTTTAACGCATTCTTCGCAGGGGATGCACCGGAGCACAACGAGCAGCGGTTTGCCGGTTTCGGTCGCCTTTTCGAAGGCCCTTGGCAGATCGTTGTAGATCCAGAAGCCTTCCTCGACCACTCGTTGCTGATCTTCACGAACCTTTTGTTCGCGAGTTTTCTTTTCCTGACCTGGGGAAACGCCCGGGGAGAGACACATCAGAATCGTTAAAATTGAAATGACTCGCATGATGAAACCCTCAGTTTTCGGTACAAAAAACAGATTTCAGGACTCCCTGGGGCGATTCTCCAGAAATTCTGATCGTTTCGCCAGTCCCCTGTTAGGCACAATGGTGGCGGCTGAAGGAACGCATTTTGACCATCTTTGCTCGCCGACACAACCAGCAGGGGTGGCAGAAATTGCCGGGGTTTTACAGGGGTTTCGAGGGACTGTGTTGGGTAGTGAACCTTTCCACGTCTGATCTGCGGAATCCTGCCTAAACACATTGGGGTTGCGGGTTTTTCTCAACCCATTAGAAACGTTGTTCCGAGTCTAGGATGCGATGACTTCTGTCCATCAGGGGGCTTCCTGCGCTCAGGGTTGTGTCTGGCTCAAGTTAAAGTCGTTAGAGTAAGTTTTTCAGGTCTGTCTGCATTTAGGTAACAGCACCATGCTATTGAACACATGGCTTTCAGCCGCCCGACGTCATTTTACTCAGAAATCCGGAACTCGCCGAGTTGCTCGGTCGGTTTCGCGAGGTTCCGTCAGGACGGAGTCACTGGAAGCAAGGTCGCTGCTGACAGCGCTGGTTATCAATCCGGACACGAAAGGCGGATACCTGAACGCAGTCGGTGGGATTGAAGTGGACAATGCGGACATGGTCGGCAAAGACGGCCTGATCATCGAAGGGTTCACCATTTCGCCGACGTCTGGCGATGCGATCTCGATCAATCTTTCAGGGATTACATTAAAGAATCTCGCCATTGAATCGATCATCGTGACTCAGTACACGACGCTGGGATTCGACATTGATCTGAATAATGTTTCGGGGCTGCACACGGTCGCGATTGAAGACGTCAGCATTCGTGGTACCGCGCGCGCCCTGGATCTGACTCTGTCCAACACCAGTGTTGATGCTCTGACAATTGACGATTCGACCATTCCGGGCATCAAGGTCAGTTCTCTCAACGGAGCCAGCATTGCCCAGGCGTTGATTACGGAGTCAACCGTGATTGCTGGGCCCGGGGTCGAAGGGATTCTCCTGAGTGTCGATTCGGCGACAGCGGACAACTTTCGAATCGAAGACAACCTTCGAATCAGTTCTCCGAACCGTGATTTTGTACGCATTGACAGCACGGATTCGCCTCTTGAAGGGCTGTCGATTATTGACAATCAGATCGGCACAGTCACTCAGGGTTCCGGGTTGCTGTTCCGCGCTGACGGAGACACCTTTGTTCAGCCGCTGTTGTTGACAAACAGTTCAACGAAGGGTGAGCTGATCCAGACATTCAGGCTCGACCTCACAGCGATTGGGCTGCAGTTTGATGACAATGCGATCTCTGGCAAGCCGTTTACTCCAGTTGGAACCACCGGCACATCCACGGGGTTCCAGAGTGCCGTGCTGAGTGCCGACAAGAAAATCCTCACCGTGACATTTCTGACTGCAAGCGGCGGCGAGACGTTTGCTCCCGGTGAGACGCTGCAGTTCAACATCGACATTGACCTCGCGGGTGGAACTCCAGCTTCGGTTTTTGGTAATAACCTGATTGGTGCCGATATCACCGCGACATTCTCGGGCAACTTCATTGTTGCCGGGCAGATGATTGGTGACCCGGCAAAGTCGACAGCCTCAGAGTTTGCTGTGGGGCCTCGCACCACAGGGACCACGCAGGGGATATTGCTCAATCTCGTAAACTCACCGACGACCAATCTGTTCGTTACGGGGAACACTGTTGCGGGAACCCCGGGCCACGCATTTCAGATCAAAGCCTCCGCATTCAGCGATGTGACCGGAACGATTCAGGAAAACAAGTTTCTGGGATCTGGCCGGGATGGAATTAATCTGGCGATGGTGGACAGTAACTTTACTGGAGCCATCATTGGAAATAACGTCGCGAATAACGCTGGCAGCGGCATCTCGATAAATCCGAGCGTCAGCCGGTCCGGCCTTGTCGAAGCTGTTCTTGACTCAAACCCGGTCGTTGTCACGTCAACAAATCATGGCCTGACAACGGGCGATCAGATTATCCTCCAGGGTTTAGTGAATGACGACCCGACGGTCAATCATCCTGCCAACGGTCTGCATACGATCACTCGGATCGATAACAATCGATTCCGCGTCAATCTGGTCAGTGGTCTTGCCCCCGGGGTACGTTACGTCGGTGGTGGTGCCTGGTATGTTCCGGATTTTCGAACAGACGGCTCCGCTCGTGGACTTGTCACGATTGATATGCAGGCGACTGTTCCACGCGGCACGATCCGAGCGGCGACCAACGCCGGGCCGATTGTTATCACTTCACCCAATCACGGCCTGAAGTCTGGTCAGAGTGTCCGAATCAGCAATGTCGCCGGTAACACGGCTGCCAACGGTGTTCAGAGGATTACGGTGCTGGACGGAGACAGATTCCGACTGGACGGCACCACGGGCAACGGAGCCTATGACACGACCGGCGGTTTCGGGACCTGGCAGGCGAATGTTGTCACGGCTGCTGCGAACTCTTCCAATCTGATTCTTACATCTCCGGGACACGGACTGAAGACGGGTGAAGAGATTCGAGTCACCGGCGTTCTGGGAAATACCGCCGCCAACGGGACCTTCAAAGTGTCTGTATTGACGGCCAATACATTCAGGTTGATTGGTGCTGTGGGCAACGGCACTTACGGCGGTGGTGGCAGCTGGGTTCAGTTGAAGGAGAAGACTTCGACAGGCGACTTCCTGGCCCAGAACATCAGCAAGAATCTCGTCACCGGCAATCTTCAGACCGGGATTCGAGTCGACCTTGCTACGGGAACCGTGTTTGACGGGGATATCGTGGGTAACACGGTTTCACAGAATCTTCTGAAGGGGATTCATATCCTGTCGCACAGCTTCGGGCTGGGCACTGACCTGCCATTGGATCCAAACGATCCACTTGCACTCCCCGGGCTTCAGGACATCAGCTTTGACGTCAATATTGGTACGTCATCGAAGGGTGATGAGAATATCCTTGACGGGAACACTCAGGCCGGTGTCGTCATTGAAGCACTGGACTTTGGGACCGGGTCATTCCGAATTCAGAACAATCGAATCACGTCGTCTCGAAATGACAACCTCAACTCGACACCGTATCAGGGAGACGGGATTGTTGTCCGGCTGACCGACGATGTTTTACCGAGTGAGGCAGTCTCCTTCCTGTCGGAATCGCTGATCGATGGCAACATCATCGGAGTGGACGATCAGGGCAATCAGGGACATGGCGTGTTCTTTGATATCGAGCAGAGAACTCGTATCCAGGACCTGAAGGTCACAAACAATAATTTCCTGAACAACGGCATTGATGGGTTCCACTTTGAGCGTTCAGAAGACGCCGATCTGAACTCTGTTGTGGCGGAAAAGAACCGTGCGACCAATAACCTTGGTGACGGCTTCGAGTTCTACGCAATCAATACAACGGAAGACCGACTCGACTTCAAGGTCAACGAAAACATCATTTCTGACAACTCGAACTATGGCGTGCGTTTCAATGTAATTGCGGATGCTCGAATCGAAGTCGAATTTGACCGAAATCAGGTGACCAGCAACGGGATCTCCACTGGTGCTGCTGAGAATGGATTCCATCCGGATGATGCGGTGCCTGGATTCGCAGGAAACTCAAGGGCCGAGGGTGGCGTTGGTATTCTTGGATTCCAGCAGGCTGACGTGATCTTCAGCGCAGAAGACTCAAAGATTGACAATAACGTTGGCGACGGATTCAGTGCCGATGCTTTCAATTTCTTTGACACGCTGATTCTGAATGCAACGTTTACGAACACGACTTTTAACGGCAATACTCTGACAGGTGTTCGTAATCACGGAGCAGCATTCGGGAGCTTCGATATTCGGAATTCGGAATTCAACCTGAATGGTGAAGATGGCTTCCGCAGCATCTCCAACGTTGACAAAACCGACTTCTTTGAACGACGCGTAGGCGGGATGATTATTCATCTGACCAGCCTGAACAGTCAGTACACACAGAACGGCCAGAGCGGGATGCAGCTTGGCCAGGGTGTCTCTGCAGTGCTTGGAGATGGCACGATCAATGAGGCAAATATCTTCGATCAGAACGGCGAAGACGGACTTAAAGTTACACAGAGTGCCGGGCCATTTCTGGCCGGACAGAACACTTATGATTACGTAACGCAATTACTGACCCCGGATGAATTTCAGTACATAAGTCGCCGACATGTAGAAGCGAGCACAAACTTCTTCCGGAACAACAAGGGAGACGGAATCGACATCGGCCACTTTGCGGCGACCGAAGGTGGTAATGTTGAACACGGCGATGAGGTCATTACTGACGTCCATGTTACGGTCAACAATGCAGAGATCAGTGGCAACGAAGGCGACGGGATCGAATACCTTGCTGACAGCACTCTGCGAATTACACCGGTCGTAGGCGGTGGTCAGGATGTCGAGTACGGCCATCGGTCCAGCCTGTCTTTGACTGATTCCCGCGTTGTGGGTAACGACAAGCGCGGTATCGACATTCTGAACCGACGCGGAGAAGACAGCACCGTTTCTCTGATCAACAATGAAATCCTGTCGAACGGCTCTGAAGGCATCTATGTTCTGAATACGGCCTCAAATCAGCAGCTCCAGGGATCTTCCTCTGATCCACTCGATCCTTATCTGGAAACCTTCGTAGGGAGCTCTGATGATTCCGCAAGACACTTCTCTGTTGGTACCAAGATCAGGCAGATCCATTTTGAAGTCAGTCCCAATATTGAGCTGCGTGTTCAGGACAATCTGATCGAATCCAATGGGTCGGTCTCTCAGACCTCCACAGTTCCGATCAACCTGTCAGACAACGCAAACAATGCGAATGGGGTGGCAAACCCACACTGGACTCACCAGTTCCGACAGATTCAGGGAACGCTGGGTGGTCTCGTGGTCCGTGTCGGCGCGGTTGACTCGGCAGGACAGATTGAACTCGCGGATCCCGATGTTGAGTTGGGGCTTTCGGGGATCGATGCGGAGGTCTACCGGAACAGTTTCGACGGTAACATTGGTGCCGATGTTTACTTCGACAACTTCACCTCACAGATTCCGGCTCAGTCGATCGGGAATTTTGATACGGCTGACGATCCCGACTATCGGTGGGATCTGGGCTATCGCGACCCATTGGCTCGTTTAGATCTTGTATTCCGCGAAAATGCCGGTAACTCACTGGACGTTATTAACGGCTTTGCGTTCCTCGATAATCATGAAACCGAGTTCAAGTCACGTGCAAACCGTTCGGATGCACCGAATCACGGACATGATCCGTTGAGTCCACGAGGACCATTCGGGAATGGATATGACCGATTCCGAAATCAGACACGAACGATCGGGTATTTCAATATCCCTGGCGAAGTTCCGGATGGCCAGCCTGTGAACCTGGTCGGGCTGCCTTTCTGGAGTTACGACGGTTGGGGTACTCCAACGTGGCGAGTTGAATCTGATTTTGATTTCAACAACTTCACGACCACAGATCCAACACTTGGATTCAGCGACTTCTATGACGTCACCAATCTGGGGATCTCTCTGGGTGAGGAGCAATATCAGTGGGATACCGGAAATGATGTTCCGGGATTCAACGGGGTCACTCCTTACTCTTTGACTCGCGGAGATATCTTCAATGTGGGGCCAGGTCAGGCACCTATTGCCGCGGACTCACTGGAAGACAACGACAGCTTCCTTGGAGCTTTCGACCTGGGAACCGTGGCCGGTCCTGGTTATTCCGTCAATTCCAGGGCGACGAATAATACTCTGAGCATCGAGAAGAAGGGCGATCGAGATTACTACCGATTCACTGCCGCTGGTTCTGGAGCACTCGACCTCAATCTGAACGCAACCGATGCTCAGGGAGACACCCTGTACTTCATGCTGTACGAAGTTGTGCCCGGGCTCAAGTCTCAGGAAGTCCCGGTGCTGAAGAACGCGAACGGGACTCCTCAGTTTGTGGTCGTCGCTCGTGGAACTTCTGATACGATTTCCACGACGGTTGTTGCTGGTCGTGAGTACATCATCGAGGTTCTTGGAAATGAAGCCGCCAACGTAGGGCCAGCGTTTTTTGCGAATAGTTCGAAACCGTTTGTGTACGGGACAGCCCGGACTTATGGCCTGTCGATTGATGCTCCCGCCGCTGCTCCTGGTGGTTCCAGTGGCTCAGGGAGTGGCAATGCGGGTGCAGGTGCAGCTTCTGGAGGAAATGGAAACGGTGCAGCGACGACCACGGAAACTGGTGGTGCTGGCACCGGAGCTTCCGGGGGCAGCATTCCTGGTGCACGTCCGACGGCCGCATTTGCCACAGTCAGCCCTGACCCTCGCTCGGTTTCTGCAGGGTTCGTGACTTTGAACTTCACCGAGGATGTAACGGGCGTTGACATCGCAGACTTCAGGCTGACGAAGGATGGTGTCAACATCCCGCTGACAGCGAGCATGCTGACCCAGGTCAGTGCGATGCAGTATACTTTGAATCTGACGACGAATACCGGAAACTCAGGAACTTATGCTCTGACATTGAGGGCTTCCGGATCCGGGATCAGAGACACCGATAACCTGGCGTTGCTGGCCAATGCGACCGATTCATGGGTCACATCGAACCTTGTGAATACAACTGCTGACACACCGGATTCAAGCGTTGGCGATAAGCTGGCGCGTGACATCAACGGGCGAATGTCACTTCGTGCTGCTGTGATGGAGAGTAACGATATCAAAGTGGGTCTGGATGTCATCCGCCTTGGCTCGGCCACTTACTTTCTGTCTCAGATCGGACGCTTTGAAGATGATGCACTCACCGGTGACCTCGACGTTAAGGGTAATCTGATTATCCGTGGCGTAAGTGCAGCGGCGACGGTCATTCACGCACTGGATCTGGACCGCATCTTCCATGTGTTTGCTGGAGCAACGCTGACTCTGGAGAACCTGACAATTCGGGGAGGTGAGGCATTCGATGGTGGTGCAATTTTCAATGAAGGGACTGTCATCCTGCGGAATGTGAACATTTCCGGTAATGAAGCCTTTAATCAGGGCGGAGGGATCTTCAACGCTCCGAGGTCTGTATTGAACGCGACGGGTTCAGCGATCATCAACAACGTCGCTGGATCACGCGGTGGTGGCATTAACAATCTGGGCACAGCGACGTTCCTGAACACGACATTCTCCACGAACACGGCGATCTCTCGTGGTGGAGCGTTGTTCAACGAAGGGGCAGCCAGGTCCAGCCTGATTAACGTGACGGTTTCGAACAACTTTGCTGCGTCACGAGGAGCTGGTCTTGCCAGCGAAACAGCTCGAACAAGTACTTTGGGCAACACGATTCTGGAAAGTAACATCACCATTGCACGTGTGCCAGCCTTTGACAGCACGATCAACCGTGATCTGATGGGCGTCGTGACCTCACTGGGTAACAACTTTATTCAGGTTCTCGACCGCCGATTCACAACGGCAACTTCGGCAGGACTGCTGACATCGGACAGGTTCGGCCGTGATGCGACTCCACTGCAGAAGCTGACGAGCGGTCTGACCCAGTCTCAGGGTAACGGAGTGGGGATTCAGCCACTCATCGCCGGACGTGCTGCAATCGACGGAGGCAGCAATACCGTCTATCCAAGTACAAATCTGCTGAGCCAGAAAGATGCGGTTGGCAATCCGCGTCTGATTGAAGGAAATGGTGACGGCCTCATTACGATTGATGCTGGTGCGGCTGAGTTTTTGGTGACAGATCCTGTCGCAATCTTTACCACGACACCAAATCCGGCGGGATTTGATGACACGATCACCTTTGACGGTCGAGGCTCGACTCATCCGAACCCGGCTGTTGGTTCAATCGTGCTTTGGGAATGGGACTTCGACTTTAACGGGTCCGCTTTTGTAACCCGTGCGACGGGTTCGCGAGTAACAAGGAAGTATCCAGTCGGAAAGACGGAGTACATTGTTGCATTGCGTGTCACGGATAACTTTGGAAACACTGACATTGAGCTGAAGACATTGAGATTTGATGCTCCGATGTCTCCGGTGATTGTCCGTCCAGGTACTGTGACGACCGATCTGACTCCAACATTTCGATGGACCGGGGATCCTGGAACCTATGATCTTGAACTGTTCAGAATCAATGGCACAACGGAAGTTCCGGTCTTTCCGCTGGTGACACTGACCAGTCAGACTTTTACGCCAACAAGTCCTCTTGCCCTCGGGAATTACAAGCTTCGTATAACAGCTCGTAACAGCAACTTTACTTCACCTTCTGTTTCCCACGTGTTCAAAGTGGGGACGATGTACAACCTGGCACCAAGTGGCAGCATCTTTGATGTCACTCCGAAATTCAGCTGGGGAGCTGTGCCTGGTTCTTCACGGTATGAACTGAAGGTTCGGCGCGTAATGCCAACAGTGGTTGAAAATGTCATCAGCGAAGCGTTCATCGCTGATACGTTTTATGAAACCCCGTCGTCGCTGGGACTTGGGCAGTTTGAATGGCAGGTCCGTGCATATGACGTAGATGGAGTTGCGGGCGAATGGGGACCGATTCGCAGGATCACGACTGCTCAGATTGCATTCACGAAGCCCGCACCATCGACAGTGGATACAACCCCGACATTCACGTGGACGAATATGGATGGCGGACAGGGAACCACGAAGTACGAGTTCTGGTTGAATCAGGTTGGTGGTCAGGCGAAGTACATCGTCGAGCCAGCATTGACGTCAACAACCTACACTCCGACGACACCGCTGCCTAACGGAACGTATGATGCGTGGGTTCGGCCGCTTGCTGCAGACGGTGAAGCCGGTCTGTGGAGTCCGGTGCGTCGATTTGTGATGGACTATCGCGTTGGTCCAGTGACCTATTCTCCAATTGGTGTAACGACCGATGTGACTCCAACATTCCGCTGGCAGGCTGCAGACGGAGCCTCCTCGTATGATCTTTGGGTTGATAATCTGACCACAGGCGTTCAGCAGGTTATCCGAGTGACGGTGCCTCACCGGGCGAACGTTGCCGAGATCACCTATACGCCGACGTCTTCATTAACGGCAGGCGACTATCGCTGGTGGGTACAGACCGTAGCGGCCTCGGGAGTGCGGACGAGTTTCAGTGCCGGAGTTGATTTCACAGTTCCGGTGCCGACCATCATCAATCCACGTGGCACGATCGCAACAAACCTGCCGCGATTTACCTGGAACGGTGTGGCGGAATATGTTTCGTATGAATTGTGGGTTGATAACGTGACCACCGGGGCCAAAGAGGTTCTGCGTGTTTCCGGGATCACAAACAAGTTCTACCAGACGACTCTGCCTCTTGAGAACGGCGACTTCAAAGTCTGGGTTCGTGGCTACGACAAGGACGGCAACGTTTCTCAGTGGAGTGGCCCTGCTAACTTCACCGTAACGGTTGGCGTCGGCAATGCTCCGATCCTTTCAGGTTCGTTTACGAATGGAAGTGGATTGCGAACCTTCCTGTGGTCCGCTGGCACGGGAGCATCCACCTACGAAATCATCGTCAAACGAATCTCGGATCCAGGGCAGCCTGTGGTGCTGAATGAGACCGGGATTTCCGGAACAACATTCACGGCTCCGACTGCGTTTACTGCCGGAACATACCGCTGGTGGATTCGTGGACTGGACGCTGATGGCAACGGACTCCCATGGAGTCAGCCACTGCTGTTCTTCGTCCAGTCGACAAACGAAACCGTTCCGGCGGATGCTTCGGAAGTCGCTCTGGCCGCAATGGCAACTCCGGTTGTGTTTGATACCAGCGTTGGATTCTGGTCAGATGACATCGTTCGCAGTATCACAGCGACACCGGCGGGCTCTGTCATCCAGATCAACCCGAAGGCGATTCAGCCGGAACCGGTTGTTGAGTTGCCTGTTGCTGTGGCCGAAGATGTGGTCGGCATCGATGATGTGATGGAAGAATGGGCCAGCATGATGATGGAAGACTCTGTTTCTCAGGACATTCCTGTCTCAAAAATGCTTGTCAGCTCCCCGACATCGTCCGAGAACACACAGTCTGATGGTGACAACCGATCTTTGGATCTGCTGATGGCAGGTATGGCTCTGGGAGCTGTCGTGTCAAAGAGCCGAAAATCTAAAGACCAGCAGTAAATCGGTTGCGGGTATCGCGATTTAACAATTTGACGACCGGCCGAGTACTTCGCCGGTCGTCTTTTTATTGGGTCGGGGAACTGGGGAACAAGCCAGAGAGAAGCGACGTTTGGGGGCCAGATCAGCCCCGACGGGGCCGAATCTGTGAAGCCGATCAAGCTCCTCAGGGACAAAAAGAACTGGTTTATAAGGCCTCGGTACACCGTTTCAGGTGTTGCAGAACGATGCAGCTCGGGTTGCCAGAGGCTTTTTGCGACAGTCTTTGGTTGCGTAGAGTTGGGTCACGGTGTATGGTCTCAGGCAGGGAAATGGTGTCAGAACCGCGGTTTTCGCAAAGTTTTGAAGTGTTCAGAGATTTTTTGCGGAACTGCCACGGAATTTGCGTTACTGATATCGACAGGCGGTATCCGCCGCGTTTTGAATCGCATCAGTGCCTTACGGGTTGGTTTGTGAAGGTCGGAAGATTCACCTGACGGACAGGACGGTCCCCAGATTGTTGCCTTGCCCGACTACTGTTGTGTTCGTTATTTTGAAGACAGTCCGTGCCTTTCTAAGTCTCGCTTTTCGGGAGTCAAGCTCATGCAAACGCGTCGTTCACTCATCCTGTCGAAGACATCTCGACGCGGATTTACCCTGATTGAGTTGCTGGTGGTTATCTCCATCATCGCAACTCTGATGGCCCTGATCCTTCCCGCGATCCAGCAGGCTCGTGAAGCTGGCCGAAGGACACAGTGTCAGAACAACCTGAAGAATATCACTCTGGCGGCGATCAGCTTTGCTGAAGCACACCGTGGAGTCCTCCCGGCTTCGGCGACTTATGGTGACTACAATACAGACGCAAACGGCGTGGTTGATAATCTCGAGCCTGGCCATAGCTGGGTTGTAGATCTTCTTCCTTATCTCGACCAGCAGGCGGTCTATGAACGTTGGTCTTTCGGTGCCCCCTTTAACAATGTCGCCAACACGGCGGTTGGCCAGTACAACTTCGAAGTCCTGACTTGTCCAAACGATGGCACATCTGTTGGCAAAAATGGTGGACTGAGCTACGTCGCGAATTGCGGGGTTGGTGATCTTGATGTCGACGTTTCGAGTGCTTCAGCTGCCACGGGGTTTGGCCACAGTTTTGCAATTGAGCAGCTGAACTGGGATGGCGTGACGGGAATCACAGCGGCAGACACGGCAATTACAAAGGACACCGGGGTTTTCTGGAGCTTCTACGATTTCCCAACGACGCAGAATACTGAAAACGCCAGCCAGAACATCGGCCGAATTTTTGACGGTGCTGGCAATACGATCATGTTCTCCGAGAACGTAAATGCTGGCCAGAATACGGCTGCTCCACCCGCATTGGCGACCTTCCTGCCAGCGGGTGGCGTGGGAACATGGGCGGACCCATCGATTCGCAGCTGTGGTTTTGTTGTGCCTGTCGTTGCAGCTAACGCTGCCCCTGGGGTCTTCGGCAACATGCAAAACATTGTTGCCCCTGTCTCGGGTGGATCGGCGTATATTAACGCGTTCAAGAATGGACCGGACGGAGGCTCACCGTTCCCTAACAGCAAGCACATTGGAATCATTGTCGCTTCGTTCTGTGACGGAACAGTTAAGACTCTTACGGAAAACATTGATCGTAATGTTTACACTCGGCTTGTGACTCCCAATGGTGCTGTAAAGCGTACAGGGGTCGCCCTATTCTTCCCAGAGAACCCGCTAAGCAGCAACGAGTTCTAATCGGTTTAAGCGATGACTGGCTGATTCGAAAGCCGTCTGGTGTGCATAAGCAGCCAGGCGGCTTTTTTTGTTTCAGTCATTAACGCTTCGCGTTGGAATCAAGGGGATTTTGAAAACCCCGGCATATCCTGTTATTCTCCACCCATGGACTCCTTCAGGTTTTACACTTGGATTTTCCTTTTACTGCTGCCGATCGTGATCGGTTTTGCGGCATTTCGCCTTCGAACCCGTCGCCGGGTAAGCGTACTATTCTCCAGCATCGCTACCTTCAAATCCTTGCCCGTCACGTGGATGCAGCAAATTCGCCGAATCCTGCCCTGGTGCTACGGCCTTGGATTGGTCCTTCTGACGCTCGCTCTCGCAAGACCTCAAGCCGGAAAGTCGGAATCCCGGATGACGGGCGAAGGGATTGCCATCGAGATCGTCCTGGACGTCTCAGGCTCAATGGAGGCTCTCGACTTTGAGCTCGATGGCCAGAATGTCAATCGCCTTGAAGCCGTGAAGCATGTGATCACGAACTTTGTCCTCGGCTCCGATGACAACAAACTTGCCGGACGGAAGGACGACCTCATTGGTGTCGTCGCCTTTGGAGGATTCGCCGACAGCAAATGCCCGCTCACTCTCGACCACGGTGCACTGGTTGACATCATCAACAGCCTGCAGATTCCCAAAGCCGTTCGCGACGGACAAGGACGTATCCTGAATGCGGAATCAATGCAGGAAGAGCTGGCCACTGCGATTGGAGATGGACTCGCTCTGGCCGCCGATCGCCTGCGTGACACGAATTCCAAAAGCAAAGTGATGGTGCTGCTGACCGACGGTGACAACAATGCCGGTGCCATCGAGCCACGTGAGGCCGCAGCGATCGCGAAAGAGCTTGGCATCAAGGTCTACACGATAGGAATTGGTCGCAACGATGTGGTGCCTGTGCCGCAGGAAGATGAGTTCGGCAGAACCGTGCTGGTGCCGGCTCGCTTTCGCGTTGATGAAGAACTGCTGCGTGAGATCGCTCAAACGACGGGCGGAACCTATTTCCACGCTTCGGATTCCGAAGGTCTGGCGGAGGTCTACAGTGAGATTGATCGACTTGAAAAAAGTCGCGTTGAAGAATCAAAA
>JBILXT010000146.1:0-16517 GCA_044378235.1 Planctomycetaceae bacterium
TGATGGTTGATGTGGGTTATTTGTTCAACGATGTTCCGACGGCTGTTCGCGTTTGTCGAGAACTGGAAGAACTCAACCTCACATTCTTTGAGACCCCTTTTCCGGTCGACAACCCAGAACCTTATGCAAAGCTTGCTGCAAAGACCTGCATACCGCTCGCCATGGGTGAGCACGGCGTCACTCGCTGGGAATTTCTGGACATGATGGATCGCGGCGGCGTAACTGTCGTGCAGCCTTACATGACGACCTGCGGAGGACTCACCGAAGCCAAACGCATCGTGGAACTGGCTCTCCCGCGCGGAGCTCAGGTGTGCCCTGGCAACTGGTCCACCCAGATCCTCGGAGCTGCTTCCGTACACCTGGCAGCCTACTCGCCGATTACACCCTTCATTGAGTTCGCTCCGGCGGAGGTATTTGAATCGCCGCTTCGTCGAGAACTCCAGAGCGCTGGATTTCCGGTCAGCAACGGAACGATCAAGATCCCGACCAAGCCCGGTATAGGATATGAAATCCCAGACGAAGTGCTGGCAGCCTTCACAATGGGATGAGCCTGGTCTCATCAAGCAATTTCAATCGTGCTGAAATTTCCCACGTTCGCAGTTTCCGCCAACAGATCATCCAGCGTTGGTCAGCAGGTAAGCCTGAATTCCGTCCAGCACCATTTGTACGGACATCATGACCAGCAGCATTCCCATGAGCCGCTCCATCGCTCGCGAACCGCGATGGCCAAGAAACGCGTAGATCGCCGGTGAGAGTGTCAGGATCATGGCCGAGATCGTGCCGGCGATCAAGACCGCCATCGCGACCGTCCAACGATCATGCTTTTCCGCAAGCAGCAGAATCAGTGAAATCGTGCTGGGGCCGGCAATAAACGGCATCGCAATCGGCACAATGACAGGATCCCCGACGTCCTCTTCATCAACAACTCGCCGTGCCGGAAACACCATCCCCATGGCGATCATGAAGAGCACAATTCCGCCCGCGATCCCCAATGCATAGGGCTTCAACCCCAGCGCTGACATGATGGGGCCGCCCGCGAAAACAGAGGCCAACAGGATCAGCATCGCGATCAGACTCTCGCGGAGCATCACATTTCGGCGTTTCTTCGCGTCCAGATTGTGAAGCAGTGAATTGATCGTGACCAGATTCCCGAAAGGATCCAGCACGATAAACAAAAGCAGTACTATTTGCAGCATAAATCACGTTTTTCCAGTCCGCTCAGGTGACCGCAAATCCGCGATCAACTCTTTAGCCACTGTACAATCCTTTTGACAGCCTGTCTTATGGAATCCTCGGTCTTGCGGAACCCGAGCTATCCGGAAACAATGCAGGGCATACTGTTTCTCAACAGGAGTTTGCGTTCCATGAAATCCTGCCGAGTGTTTTCCCGCATGCTGCAGTTCATCCTGCTTCCAATTCTGTTGAATTCTGCAGCATCGATTGTCGTTGGCGACCCACCCCAAGCCGGGGAGGAGACACCAGCCGTCAGCGACCGTTCGCCTAAGGCATCACCAGACACCACCGTCTCGAACGAAATCACTCAACTCATTGCCGATCTAGGTTCTCCGGAGTTTGCTCGTCGACAGACGGCCGTTGCGACGCTTCGAAATGCCCAGGGCCAACAGCTCCAGGAGATCTGTAAGGTTCTGGAAACGGGCAAAGACAGCGAGTCGGCTCGAAGAATTATCGAAGTCCTTGAACTTCGCTACGAACAGGCCGCATTAGATTCCGACGATGTCCGCATCACGTCAGAAGCCCTTGAGAAATCAGCACATTCTGAACGCTGGTTTGTTTCAGAAACGGCCCGCGACGTTCTCGACCGCCATTGGCAACGCCGCACTGAAATTGCCGTGGTGGAACTGGTTTCCATGAATGTGCCGCTTTCACCCAAAGATCCTTCAGAACTGTGGAAGCAGAACTCGGATGCCCCTCCTCAAATGTTTGGACAGGCTGATCCAACATCTTCGCGACATCTGAAGATCTATATCGATAAGAACTGGCCCGGCAATGACCGAGCTTTTGAATTGCTGAAGCGACTGGATTCGCTTCAAACAGAATCGTTTATGACTCAACCTCGTTTGGTTTCCATTTACCTGATCGATGGCCACCCTCTGGCGATTGAACAGGTCGCGATTCTCAAGGGCACTTTTGGAGACACGCAAATTGCAGAACGCGGACGAGTTTGTCTTGGTGTCCTGAACGAACCACGATTTGGTGTTGAAGAAGGAATTCTGGTGGGAAGCGTGCAGAAGGGTTCTTCTGCAGACGCGGCCGGCATTAGTTCAGGAGATCTCATCGTCGCCATGAATGGCAAAAAGCTGACGGACTTTGATCAGCTTGTCACTCAACTGCGAAGTTTCGATGTCGGCGACAAGATCATGCTCCACATTCGAAGCAATGGACTTCAGGATGAAGGTGGTTCGCGAAGCGTCGAGGTGACTCTGAAGGGCTGGCATTAGTTTCCGCGTCGTCTTGATGCCGACTGTAACCCCGCTCGAATTCCACATGATGAATCACGCGGCTGGTAGTCTTACTCGTTAGCCCTGCCCTGATCGCAGCAAATCGATCCGACCTGCACAAAGGATTGCAACCATTACTTCGGCCGATTCCAGCTCCAGTTCGCTCAAGGTCGTCTCTGGAGGCCAGACCGGAGTCGACCGCGCCGCGCTTGATGCCGCGATGGAGCTGGGGTTTGAAGTGGGAGGCTGGTGTCCTCGAGATCGCCGTTCAGAAGATGGTTCGGTTCCGACAAAATATCCACTCCGCGAGACGGCGGCTCGCTCTTACGCCGTTCGGACCGAGTGGAACGTGCGAGATTCGGACGGCACTCTGATCCTGGTACTCAACGAAATCTCCAGCGGAACTCGACTCACGGTCGATGCTGCGAAATCCCACGGCAAACCACTGAAGATTGAACATCTGGCAGCCCCGAAATCATCCGGTCTCCTCACTGTCGATGAATCTCCCTCGGAAAAGGTGGAATCGGTCGTCGAATGGATTCACCGCGAAGAGATCCGCGTGCTGAACATCGCCGGACCACGAGGAAGCTCCTCAGAGGACATGTACCCCAAAGCCAAAGAATTCGTGATCGCGGTACTTCACAGGTTGCAGCCTGCAATGGCAGTCATCAAAACACCTGCAACCAAGCGCCGCAGAAAGAAATAGCGGCTAACTGGACAGAATCGACGCCCTGTCTAAAACGTTCATTATGGATTGAGCAGTCGCAGAGTCCCATTGCTGGTCTGTTGTCGGCTCCTTACTCCAAATCCCGAGATGATTTTCATCAGTAGATGCCAATAGGAACATTGTTTATGCGAAGCCTGTCTGCCCTGTTCTGTTCTCTCATCATCACGGTCCCCGCAGTTCTCTGTGCGGCGGAACGAGCAGAATGGACTCAGTGGAGAGGACCTTCTCGAACATGTGCCATTACAGCGGCCCCATGGCCTGAAACACTGGATGAGAACTCGCTGGTCGAAATGTACCGCGTTCCATTGCAGTCAAGCTACTCAGGCCCAATCGTGACAGCTGACAAAGTCTTCGTCACTGAAACGGTCAACAAGGAAAAGGAAGTCGTCAAAGCGCTGGACCGAGAAACCGGCAAAGAACTCTGGAACGTCGAATGGCCCGGCGCAATGACCGTACCATTTTTCGCGGCATCCAACGGAAGCTGGATTCGTTCAACACCGATCTATGACGGACAGAAGCTTTACGTCGCAGGAATGGTTGACGAGCTCGTCGCTCTGGATGGAGCAACAGGAAAAGAAGCCTGGCGAATCGACTTCAAAAAAGAGTTCGGAACAAATGGTCAGACATTTGGTTCCGTTTGTTCGCCTCTGATCGATGGTGGTTTCCTGTTCGTGCAGACGTCGGGGGGACTGGTCAAGATCGACTGTTCTTCCGGAACCATCGTCTGGAGAAGCCTTAAAGAGGAAGGCGGAATGATGGGCGGCGCCTTTTCGTCGCCTGTCCTTGCAGAAGTCGCGGGGATCCGGCAATTGGTCGTTCAGACGCGGGCAAGATTGTGCGGAGTCGATCCAGACAAAGGCACGGAACTTTGGACCATCGATATTCCATCTTTTCGAGACATGAACATTCTCACACCAACCGTGATTGGCAATCGTATCTTCACCAGCAGCTACGGCGGTGGCGCAACACTATATGAGGTCAAGAAAGCCGCTCCAGGATCGGCAACCGAGTTTGAAGTTCAGCAACTCTGGAAGAACACCACAGAAGCGTACATGTCTTCTCCGGTTGTCATCGACGAAAAGATCTACCTGCATCTCCGCAATAAGCGTTTTAGTTGCATTGAACCTCAGAGCGGTGAGTCGCTCTGGCGAACGACTCCCTTTGGCGATTACTGGAGCATCGTCTCCAACGGATCGAAGCTCCTCGCGCTGGATTCAGCCGGTGATCTGATCTTGATCAATGCCAACCCCACTGAGTATTCCCAACTGTCGTCTCGACACGTCAGCGACGCATCTACATGGGCCCATCTGGCCGTGGCAGATGATCAGGTCTTCGTGCGTGCTCTGGATGCGTTGATTGTTTATCGCTGGAAGTAGTCTGCCTCTCAGGAAGAAGCCTACCTCTCAAAGTAGCGTCACGGCGCAAGCCGTACGGTGAGTGCCGGAATCTTGCGATTATTCGCGAACTGGTCCTGCACTCTGCCGCAGATAGCTGCACGCTTTTGGGCAGCAGCGTGGAAAAGATTTAGCTGAGGTCGTGTCATGAGCGGGTACCGGCCGGTTCACACCGGCCGCTCGCCTGGGTGGTCGGTTATTTGCAGGCCGCGGCCTTATTCCAACATCGAACGACATCAACGAAAATGGCCGTGATCAGTTTGACCTGACCACGGCCATGAGGGCTTCAGAGTTGTCCTGAACTGCGAACGGTGGATGCTGTGCGAGACAGTCGAGGATCGAGTCATGTTAAACATGCACTCTTATTGATCCGGGTCTACGCGGTTGGTTTGAGATCTCCGTCGGGGTTACAGAGGACAGGTCTGAAATGACCGGGTCGTCTTTCGACGGCCAAGCTTCCTTACGCAGTTTAATCGGCGATCGTTATTCGTTCCTACAGGAAGATTGCCGCCAACTCCGTTATTCTTGAATGGCACGATGTTTGCCGATTCGACGCAAGGCGGCTGATTCACCTATTTCAACTGCTCCATGGCGGCCTTCAAAGCATTCAGATCCGCCTCACTGTTTTCCGGATACTTCATCTCGGCCAGCCACCAATCTTCGGTGAAACTCGCTGACTCCCCGGGCTGCAATCGCTCTCGTGGTCCGATCGGCTCCAGTTCAATCATGTCGCCGTCCGGATACCAAACGGAAACGGTCAGTCCGGCGGCTTCGTTGTAAACTCGATCCGGAAACGTCTTGAACCGCTTCAGGAACAGCAGATCGTTGGGGGCCAGATACGCAATCGCCCCGCCATAACTGTCGAAGCCGAGCTTCGGCTTTCGAGGAGCCTTCAGGATCTCAACAAATCCATCACGCACGCGAATGTTTGGATCCTCGGGCTTCATATTGATCAGCGAACCTTCTTCGTACATCACATAGCTATTGGGAAATCGGCTGGGCTGAGTGAGCGGGATCAGACAGATTCCCTTTCCCACGGCAAACGTGCGACTCCAATGACACCATTCGGTTGTGCTGTTGGAAATGTTATGGATCGTCTGAGTACACGAAAGCTTTGTAGTCGACGCATCCAGCACGAAATCACGAACGAGCCTTGTCCCGGTCGAGGAATCATCCGGACTTGTCAAACGTGCATGACGAGGTCCGATGATCTCACCCTTCCATGCTCCGCTCCACAGTGTTTTTCTCTGTGGAATCACCAACTCCGGCCCGATATCAAAGCGACCAGCAGAACCCTGAGGCGGATCGCCAGGTTTCCACGATTTCTCCGCATCCGAAAGATACAGACTGTTCTTACCCTTCAAGGAATACTCCAGCACTCGGCCACCAACCTCGGGGCAAAGCACAACCTTGACCGACGAGTTTGTCAGCTCAATGGCAGAGGTATAGCCGAAGTAGGTGATGACCTTCGCGCCTTCGAAATCCGCTCCGGCCGCGAGGACATTGGACGATGCCAGAAAAAGACTGGCGAAAACAATCGATCGAATCATGAGTGGTCCTGTGTGGGTTGAGTTCCATTCTGAATCGTCACAGAAGGCCAATGCCTTCTGCCAAACGAACAGGGATGGTCGCATAATGTCACTCAGGAGCAAGAGTCAGACGAAATGGATCGTCTGTGCGAAGTGTCCAACGGAACTCCGACGTGATCTTTTACTGTGAGACTCATCACATCATTCAGGCCGAAGCCATTTCAGACGCACAAATTCCGGAACAGGTCCGCGCCATTGCGATGCTTGTTTGCCACGACCATCATTGAACCCGGCACACATTCCAAGCAGATCCAGTTGAGACCATGACTTCAGTGGACCGTCCCCGTCCTTCAAACTTTGAAAGTCACTCAACTCGAAGATGATTTCCTGCTCCCCTGCACTGCCCTGAATTTCTCGAGTACACGCGAATGTTCTCCGGGGACCTCGGTAGTTTCTCCATTCGTTCTCGACCAGCACGATAGAAAAATGATTCGTCTCTGGCATCTTTAAAGTTAAACAGAGCTTATCACCGTCAGCACCTCGCCAGATCGGATCGCTCACTTTGCGCGTCCAAAGTTCCCGCAGACTGACATGCCCGCCATTGAGTTCATACCAATCTCTGAATCCGTTTGAGAAATCGTCGATGACGTCCTCAGCCGCGACAGTGATCACAGGCTTCTCAAGCTGCAGCGTTTGCGGTGTGATCGTGTGAAACTTGCTACTCAGGCAGAATTGCCGAATGGGCTCACTTATCCCCGGAATCTGCTTCATCGACTCGTCCTTCGGTAATCTGTAGTACACATTACTGAAGGCAAACAGCGGAAGATCAACCGAGTGCAAAGGCAACTGAGCTTCAAAGACGTCGCCATTGCGAGCAACCCCAGCACTCCGCCAGAATCGTGCTCGAGGATCCGGATCCACGCTATAGAAAATCTCGCATCGTTCGACCGGCCATGAGGTATCCGGAGTTACCTGAATCGAAGGGACCTCCTGAGCCCGCAGGGGCAGCCTGGTTTCCGGAGTCTCCGGAAGCGAAGGGGCATCTTTCAGATAATGATCCAGCCACAACAGCATGGTCACGGCAACTTCGGGAGACAGTCGATGATTGTGATGCGGTGTCCATGCGTAACGGATCGGCTGATTCTGAATCAACTCGTTGGTTCGATAAACATCGTCCATCCAGCCATGAAAATCATTCGTCGCACTTCGATGCAAAACGGGACACTGAATCAATGGGGCGTAACTTTCAAAGCTGAGCGTTCGACGAAAGACATCGAGATCTCCACGAACATAATCCTGCTGACCTGCGCCTCCATCCAGAAACTCATGCTTCTCCCAACGCCATCCCTGACCTCCCACGGCCGGGACAGCAGCTTTGACTCGATTATCTGTGCCGGCCACATACATGCTGAGGTTACCTCCCATGGAAAAGCCATGCACTCCCAATCGCTCAGCATCAACTTCCGGCTGCTGTTCCAGAAATGTTAAGCCTCGACGGCATCCCAGGGTCAGCAGATACCAATTGTTATTCTTCGGATGTTCGCGGTCTTCAAAGTATTGTTTTGGGCCGGGCAACACACTGAAGTAACCGGCAACGTTGAGCTGCGTCGGATCGACTGCTCCCCAGTCCGTGTTTGGGTCATTCTCCTTTGCCCCTTCGACGGAGTTAAACGGAGCCTGACCATTTCCCGATCCGCCCCAGTTCACGGACAGCCCTGCGTACCCGCGAGCAACCAGGAGCTTGACTTCACTGAGCGATCCGCGCTGACCGCCGCCATGAATATGCATCACTCCGGGAAACTTTTGCCCGGAAGCCTTCGGAAACCCATAGATCGCTGTCATTCGAGCCGGCTGGCCCTTGAACGTCCCGACGAGAAATTTGACATGGCGAAAGACACCGTCGTCTTCCTGCCATTCACGAATAATCTCCGTCTCAAGAAGATCCTGTCGAGGGTCAAAGTCGGCCCACAGCTCCTGAACGCTTTCTGGCTGTTGAGCAATCGTGGACTGACCGACGATCAACGAAAGAGACGCGAATAACAGAAATCGAAGCATGGGAACTCTTTCGCTCTCAATTGTTCGTTGGCCAAAGAAGAAGTCGTGAAGGTAGCTACTGCGTTCATGAGGATCCGAACATCGCGAAAACGATCGGTTCGATTTTTCGCGGACCGTAACACTCGTCGATACGCCTTCACTTACGTACTCTAATGAACGCGGGCGTCAGACGATGAGCTTCGATGCCGTCCGAGTCAAAAGTTTTGTCACACGCTGACTGATTCAATTCGCTGCTCTGTACTTTCGGAAGTGGAACATGCTACGCCGACAATTCCTTCGCTCTTCTGCCGCAGGACTCTTCACGATCACCGGGAGCCGATGTTTTTCCGTTCAGGAATCTCGAGCACCTCATATCCTGTTGAGGTCTTCGTGGCAGGTCGTGAATATCGGCGACATCGCACATACTCCGGGCGTATTGGCACTGCTCGAAAAGTATATCCCGGAAGCCGAAGTGATCCTGTGGGCTTCAGGTGATCTCAGCGCTGAAGTCGCGGCGATGGAACATCACCGTTTTCCGAAACTGAAGATCGTAAAAGGCACCATCAAGGCTGACGGTTCTGCTTCGAACCCCGAACTTGCCGACGCCATTGCATGGTCGGACTTTTTGCTGCACGGTTCCGGCCCTTCACTTGTCGCCGCAAAAGATGTGGCTGCGTACGTCAAACAGACCGGCAAGCCTTTCGGTGTCTATGGCATTACACACGGCTCATTTTTATCGGGCGACGACAAGTCGCTGCTCAGCCAGGCTCAATTCGTCTACTTTCGGGATTCGGTATCGCTCGCGCGAGCAAAAGAAGAAGGCGTGTCCTGCCCGGTTATGGAGTTCGCACCGGACGGAGCATTCGCATGCGATCTCAGAGACGACGCACAGGCCACAGAATTCCTTAACGCCAATCAGCTTGAAGAGGGAAAATTTCTCTGCTGCCTGTCTCGCCTGAGATACACGCCCTACTGGAGCATTCCCGGCAGCAAACGTCCGTATGACGAAAAACGTCACGCCCGCAATGAGGCCATGAAGGAACATGATCACGCTCCGATAAGAGAAGCGATCATCTCCGTCATTCGCGAAACAGATCTGAAAGTTCTGTTGTGCCCTGAAGACATGACTCAAATGGCCGTAGGCAAGGAACTACTTTTTAACAAACTACCAGACGATGTGAAATCGCGCGTCGTCTGGAAAGAGAAATTCTGGCTCACGGACATGGCTCTCAGCGTTTACGTTCGCAGCGCTGGACTCTTTGGGAGTGAGATGCATTCACCAATCATGGCGGTTGGAAACGGCATCCCGGCCATCGTTTGTCGATTCGAAGAGCAGACCAGCAAGGGCTTCATGTGGCGAGATATTGGACTGGGAGACTGGCTGTTTGACTTCGACAAAGAAGAAGACTGCAGCAAACTTCCAGCTACAGTTCTGGCAATGGCGAAAGATCCCCTCGCCGCCCGCGAACGTACTCAGAAAGCCCGCGAGTTGGTCACGCAGCGTCAGTCAGAGACGATGCTGACGCTGAAGAAGGTTTTCTCCAGGTAATCAGCGAGACCACATCAAAGCAATGCTATGGCATAACGCCGGGATCTTCGAAATCGCTTGCGGCTGTCCGAAGGCTCAGGATGTGACCTTCACGATGACGTTGCTGATCACCGTGCCTAATCCTCCGTCGCCATCGTTAAGGCTGATCGTCACCTGACGATCCTGATTCGAGGTGCTGCCGACAGTTCCAAACCGAAGCGATCTCAATAGTTGTTGAGCATGCCCAAGTCTGGCATTAGAGTTGAATGTCACCCGGAAGGAGTTAACTCCCAGACCAGCATTCGGATTCAACGCCCCGATAATCACTCCGGCACGAAGCAGGTTGCCACTATCATCAAGAGTAAATCCGGCTCCGCTGAGAAAGATCCTGTTCGCCTCCATTTCTCCACCAGTCACGGAGATTTGCAACTCTCCCCCGTCGATACTGAAACTGTCGACATCTGTGATGAGAGCAGTTGCGGCAAATGCCGCCCCAGCCGAGTTATTACGTTGGTAATTCACAGATGCAGAAGTATTGAGGGTAGGTGTGTCATTAACAGGCGTCACCTGAACTCGACGTGCGCGTACCAGCTTGCCGCCTTCTCCGTCGGTCAACGTGATTCGTACGTTACGAACAACAGAACTCGGAGAATCTGAGCCGGAAAAGAATGCTACGGCTCGAAGCAGTTCCTGAACCCGTGAAGTCGTCGCGTTAAGGTTCAGATTTACTGTCAACGTCGTCTTGCTGATTGTCGGCGGAGTCGTTCCCATACCGATATTCAGGTATTGAACCGAACTTCCCACCTGACCGATAAGAGAACTTCCGGCAATGCGGATTTCATCACCGGCCTTCGGATTCACAATCGAGATCGTCAACTGACCCCCGACAAGAATAGACGTATCCACGTCTGTCAATATCGCATCTGGAGTCAGTGGTGCGGGAGCCGCACCTTCCGTAAAAATGACATCCGTCGTTGAAAACGAAAGCACTGGCGGAGCCGAACGAACTCGCCAAAGTTCACGTCCCAATGCGGAGTTGCCGGAGAACAACAAGCTATTGTTCCAGGCCGTCAAGCCAGTTGGACGTGTGCTGCCGAGCCCCGAGACTAACTCTGAAATTTTTGTCGCACCGGCCGCCGTTCCGTTGGTTCGCCAGAGTTCAACGCCGTTCTTGCCGTCATCAGCGGTGAAGTAGAGGACGCCATTGATCGGAGTCAGCTCTTGCGGGTCTGAGCTTCCCGGCTGATCCTGCACCGAACCAATCCGGATATCTCGTACCATGACAGTTCCGGAAGCTGTACCATTGCTCCGCCAAAGTTCAATGCCGTGAACTCCATCGTTGGCCGTGAAGTAAAGCAGGCCATCCATTCCCGTCATATTGCTGATTTGCGAAGAAGAGCTGCCCGGACGAATGTCCTTCAGGAAAGTCGTTCCTGCAACCGTCCGGTCGCTCGTCCACAATTCCTGAGTAATGGATCCTTTTGCGCCAACAAAAAACAGCCGGCCATCGACATCAAGCACCGGGCCAACATTCTGAAGATCCGGGATGACAGAACTCACCGGGAGTGTCCCTTCTGACTGGCCATTGCTTTCCCAGAAGCGAACTCCAGTGGCATCTCGAGCAAGGAAGTGCAGCACTCCATTGCGATTCGCAAAGGCCGTCGGACCGGACGAATATACTTCATAAGGATAGTACTGCTGCGATCCAGGAAAAAGATCCTTCACAACAACAGTGCCGGCAGTCGTTCCATCACTTTTCCAGAGCTCTCGACCATTCGCCCCATCAGAGGCAGCAAAGAAAAGAGTGCCGTTAACATTCGTCAAACTCGAAGGTGACGAGGATCTCGGGTAAACACCGTAGTAACCGTTGGTCGTGCCCGGATCTATATCCTTCACCAACGCCGTCCCTGAAACCGTACCATCCGTCTTCCAGAGCTCTACACCGACATTCGTCGAGCCAGCAAAGAAAATCAGATCACCAGCAGCGACCATCATCGGCTCATTTACACCTGTCTGCAACAAGGTGACTCCCGCAAGCTTGATCGTACCAGCCGTTGTACCATCCGTTCTCCAAAGCGATTGACCTAAGTTACTCATGAAGGCAGTGAAGTACAGCAGCCCATTCATGCTGATCATCTGGCCAATCAACGTACCGGCGGGACCAGGAGTAATATCCGCAATCAGGTCGATTGTTCCATTGCTGTTGCGGCGCCGCAGTTCATGCCCTGTAACGCTGTCGTCGGCAACAAAATAAACAGCGCCGTTGTGGAGTACCGGTTTTGTCGGATTCGAATGACCGGTACCCGATCCGCTACGAGGAACATTAACTGGACCGACAGAACCTGACGCAAGCTTCCTTAATCCCATTCCACCCGCAAGTGGACTAAAGTAATAAAGAGTACCATTGGCATTTGCCATCAAAGGTGATGAGACTGCATCGACAGCAACCGTGCCTGCCGTTGTTCCGTTCGTTTTCCAAAGTCCTCCAGCATGAAAATGCAGTTGACCATTGAACTCCAGAAATCCGCTGGGATACGAACCGAAGCCATACCCTTCATTGAAGTCGGTATTGATGTCCTTCAACTGCACGGTTCCGTTCGTCGTCCCATCACTTCGCCAGAGTTCCTCGCCATTTCCCTGAAAAGATGTACCGCCGGAGAAATAAAGAGCGCCGTTCCAGCCAAACAGATTGTGTGCAGCATCTCCGATGTAACGAAGAGAGACTGTACCTTCTGACGTACCATCGCTTTTCAGAATCTCGTTGTTATTGCTATTGAAGAACACGGTTCCATTGACATCTGTCAGCTCACCCAACAAACCGAAGCTCTCATAGCTTTTGACAAGGTTGGCGGTCTGCAGGTCACTCGAGGTCTTCCAAAGCTCATGATGATTACGTACAAAGAACAGGCTTGCTCCAACCTTCGTCAGATTTGACAGAGTTCCTGACGGAACGTCCGTCATACGAACCGTTCCCGCACCGATGCCATTCGAGCGATAAAGGTCAAAACCTGTAGACGTACTCCTGGCCGCAAAGAACAACGTGTTTCCCACAGTCTCGATGTGCGAAACTTCATCGCTGACTCCGGGAACCAGATCCTTAATGCGAATTGTTCCGGCAGATGTTCCATTGCTGCGATGCAGGTGGCCTTCAGCAGAAAAATAAAGAGCACCGTTAAGGCTGGTGAAATTATTCAAGGTTGTTCCGGCTGGCCCCGGCTTCAAAGACCTGATAAGAGTAGTCCCGGTAACAGTCCCGTTTGTCTTCCAAAGTTCATGCCCTTCTGCAGCAGAGTAGCCGCGGAAGAACAATGTGCCATTAACGTTCGTCAAATGATGCGGCCCGGAACCCTTCGATCCCAGGCCCGCCAGGCGTATCGTGCCCGTTGTGGTGCCGTCAGACTTCCAAAGGTCGAGTGACGAACTATTGTTCTCGGAGGCCACGAAATACACATCAGAACCAACAGCTTCGATTTCATGAACCGTCGCCCACGGGTTGGTCAGATTGATATTCGCAAAACTCTGAACCGTTGCAGACAGCAGAGCCCGTCCCTCGAGTGGCTCACTCGCCACATCGACGGTTGTAAAGTCACTTCGATGAGCCATTAATCGGCGGCGCTGGCGGCTTGAACGCATAAAACCCCTTTACACTGGCGAAGGACCAATGAGCTTTTTGCTGGAATCAGCGACTCTGTGTTACAGGTTGATCGGCTGAACAATTTCAGTTCTAAATGCTAACTCCGCTGATCGCGAACTCGCGATACCATCACCGCTTCCGCAGGAGCTGTTGTGCGTTGGGGACGAACTTGCGGTCAACAACCAACGCAAAAGAAGACCGTAACACCGTCAGTTATTGACTTGGTCTGTTACGGCCCTGAACGATATCAACACACTAATGATGCCTGACACGCGACACATTTTTCCTATCACTCGTCATAATCATCGAAATCCGCGTCTTCAATAACAGCCTGCTCCATGAATTCCGTCAGACTCGGGGCAACGACTTTGACTTCTCCGGATTTCGAGTAATCCGGGCAGAATTTCCAGACTGAATATCCTTCGTCTGGATTCACAACCAAAAAGTCTTCGTTGTCTGTCGCGAGGACCAAACAGCGTTCCAGCTTCTCATAAGGGAACGGCTTGCCTGCGGGTCCCTTGGCGGCCGCAAGGCCCATCGACCGATACATGGCTACAAAGCCAACCATCATGCCAATATGAGTCGAGGAGATCTTGTTGACTCGCGTCATCTCCTGCAGTTCTTCCTCTGTCCAGAACTGCCATTCATTCTTTTGAAATCGGACAACATGCAACTCCGGGAGCTTTCTCAGCCACTGCAGATATTCTGATGGTAGAGCAGGATTGCTGTTCGTCATGCTGATCGTTCCATTACCCGGTTTGTAGTCTCATCCGACAGACTCGGTGTCCTCCTCCGAATCCCGATGTTGGTCTCGCGAAAACTCTCTCGCAACCTAACACCACCACACTTTAATGCTGCGCGAAGAGTGATTCCTTCGGAGCGGTGTAGCGAATCGCGAGATGTGGAGTTTCCAAACGTACCTGCCCTTTGCCAACTGATTGGACCCCAGCTTCTACAAGTCCCGTTGTCAGGAGAGTTCTCTCAAGGGGACATGGCGATTTTCCCTTGATAAACGTGGCTTCCGCCTTCGCCATGAGTTCTGCGGAATACATGACGTTCGGCACGGGCGGCAGATAAAACAGCGTTGAAAGCGGCTTGGACTCATTCTTCAATTTCGCGGCAAACGTAAAGTCACCGACGAGCCCATTCATCAGCAGCATCGTCGCTTTAGTGCCGTCGATATACTCGATTCGATAGGCCACAGGATCCTTGACCCATTCCTGCATTTGCTGCCGAGTCGGATAACGATGACTAAACGATTCCGGCTGAGCCAACGTCTGGCATCGCGACAAACAGGCGTGAAACAACGACGAATCCCAGCCTCCGGCCGACCATGATCCGGAATCCATCGCCTTCCAGAACTCATCGCCCTTCAGTCCATGAACTGCGGCCACACCGGTCTCGCCGCCTTTTCGCCGTTCGGCCATGCATTGGATAACTTCCAGGGCATGGAAGTCATAGCTATCCATGCCACCCATCGCAAGACACATCAATTCTTCAACCTCGGCACCATAAGGCATGTCAATCGAAGGCATGCGCCAGGTGCCCGGCAGAGAAGACCCTGCGGCGAACGCGAAATTCAGCTCCTTCGAGAGATCGTACATCTCCTTCGCCCAATCCCACTTCCATGACAGGTGCTTGTCGTTGAAGACGGGAACAGATCGGCCATCCTTGCGAAAGACGTCTGTCGCCTGTTTGAACAGCTCATAGCGAGGATACTTCGTCTGACCATACTCGCTGAGTTCATACTTGCCGTGCTCACCAATCAGTAACACAGCATCAACAGCCAGCTCGCTCCCACCACATCGAAGAGCCTCGGCAACGGTCTTGTAGATCGGGAAGCCAAACTCCTCGGAGCGTTTCCGGCTGAGATCGTTCTCCGGAAACTGATCCACATAGGCCGAAACAACATCCAGCTCCGGCTTATGCCATTCACCATTCATCGGATATCCAACGAGGAACCGTTCGGCCATGTGCCAGGCATGCGAATGATATCGCCACTCGGTAGTAACCACTGCCAGCCGCTTGCGTGCAATACTACGCGGTGATGTCGCCGCGGAGGCAGCTGGCTGAAGCACAAAGGCCGAAAGAAGTCCGGCACCGGAAGCTTCCAGGAAGTTTCGTCGAGTCACCATCGCTGAGTCCCCTAATTCTTCATCGGGTAAGCGAAGGATCTACGTCGCAACCAGCTTCGCCCGCAAGGTATCTTGCATGGCTAACTCCGCCTGGGCAAGTCTGGCGGAAGCTGGGGGTCAAATCAGCATTGTTTTTGTAGTCGGTAGTAGTGACCTCAGGCTGGAAAACGCTGGACGGATAGCCATGGTCTACGTTCATCTGGCTCCCCGCGTCGGAATCATCGACGTCAACTATTTCCCCGAACCAGCAGCGGCATCTTCGTCAATCGCCCCCACGAATTCGAAGATCATCAGAGCGACGTCTTTGTCGAGGTCTTCCATCGTGGCGTTTTGAGGTCGCTCCTTGGCGTCAGGATTGTTGTTAAACGCAATGAACAAACGACTCTCCTGGAACTGGTACCGCCCCAACAGCGGAGCACTGAGACCATCCTGGCCGAACAGACGCAGATCAATCTCCTGCTCGCCGCGAAGCGTATAAGAAAATTTGTGCGGCCCGTGGTCTTCTGACGACCCGATCACGATGCTTACAGGACTGATGACGCAGGGGGCATCCGCGGGCAATGTGGTGTGATGAAACGTGTGGGCAAGCCGCCATTCTCCGAGGAACCTGGCGGCATCAGGATTCGCGGGAGCCGCACTTTCTGGAACCTCGGGACCAGCAGAAGCAACATCAGCGGGAACGGGAGTTGTGGCAACCTGATTTGCTTCATTGCCTTCCTGAACGTCGGCTCCAGTGGTGTCGTCATCACCAGGCATTTCCTTCGGTGTTTCTTCTGTGGGTACTGCGGCCTTGGGACTGTCCGTCTTTTCGGTTTCGGGCTGAACTTTGCTCTCTCGCGATGAAGGCTCGTCAGTTGCCTGACCAAGATAATGATCCAGCTCAAATCTCGCCCCGTCTTTCCACAGCGTGTCGAGTCGGTCCTGAAACGCCTTCGGATCAAACTTTGCCTCTGCCTCTTCCAGAGTCATCCCCGGCCGCAGGTCCAGAAGCTCATGTTGCATCGGAACGACCAACGTCGTATTCCAGAATTTCTCCCCATTTCGTTCGACTTCTTCGAAAGCTCGCAGAATGCAATC
>JBILXT010000147.1:0-16515 GCA_044378235.1 Planctomycetaceae bacterium
AACGCGTTCCGGCTGATTGAACTGACACCGGCGGCTAGCGCCTTGTCAAGATTTGGATTTCGGGTACTGGACCTTGCTAAAGGTCCGGCAGCCAGGGGATCTTTAGCAAGATCCACTACCACCTCACGAATCACGCAATTGCCGTCGGCTGAAGCCACCATAGAAAACCGGAAGCTAACGCGTTCCGGCTGATTGAACTGACACCGGCGGCTAGCGCCTTGTCAAGATTTGGATTTCGGGTACTGGACCTTGCTAAAGGTCCGGCAGCCAGGGGATCTTTAGCAAGATCCACTACGACCTCACGAAGAACCCAATCAGCGTCGGCTGAAGCCGGCGCTACAAAGCACTGATGCTATGCCTGCCCCTGCATTACTTCGCGCTTCCACGCGATGATGTCGTCCAGAATCTGATCCAGAGTCGTCACGGGCTTCTGCCCAATCGTTTCGTACAGCCGGTTCACATTGGGAACTCGCCGCTGCACATCTTCGAAGTCTTCGCTGTAGGCCTGAGCATACGGTACAAACTGGACTTCAACACCTGGATTCGTCTTCGCAATGACTCGCTTCGCCAGGTCCAGAATGGAGACTGGCTGATCGCTGCCAATGTTGAAGACTCGCCCTTCTGCAGACTCCGTTGCCATCAGCTTAGCGATGCATTGAGTAATCTCACGAACATGAGCGAAGCAGCGAACCTGTGATCCGTCGTCGTACACAATGACCGGGCCGCCTCGCAGAGCAGCTTCGACGAAACGAGGCACGACCATACCATAATTGCCAACCTGTCGAGGTCCCACGACGTTGAAAAAACGACCAACGGTGACACCGAGACCGAACTTCTTGTGATACGCCAGAGCGAGGAATTCATCGATCGCTTTTGAGCAGCCATAAGCCCAGCGTGGCCGGCTGGTTGGGCCGAGATGTAAGTCGTCATCTTCCACCCACGACTCACCAGGATGCTTGCCATAAACTTCGCTGGTCGACGCGAGGAAGAATTTCTTGACGGAACCCTGCACGGCCAGACGCAGCAGATGATCGGTCGGATAGATGTTGGTCTCGATCGTTCGCACGGGATCATCTGCGACCAGCTTCACGCCAACGGCGGCGGCCAGATGAAAGATCATATCAACGCCATGCACGGCTTCGCCCAGCGCGACAGGATCGGTAATGGATCCATTGCGGATTTCCAGGCGGCTGTTGTGCTTAACGGCATCCAGATTATGCGCGCGGCCGGTGGACAGATTATCCAGCACCACGACGACATGCCCCTGGCTCAGCAGGAGTTCGGTCAGGTGACTGCCAATAAAGCCTGCTCCGCCCGTAACCAAACACTTCGCCATTGTTGCCGCTGTCCTTTCCTCATACCGCTGTCGCTCACTGCCGTTGCAGATGGACAGACCATACCAGCAACGCGTTAACGAAGCGACCGAATGTTGGATGCTCGTTCCGATTGCTCCCCTGTTTTCCGCCCTGGAACAAGCAACACGATTCATCGGCAGGATCGTCGCCTCACGACTTGCCTTCTGGCACTGGCTATTCGCAGTCCTCGGAGTCGCCCGCAGAACCCCATCGACCGTTATGTTCAGAATAGTGATCATAATCGTTAAACAAGTCGTAAACCTTACGATGCGCACAACCGGACTGAGCTGGCCCTCTAAACTCATGGCCGCGATGCATAACTCATTGCTGGATATCGTGTTGCGGCAATGGTCCGGCTGTAGCGACTGTACCGATTTTTTGTATGGCACGGGCTGTGCTAATTGTTCCTGACGTTGTGACGTTAACGGTTGCGACAGTTGTGAGGAATGAGAGAACGGTCCTGGCTGCCACTTACAGAGAGCCATCCAGGGCTGTCCCGAGAGAGACATTCCATCGCACTGCAACCCGCTCCGTTCACAGCGAGAGAGGGAGAAGGTGGCCTGAGAAACCGCCTTCCAGCGGCCTGAGAAACCGCGCTCGGCTGAAACGATTTCAGCCGCATTGTTCGTCCGACGCGAGAAGGGGTTGTGAGAGGCCCCTTTCTCGCTTCGGGTGAGCGAACTTCATCTCACATCACCACGAATCATCAAGCACTCAGGTCGTCGCTGATCGCCGCAGTTCATGCTGGCAGATCGCCGTCTGCTGTTGCCGCAGAAGTCATCGAAAACGGATCCGGCTGGCAGGCCCGCTGATCGTCTGCCAACGAACACCGCAGCATGTCGTTGCGGATCTCTTTCCCTCTGGTGTCAAGTTTGGAGAATTAGAATGTTGAATCTGCTGAAGGCTCTTCGGCAGGATGAGCACGGAGTGATCCTGTCTACTGAGATTGTTATCGTCGGGTCACTGCTTGTAATCGGCTTGATTACCGGGCTGGCCTGTTTGCAGAAGTCGGTCAACGGCGAACTGCAGGATCTTGCAGGAGCAATCGGTGCTCTGGATCAATCGTACTCGTACTCTTCGTTCCGCAAAGCCGGGACCATGGGACGCTGCTGTGCTTACACGGCAGGTTCGGCGTACAGCAATTGTGAAAACAACAGCCAGAAACATGGCGACATCGTGGGATGCTGTGAGACGTCTCAGGTGCAGACTTCGGCCTGCGGTGCCTGTGGCGGGGTTTCTACAACAGGCTGCTCATCGTGCGGCTCCAGCCCTTGCGGAAGTTCGCCCTGTGGTTCCACTCCTTGTGGTAAAGCACCATGTCGAACTGTCAATGGTGCTCGAGTCATCGACACCGGTGTACCTCGCATGAAGGTGACCGAGTATCCGCTGTCTCCACGCGTTGAGCAGCTTGCTCCCGTTACCGTTCCTGCTCCGGTCGTGGTTCCAGGGTGTAATGACTGCACCTCCACGGAATCCTCAACCGGTGGAGCCGTGCAGCATTCTTCATCTGAAGTCATCATCGTTCCTGCTGAGCAGTCAGCACCAGTGGTCTCTCCGGCGACGGTTGTGCCACAGGCTGCACCGCTGGTTCCGCAGCCTGAAAAGAACCCGATTCCTCCTCAGGCCTGAAAACCATTGGTCTCGGATGGGACGAAGGAAACGAACCGCTGAATATTGATTCTACGGCCCGAGTTTCTCACGAAGCTCCGGGCCGTTTTCTGTTGGCTCATCGAAAGGAGACGATCGTAACCTGGAAAGGCTGGGAAAAACTGAGCGCCGCTCATTCGCTCACTGCGATTGCGTTTCCGGCGCCGGGGCGTTCGATCGCAGCGAGTTGTGCTCATCCGTAGGCAAGGGCTCGCAACTACGGAAAAGTCGTACTTTAATCTATTCCAGGGTTCGAGCGTTATTTGACAAAACAGCTGACTTCCTGCCCGCACACCCTTCGATCCCTGGCCCAATTGCCCGCTTTCTGCGACCGCAACTTCCAGAGATTTTTGGCTGCAGAACTGTTGCGACCCTTACGACAGAGTTCTGACGCGTGATTCATCCGGCCGATACGATCGATGAGATTCTCTGGCTCCGCACATTCGATGCGGCTCGCCAGATGAGTCACAGAGACACAGGGGTGACGAGATGACACAGTCCGGAAAACTGATCAACGGTGGACTCGCGCTGATCTTAATTTCTTCATCCGGCTGCGCTGGCAATGGATTGAGAAACATGTTTTCTCGCAATGAAACCGCCGGCTACAAGACTCTGGAAGAGCTTGAAGAGGAATGCATCGCCAAAGAGAACAGCGATGACGATTCCGGTCCCCAGTTTGCTTCGTGGTTGCCCTTCGGGAAAAAGACCGCTGAAGAAACAGAAGCCATCGCCGATGCTGGTGATGCCGTGAATGAGTCTGAAGAAGGCAAGAAGAGCGGCTGGTGGAAGAATCCGTTCCGTCGACAGGAAACGATCGAAGCCGATCCGTTCCTCGAGAATGAACTTCCTACCGAAGTCGTTGTCGCCAGCAAGAACTACGCCAAAGCAAAGGCAGAGGAAGCTGCCTCCGCGGTTAAGGCGAAGACGACGAAGGATATCGCTGCTGTTAAAGCAACCGCAGTCAAGAAGGTCAGTGCAACGACAGAAGCTGTCGAAGCGGAAGACGATCTGCTTGTTGAGAAGTTCGAAAAGCATTTTCAGCAGACTACAGAAACCGCAGTCTCGGCTGCTGATGAAGGCTCGGACGTGATTGTCGCAGGCGTCGAAGGCGCTGCGGCTGGGGCGGCGGCGTCGAAGAAGAAGGCGGCCTCGTCTGCCGGGAACGCTAACACTGCGGCTGATAAAAATCTGGCGGAATTCGAAGAACTGCTGGCCGCGAAGAAGGCGGCCGCTTCAAAAGTACGGAAGGAAGCGAAACTCGATGAAGAGTTTGAAGCGGCGGAAGACGCAGCGGACGACTTCGCAGAGAGTGTCGCGGAGACAAGCAAGTCCGCTACGAAGCAGGCCCGTGCGACTGGCAAGCAGGCTGTTGCCTCTGTCGATGAATTCGACAGCTTGTTCGAACCCGTTGAAAAGCCCGTTGCGCCGAAGAAGAAAAAGACTGCAACGGCTCGATCATCATCCGCTGAGAAAAACACAGATGATGTGAAAGTGGCTCAGGCCGATGACATCTTTGGAACCGAAGCAGTATCCGGCAATGGCGGTCGTCAGGCAAAGAAGCCAGCGTCGACTGGTGGCTGGAAGGGCGAAGAATCCGAAGCCGATGTTGCCTCTGTGGACGGCTCGGGGCAGAACCCTGATCTTGCTCGAAAAGTCATTGACAAGACTGTTGACCAGTTCGCAGCGATGTTCTCCGGAGCCCGCAACTCCGGTGGAGCACCTGCCGCGACTGCTCCGGATGCCGACGAATGGACTGCAGCTCCTCAGGGGAAGACAGGTTCTGGTGGTCGTCGAGGCGTACCAGTGCGAACGGCATCGAATGGCCGCGAACTGGGAGCAGCCCTCGACACTCCGTCTGGCCTGAAGGAAGATCGATTCTTCTCGGGTGACGGCAATGCTCCGCTGGTCACGAATCTTCAGGCCGTGCCGACAGGTGACATGACCGATGCTTCTGTTCCAGCGGCTCCAGTGATTCGCGAGAATGCGGACAGCAAAGCGAATGGTCCTGCCGTCAAGCTGCCATCGACCTTTAGCTATCGCAACATCGTACTCGTCATCGGCGGGATAATCGTTGCGGCCCTTCTGTTCGCTCCAGGCCGTAAAAAGCCGACGGTAGCGAATCAATTGCCTGCTCAGGGGTAGAGAAATCTCTGGTTTTCGATGAACGATTCCTGCTGACTCCGAAGTTGCGACCTACTGTTAGATTCACGCAGACGACATGAGTGGATGTCGTCTGCATGTTTTTTTGGTAAGTCGCAGTCCCCATTTGCTGAGACGGTCGCTCGACCTGTCAGCAGGAGTCCGTCATGACGCAGGATCCATGGAGCCGCCCCACAATCGATGATCTTCGCCGAGTTCTCGAGAGCATCGGTAAGCCGAACACGACGAACGTTCGGACGAATGAACGTCTGGAGTTGTCGGTTCCCGCAGAGATTCGAACTTCACGTGGCAACACGATTGCGTCGATGACTCGCGAAATTAGTCGCACCGGAATTGGCCTGCTTCATCGTGGTGCCGTGACTCCGGGTGAAGTGATCGTAAAGATGGCCAGCGAGACTCGTGAGTTCCAGTACAACGTTCAGATCGAATGGTGCTCGCCCTGTGACAACGGCATGTTCATGAGTGGCGGACGCTTTCTGCCCAATCCCGCCGAGGTTCAATAGCCGACGGGCGATTGAGCCAGTGATGTGGGGCCTTCGAAGCCATTCAGACGGGCTTAGTGGGCCGCCATTTCGGCCACATGACGACCAATATTCAGCGAAGCCGTAGCCGCTGGGGATGGTGCGTTGCAAACGTTGATTACGCGATCATGTCGCAGGATCACGAAATCGTCCACCAGTTTGCCGTCGAGCCCAAGTGCCTGAGCTCGTACGCCGGCCGGGGCAGCCTTCAATTGGTCCGCATGAATTGACGGTATGAGTTGTTGCAGAGCTTTGACGAACGCGGCTTTCGACAGGGATCGCCAGACTTCGCCCATCCCGGTCTTCCAGTTCTTCGCCGCCAGCCTCCAGAATCCCGGATAAGTCAACGACTCCCACACGTCGCGAGCGTTAATGGTTCCCCAGTCGTAGCCTTCTCGAGCCAGCGCAAAAACAGCATTGGGACCACATTCGACGCCGCCATGAACCATCCGCGTGAAGTGGACGCCGAGAAACGGAAAACGTGGATCGGGGACCGGATAGATCAAGGTGCGACAAAGAAACTCAGCCTCAGGCTTCAGCTCGAAATACTCGCCTCGAAACGGAACGATCAGTTCTTTCATGGCCAGCCCGCTTTGTCGGGCGACGCGATCGCTATGCAGCCCTGCACAATTGATTACAGTCTTCGCGTCAATATGTCCGGTGGAAGTGTGAACTCTGACGGAATCCGTCCGCTGCTCCATCGACTCGACTCGGGCATTCAGAAAGATCTCGGCCCCCGCCTCCTTCAACAGTTCCGCTAGTTTCTGACAGACACCGGGGTAGTCCACGATCCCCGATTCCGGCACATGAATCGCGCGGATTCCTGCACAATGGGGTTCGAGTTCGGTCAGGCGATCTCGATCAATGATCTGACAGTCAACGCCGTTTTGTTGTCCTCGTTCATAAATGGACTGCAGCTGCGCGAACTGACTTTCCTGAGTTGCGACAATGACCTTCCCCGTCCGTTGCCAGGCAATCTGATGCTTCTCGCAGAACTGCTCAAGGAGCAACTTCCCTTCTCGACAATTGCGGGCTCGCAATGATCCAGGACGATAGTAGATTCCCGAATGGATGACTCCAGAGTTTCGTCCGGTCTGGTGAAATGCAAGCGTCGATTCTTTCTCGATCACGACCAGCTTCCACGCCGGTTTCAGTTGCTGAAGCTGCCACGCGGTCGCCAGTCCGACGATGCCTCCGCCAATAATTGCTGCATCAAATCCGACCATGAGAACGCTGCACTCGGGTTAGTGGCTGATTCCATATGTGGTTGAGTCGGTGTTGCAGTTAGGATCAGGCCGCTCGACGAATTTGTGGACGTGATTGACGAGCAACAAAGGCGGCGTAGTCTTCCGGAGTATCAATTCCCACAGCCGCGTGATTCACAACCGCGACGGCCATGGAAGCCCCGGACTGCAACGCTCGCAATTGTTCGAGCTTCTCCAATTGCTCCAGGGGAGAAGGCGGCATCGTGGTCAGCTTCAGCAGAAAATCACGACGGAAGGCATACAGTCCCACATGCAACAGCCACGGAGACGGCTCGCCATCGCGAAAATGATCTTCAATCGCAAGATCTCGACTGAACGGAATCGGCGAACGGCTGAAATACATGGCTCGGCCATTCACATCCATAACAACCTTCACGCAACTCGGGTCACGTACAACAGCCGCTGAAGTGATCGGAGCAGCGACAGTCGCCATTTGGCAACCTGAAGATCGCATTTCACGAACCAAAGACGCGACGACCTGCGGATCGAGTTCTGGCTCATCGCCCTGAAGATTCACAATGACATCGGCATCAGGAAAGCAACGGCGAGTCACCTCGGCGATGCGATCGGTGCCGCTGTTGTGTTGACCGGTCATCTCAGCACGCCCGCCGAACGAATGAACAACGCGGGCGATTTCTTCACTGTCAGTTGCAATCACCACGTCATGGAATTCGGGGCACTCACAGGCCGTTTCCCAGACATACTGAATCAGTGGCTTCCCGGTGACGTTCAAAAGCAGCTTGCGAGGCAGTCGAGTTGACTGGAGACGAGCGGGAATAATGCCAACAGTTTTCATTTCTCACATCCTTGCTGAGCGACGGATTCAACGAAACCGCCGATTGACGAGTCACTTACCGTGACCAGTAAATTGCGGCGAAGTCCTCCACCGCAGGACGCAGTCTAGACCGAATGATGGTTTCGTGTCAAAATGAAGTGCAGTCAGGATCGTTTAACGGCAAGCCGCAGGCGACAGTGCCCTATTTCGCTTACGGCCCACTGTTCAACCAGACTGCTCTGAACTGACCCCTTCGGCCTTGTGCCGAAGGTGAGACGGTTTGGTAACCAGAAATGGTTTTTTAAGGCGATTCTGACTGGTTGCCAAACGCTTCACCACTCAGGCGAGCTGAGTGGCGGCAAACACGAGATCCCCGGAACAGTCGAACTAGTTTTTTTAGTGCAAGAACCTGGATCGCTTCGTCAACGACAGGTTCAATCGTCTTCGTTGATTGATGACATCAGAAACGGATTTCTTCGATGAGAATCTTCTTTTCCGCGGGTGAACCCAGCGGCGATCAGCATAGTGCTCGTCTGATTCGTGAACTGCAGTCGCGGCATTCGGAATTTCAGGCGGAAGGTTTTGGCGGTCCCAATATGCGCGACGCCGGTTGTCAGCTGCATTTTGAGCTGACTGAACTGGCCGTGATGGGATTCCTGCGAGTCGTCCCGTTGCTCGCGAAGTTTCGCCGACTGGTCAAACAGGCCGAAGCGTACTTTGATATGAATCCACCTGATGCCGTAGTGCTGGTGGACTTCCCAGGATTCAACTGGTGGATCGCTCGCGCGGCGAAGACTCGCGGGATCCCTGTCTACTACTACTTGCCGCCACAACTGTGGGGCTGGGCCGGCTGGCGGATCAAGCGAGTTCGCAAGTGGGTGGATCATGTCCTCTGCGCGCTGCCGTTTGAGTACGACTGGTATAAGGCCCGCGGAGTCAATGCGACGTGGGTTGGGCATCCGTTCTTTGATCAGGTGGCTGAAAGACAGATTGATACTCAGGCGATCGCTGACATGCGAGGCACTGCAGCGCAGCAGGTTGTGACTCTGCTCCCGGGATCTCGAAATCATGAGATCGAAAAGAACTGGCCCGTGATGCTGGAAGTGGTTCGGCGAGTTCAAGCCGTCGTTCCCAACGTGCGTTGGGTAGTGGGAAGCTATCGTGAGCGCCAGATGTTGCGGTGCCAGGAATTGCAGGCGATGGCCAATCTGACTGCGCCGCTGAATTATTTCGTGAATCAGACGCCGGAAGCCATCGAAGCCGGAGACTGCTGCTACATGGTCAGCGGGTCGATTAGTCTCGAACTTCTGGGACGTCGCAAACCCGGTATGGTGATTTATCGAGTTCCGACGATCGGTCGGTTCTTCGCGAAGTTTCTGATGAAGTGCCGATTTATCACTCTGCCGAATCTCATCGCTGACGACGAAGTCATGCCCGAGTACATCTCCAACGGCGATCCGGAGATTGATACTCAGAAGATGACAGCGATGCTGATAAGCTGGCTGCAGAATCCCCAGGCTCTGGCGGAACGTCGAGCCGTCATGAGCGACCTCGCTGACAAAGCCACCGACACCGGGGCGACACGCCGAACCGCCGATTTCCTTCTGAACGCGCTGGCCAGACCGGCCGCGGGGAACAAGTCTGCTCGCAAAGTGGCGTGAGTCACTCAACTAACAGCAATACCGCAAGCGAAAACAACGTAGTGGATCTCGCTAGAGATCCCTCGGTGCCTGTAGTGGATCTCGCTGGAGATCCCTTGGTTTTGCAGGTCGTGGATCTCACTAGAGATCCGTGGGGCACAGGAAGTCTAGCGACTTCCACTACATTGTTTGCACCGCATTAACGATGCTCAGCCCTTAATCTTCTTCAGCAAGCTGATCATCTCAATCGCGGCCAGAGTCGCCTCATGGCCTTTATTGCCGACCTTGCCACCAGCACGGTCCAGAGCCTGGTCCATTGATTCGCAGGTGATCACGCCGAAAGTCACCGGGATGCCGGTCTCCCGAGTAATGCTCATGATGCCTGCCGCGACCTGGCTGTTGATGTATTCGTGATGGCTGGTCGAGCCCTGAATCACAGCCCCCAGACAAATCACGGCGCTGTACTTGCCGGTCTTGGCCAGCGTTGATGCAGCGAGTGGAATTTCAAACGAACCCGGCACCCACGCGACCGTCACTTTGTCGGCACTTCCGCCGTGACGAACGACCGTGTCGATCGCGCCTTCCAGCAGTCGTTTGGTAATCAGATCGTTGAAGCGACTGACAACAATGGCAAAAGATGCATCAGCAGCAGTGAGCTGGCCATGGAGTTCGGTGGGCATGGAAAAGCCTGAAATCAAAAGTCTGCAGGAAAGATCACAATCAGCCAAGATTCATCGACAGCAAAAACTCTTCGTTCGATTTGGTGCGTTTCATACGATTGATCAACAGCTCCATCGCCTCGGACGGATTCATGTCGTTCAGAACTCGACGAAGCACCCAAACCAATTTCAGTTCATCTTCGTTCAGCAAAAGCTCCTCGCGGCGAGTGCCCGAGCGATTCACGTCGATCGCCGGCCAGATTCGTTTTTCCACGAGTCGACGATCCAGGTGAAGTTCAGTGTTGCCGGTGCCTTTGAACTCTTCAAAGATCACTTCATCCATGCGACTTCCTGTGTCCACCAGAGCTGTTGCGATGATGGTCAGGCTGCCGCCTTCTTCGACACAGCGAGCCGCCCCGAAGAATCGTTTGGGATGTTGCAGAGCATTCGCGTCCACACCGCCGGAAAGCGTCTTGCCGGAGTTCGGGATTTCCGTGTTCCAGGCACGAGCCAGGCGAGTAATGCTGTCCAGAAAGATGATCACATCCTGGCCGTATTCGACCATTCGTTTGGCTTTTTCGATGACCATTTCGGCCACCTGAATATGCCGTGATGTGGATTCATCGAAAGTGCTGCTGACCACTTCGCAATTGCGACCTTTGAGCTTTCGCTCCATGTCGGTCACTTCTTCAGGCCGCTCGTCGATCAAAAGCACGATCACGTAGGCGTCCGGATGATTCTGTAATGTTGCTTTCGCCATCTGCTGCAGCAGCACCGTCTTGCCGGCACGAGGCGGTGAAACGATGAGACCTCGCTGACCCAGGCCGATCGGAGCGATCAGGTCCACGACGCGAGTACTCATAAATTCCGCGTTGTCCGCCAGGCGTAATCGCTGATCAGGATGCAGCGGAGTCAGGTCATCAAAGAAGACCTTGTTCGTCAGCAGATTTGGATCTTCGCCATTGATCGCGGCCACTCGCAGCAGCGCGAAGTAGCGTTCGTTTTCCTTGGGCGGACGAATCTGGCCAGCCACTGTGGCTCCCGTGCGCAGTCCGAAGCGGCGAATCTGGCTGGGGCTGACATAGATGTCGTCGGGGCAAGGCAGATAGTGATAATCGGGGCTGCGCAGAAATCCGAAGCCGTCCGGCAGAATTTCCAGCGTGCCTTCGCCGAACATCAGACCGTGCATCCGAGTTCGTTCTTTGAGGATCTTGAAAATCAGATCCTGTTTCTTCAGCCCGTGGTACTCAGACAGTTTTTCCTGTTCTGCGATCGCAAGCAGATCCTTCATCGACATGCGCTGAAGTTCAGCGATGTTGATTTCATTGCCTTCCGGCGGAGCGAAGGTTTCGGAAACCGGCTTCTCGACTTCATCGGCGACGGAATGATCGTCGGATCGCGGCGAGTCAGAACGGCGAAGGAGGCGAGGATTTGCCGGGGGGCGAGATTCGTCGGGGCGTGGTGTTCGAGAGGACATGGCCGCTTCGGGCCTCCAGACAGGCAATTGAGGAAGGTGGACCGGCAATACAAAGAGGGGAGAGATCTTGTGACAATTCAAACGCCGGTGAGGTTTGAAAATATCGCCGTGGTGTCGAGCAGAGTCGAACAGCTCTGACAGAAGCCTGCGGAGAATTCCGTTCGACAACTTCAGATTTCACGGATCAGGATCTGCGATAGGAACCAAAAAACAAAGAATTGTCAGAGAAATACAGAGTTGAGAAACCGAGCGGACACTCCCTACCACCCGTTTTTGCAGACAGTGATGAGCCTGAGACGCTAGTCGATTGAATGAATCGAAATCCGCTGGCGCCTCAGGCTCAGGTTTTGGTAATGATCTTGATCAAAGCCTGTTCCATCTGGTGAGCCGCCACGGAGATTTCTCCGGAGTTGTCCACGCAGAAATTGGAACGTCGCCGTTTCTCTTCAAGACTCAGTTGCGAGGCTTCTCGCCGCTGTAGCTCTTCCACCGACCAGCCTCGTGTCTCAGCAACTCGCTTTCGTCGCTGCTCAAGAGACGTGTCGATAAAGATGACAGCGTCACATTCGTCCGCCCAGCCAGCTTCCAGCAGCAGAGCAGCATCCAGAATAATGGCATCCACATCCTGCGGAGCCGAATTGATTTGACGACGAATTTCAGACCGGATCGCCGGATGCACAATCGAGTTCAGTTGCTGTCGCTTCTGTTGATTCACTGAAGAATCGCCAAAAACCTGAGCCGCCAGATTAGGCCGACTGATGCTGCCGGAAGAATCCAGAACCTGAGTCCCAAACTCTTTCACAATCTGTTCTTTGATTTCCGGCACTGCCAGTTGCTCGTGTCCAATGCGGTCCGCATCAATAAAATGCAGTCGCAGAGATTTCACGTTCCGCACAACCGAACTTTTGCCCGCCCCCACACCGCCGACAATGCCGACCAGTGGAACGCGCGCAAGTGAAGAGCGAGTTGTGCTTTCAGATGACAACGGAGGAATCGATGAGAAGACTGGAAAGAAAGAGTCTCGCGACAGCGAGCAAATGACGGGATTGTCGATCACTTACGCGGTATTCCGTAACCAAACGCAAGCGAAGGGGATTTTGATGAGTTCTCGCGGATTCGGAGCAAGCCGCCCGCGTCAAACTCAAAAGATCGGAGTCAATCCCGGGGCATTTTTCCGCTACCCCAAGACTCACGACCACATGTTGCTGAATTGCAGAGTGCTTGTCAAACGCTCGAACGGCACGAAAACGCGTTTTTCACTGAGTTGTATCCACTCATTCACTATTCTTTAGAGTGATTTCTTTCTCAGCGACTTTGGCCGAGACAGGATTTCGTTGACCAGAATCGCATGACGAACGCCAGCCGGGGTTTTCAGGACCGATAGAATGTCTTCTGCGGCGGCGGAGCCAGTGTCCGAAGCCGACATCTCGACTGGCTTGCTGGACTGTGAGCCCAGATGACTTTTTACTCGTTCGTCTATGTCTTTCTTCACGAAGTTATCGACGTCGCGACCCATGTGACTGCGGACATGGTCGCCGATGAATGAGTCGACGTGTTCGGAAACGCCCGAACCGACATTGCGTGGCTTCTGGTTCTTTTTGGTTTGCTGTTGTTGCGACGCAGCGGCCTGTTTCTGAGGATTCTTTTTTTGCTGCTGTTTCTGACGCTGCTGCGGTCGTTGGTTCTGGCCTTGCTGATTTTGTGGTGTTTGGGCGGAAGCCTGCTGGCGATTCTCGGGCGGCAAGCCTTCCAGAAATCGAGCCATCGTTTCCTGAGCGGGCGTCATGGTCGGCCGCTGAGGTGCAGGATCTTGCGGCGCCGCGGCGTTCTTCGCCGCGGCCTGCTTCACCGAGTTGATCATGCCGACGATGACCGAAATCACCACAAACAGCGGCACGATAAAGTCGAGAAGATTCTGCATGTTCCCTGCTCCGTAGTTCAAAATCCCTCAGGCCGATTCTCGTTCCCGATTTTCGGCTGTCTGATCCCGGCTGACGTTGTCTGAATCTCGTTGAAGTCGACCGGGAAGTCGCCGAATCGTTGGTCGATTGCGTGCCTTCGCCATTCGTTCATCCAGCTCCGCTTTCACGTGACGTCTCTGCAGAAAGCCACGAAGGACTCCGTACAGGACCACAGCGACAAAAATCGTGAGCTTTTCCATGATCGCTCTACACCTAACAAACGCCACCGTGCGTTCGCAATTCTAACGTCGGAAGAAGCATGGCTTCGCCGAGACATTCTCGGCATTCTGCCTGATTCTTCATCGATCCACCAGTGAAGCTGGTCGCGATTGGTCTGGACTTGGAGCGTTTTTCTCCGAATGGTCCAGCGTTGATTGGTGAGTTGAATGTCTTCGTGATGCCGACTTTGGTGTTTTCGCGTAGGATGGGCATTCTTGCCCGTCGACACCCCGTCGGACAAGAATGTCCAACCTACATTCGAGGTTTGGGACCGAGCCTGAGCTACCACGGCCCCCTACAAAACCGGGAACTGACGACTTTATGGCATCCTTTCTTTCCGGATGAATCAATGGCTTCTATACTCCCCCGCTTCAAGGTGGCCGGGGAAGAGCGTTCGATATGCCACGCGAATCGAACACAGCCCTGATTCACCATCGGTTAAGTCATCTCACACATCGATTTCTTCGGATTCCATTCCTGTGCACAGAACTCACAATTGCGGAGAACTCCGTCGCGAACATGCCGGTCAGACCGTTACGCTGGCTGGTTGGGTCAATAGTTACCGCGAACAGGGCAAAGAGCTGGTCTTCGTCGACTTGAGGGACCGCTATGGTAAGACTCAGGTCACCTTCATCACGGAAGAAGGCAGCAAGATCGATTCGATCGCTCGCAAACTTCGCCGCGAAGATGTCATCAAAGTTGTCGGCGAAGTTCGCTACCGTGGCGATGGTCTCGTAAACCCCAAACTGAAGACAGGTGAGATCGAACTGCGAGCTGTCCAGCTGACTGTGCTCTCACGCAGCAAAACGCCTCCGTTTGAAATCGAAGGTGGCGAGCTTCCTAACGAAGAACTGCGGTTGAAATATCGCTTCGTCGACCTGCGACGCCCGGAACTCCAGAAGAGCATCATCCTGCGACATAATCTGGTGCAGGCCGTTCGCGAGTACTTTAACACTCGCGACTTTCTGGAAATCGAAACTCCAATGCTGGGTCGAAGTACTCCGGAAGGGGCTCGCGATTATCTGGTGCCAAGTCGAGTTCACCATGGCAGCTTTTATGCTCTGCCCCAGTCGCCACAGATCTACAAGCAGATTCTGATGGTGGCTGGCTATGACCGATACTATCAGATCGCTCGTTGCTTCCGCGATGAAGATTTGCGAGCTGACCGGCAGCCCGAGTTTACTCAGATTGACGTCGAGATGGCCTTTGTCGAACGCGATGACATTCTTAACACGATCGACGGGCTGGTCTCATTCGTGATGCAAAAGGTGCGAGGAGTCACAATGCAGACTCCTTTGCCGCGATACACCTACGCAGATGTGATGGAACGCTTTGGCTGTGACAAGCCGGATGTTCGCTTCGCAATGGAGATCGTCAACATCAGTGACATCGCCGCGGAAAGCGGGTTTGGCGTGTTCAAGACCGTCACGGCCTCCGGCGGACGCGTTCGAGGACTCAACGTCAAAGGCGCGGCGGAAAAGTATAGCCGACGTCTGCTGGATGTGGATCTGAAGAACTTCGTGGGCGACTTCGGAGCCAAGGGGCTGGCCTACATGAAGGTTACCGGCGGCAAGCTGGAATCGACCATCGCCAAGTTCTTTACGGATGAGCATCAGCAGCAGATCATCGAACGCATGGGTGGTGAAGAGGGCGACCTGCTGCTGTTCGTTGCCGATACTCCGAAGGTCACCAACGCGGCTCTCGCAGCGTTGCGAAACCGTCTCGGGAAAGAACTGAATCTCTATGATCCAACCGAGTTCAAATGCATCTGGGTTCTGGACTTCCCATTGCTGACGTGGAATGCTGAAGAGGGCCGGTTTGATGCCGAACATCATCCGTTCTGCCAGCCGAATCCTGAAGACGCGGAGTATCTCAAGACTGATCCTGGCAAGGTGCGAGCCGACAGTTATGACCTGGTCGTGAACGGATACGAAGCGGCCAGCGGCAGCGTGCGTATTCATGATTCAGAGATTCAGCAGATGGTGTTTGATCTGCTAAACATCAAATCCGAAGAAGCCGAACGCCGCTTCGGATTTCTGCTCGAAGCGCTGCGGTACGGTGCACCGCCGCACGCCGGGATTGCTTTGGGTCTCGACCGCTGGGTGATGTTGTTAGCGGGTGATGAAAACATTCGTGACGTCATCGCGTTCCCGAAAACTCAGAAGGCTGCGGACATGCTCACCGGAGCACCGGCTCCTGTGGATGATCGCCAGCTGAAGGATCTGAACATTGAAGTTTCCGAGCTGCCAGCGAAGTAATGCTGAGTACGGCTCAGTGTGACGGGAACTGTTTTGCAGGCTGAAACAAGATAGAGAGTTCCGGTAGCTGAAGAAAACGGGCCTTTCTTCCTCAAGGGAGAAGCCCTGTTTCGGACGTTGAATGGAGCGATCTGCAAAGCAACGATTTACACGGAAGGTAATTTGACTCACCGATGAATGCTCCTGCCGATCAAACAAAGTCCACGACTGACGGCTGGACCGTTCAACGAATCCTTGAGTGGACAACGACGTTCCTGAAACAGAAGGGTGTTGAGTCTGCCCGGCTGGAGGCGGAGTTGCTGCTGGCGCATGCTCGCAAGTGTCAACGGATCCGCCTCTACACTGACTTTGGAACTTTGCTGACAGACGACGAACGAGCCATCATGCGAGAACTCGTTCAACGTCGCGCGAAGCGAGAGCCGCTGGCTTATATCGTGGGAACTCGGGAGTTTTACGGACGCAGTTTTGAGGTCGGCCCTGGGATTCTGATTCCTCGACCGGAAACAGAAACGCTTGTCGATGCGTGTCTGGAATTAATTCCGAAGGAGGAGCCAAGGGAGATACTAGAGGTAGGATTT
>JBILXT010000514.1:0-4649 GCA_044378235.1 Planctomycetaceae bacterium
GTAATCAGCGGAGCCGTTGCAAAGCCGTACTCTTCCGCACCCAGCATCGTCGCCACAACCACGTCGCGACCTGTCTTGAGCTGTCCGTCTGTCTGCAGTCGAACTCGACTTCGCAGATCGTTCATCACGAGTGTTTGATGAGTTTCAGCGATCCCCAGTTCCCATGGCAAACCCGCATGTTTGATACTGGTCAGAGGAGACGCTCCCGTTCCGCCTTCGAAGCCGGAAATCAGGATGTTGTCGGCATGACCTTTCGCCACACCAGACGCAATCGTCCCCACACCCACCTCTGACACCAACTTGACACTGATTCGAGCGCGTCGGTTTGTGTTCTTCAGGTCGAAGATCAACTGCGACAGGTCTTCGATCGAGTAGATGTCGTGATGTGGCGGAGGACTGATGAGTCCCACGCCCGGAGTTGACATACGCGTCGACGCGATTGTCTTGTCGACCTTGTGACCTGGAAGCTCACCGCCCTCGCCAGGCTTTGCTCCCTGAGCAATCTTGATCTGCAGTTCGTCGGCATTCGTCAGATACCAGGAGGTCACGCCGAATCGACCGGACGCGATCTGCTTAATCGCCGATCGACGAGAATCACCATTCTCCATCGGCTCAAAGCGATCGTATCGCTCGCCACCTTCCCCGGTATTGCTCTTACCGCCAATACGGTTCATCGCAATCGCCAGAGACTCATGAGCATCTGCAGAGATCGAGCCGTAGCTCATCGCACCGGTGCAGAATCGCTTTACGATTTCAGCGGCAGACTCAACTTCAGCCAAAGGAACGGGATTGCCTTTACGGAACTTCAACAAGCCGCGCAGATGGCAGGCACGAGTTGTCTCGGTGTTGACCAGCTTCGAGAAGTCCTTGTACGCCGACTTATCTCCGGTTCGAGCGGCCTGCTGAATTCGACCGATCGTGTGAGGATTCCAGGCGTGCTTCTCACCCTGCCGACGCCATGCGTAGAGACCTGGGTTGGGAAGTTCCTGAGTGATGCTGTCCGGATTCTCCGGGAAGCCCACATGATGTCGCAGCAGCGCTTCCTGCGCCAGCACGTTAAAGCCCACGCCCTTGATTCGGCTGGACGTTCCTGCGAAGCAAAGATTGACCACTTCGTCTGCCAGTCCGAGGGCTTCAAAGATCTGCGCGCCCTTGTAACTCTGCAGGGTTGAAATGCCCATCTTGGCCATGACCTTAAGCATGCCGTGAGCAACACCGGATCGATAGGCCGCGATAATGCGGTCATCATCCCAGTCATCGGTCAGCTTGCCATCAAGGCGAGCCTGTCGCAGAGCATACAGTGCCAGATACGGATTGACCGCGTCAGCTCCGTAGCCAATCAGCAGGCAGAAATGATGGACTTCGCGAGCTTCACCAGATTCAACCAGCAGGCCGATCTGAGTTCGCTCTTCGTGTCGCACGAGATGATGATGGACGGCACCGGTGGCCATCAAAGAGCTTACTGGAACTCGATCCGCACTGACTTTTCGATCGGACAGAACGATCAGGCTGAAGCCGTTCTTAATCGCATCGCGAGCTTCCTTGCAGATGCGATCAATTGCTGCTCGCAGCCCGGAAACTCCTTCGGACTTTGGATAAGTGATGTCGATAACCTGACATTTCCAGCCGCGATGGTTCACGCCCTTGAGGTTGGCCATCTGATGATTCGTCAGAATCGGATGAGGCACCGCGAGGCGATGACAGCTTTCCTTCTGAGTGTCCAGCAGGTTGGCTTCCGGACCGATGTAGCATTCCAGCGACATGATGACTTCTTCACGGATCGAGTCGATCGGTGGATTCGTCACCTGTGCAAACAGCTGATGGAAATAATCATACAGCATGCGAGGCTGATCGCTCAGGCACGCCAGAGCCGCATCGTTGCCCATCGAACCAATCGGATCCTTATCCGCCTTGATCAACGGCAGCAGCATGAAGTTCATGGTTTCGGCAGTGTAACCGAACGCCTGCATGCGGCTGAGAAGTTCCTGTCCGGTCAGACGTTCTGACGGTGTCTTCTTCGGCAATTCGTCAAGCTGAATTCGCTGTTCCTGAACCCACTGACGGTACGGACGACGTGAAGCCACATCTGACTTCAACTCTTCGTCGTCGATGATGCGGCCTTTTTCGAAGTCAACCAGAAACATACGACCAGGCTGCAGACGTCCTTTGTACAGAACGTTCTGAGGTTCGATATCCAATACCCCCACTTCGCTCGCCATCACGACGCGATCGTCTTTTGTGACATAGTAGCGGCTGGGACGCAGACCGTTTCGGTCGAGTGTCGCTCCGATGTAGTGACCATCGGTAAAGGAGATCGACGCCGGTCCGTCCCATGGCTCCTGAATAGCCGAGTAGTATTCGTAGAAGGCTCGCTTCTCTTCCGGCATCGTCTGATGATTCTGCCAGGCTTCCGGCACCATCATCATCACAATTTCCTGAAGCGTACTGCCGGAGTGATACAGCATCTCCAGAGCGTTATCGAAGCAGCCGGAGTCCGACGTGTGCGGTTCAACAATCGGGAACAGCTTCTTGATGTCTTCGCCGAACAATGGGCTCTTCATCATGCCCTGGCGGGCAAACATCCAGTTTGAGTTGCCCTTGACCGTGTTGATTTCACCGTTGTGCGACATAAATCGCAGCGGCTGAGCACGATCCCAGCTTGGAAAGGTGTTTGTTGCAAAACGAGAATGCACCATCGCCAGATGCGTGTCGTAGTCAGGAGCCTGCAGGTCCTTGAAGAACGGCAGAACCTGGAACGAGGTCAACATGCCCTTATAGATGATCAGCTTCGTTGAAAGCGAGCATACGTAGAACAACAGGGCCTGAGACATATCGCTGTTGCGCAGCTTGTGGCTGGACAGCTTGCGGATGATGAACAACTGGCGTTCGAGAGCATCCTTGTCGAGTCCCGGAGCTCCGCCGACAAACAGCATCTCCATGTGCGGTGCGCAGGCTCGGGCGGACTTGCCGATGTCCGCCTTGTCGAAGTCGACTGGAAGTGGACGCCATCCCAGCAGAGTTTGTCCCTGCTGAGCGATGAACTCTTCGACAGTCTTCTTGCATAACGCTCGCTGAGTTTCATCCTGAGGAAGGAACACGATCCCGGCTCCGTACTTACCGGCTTCGGGCAGATCCACACCGATATCCGACTTGGCGACTCGCGTCAAAAACTTATGAGGCAGAGCCGTCAGCATCCCGGCCCCGTCGCCCGTGTTGGATTCGCAGCCGCAGGCGCCACGATGATCCATGTGACGCAGAATTCGGTCGGCATCATCCACGATCTGATGTGATCGCACACCTTTGATATTCGCGACGAAGCCCACACCGCAGTTGTCATGTTCGTTACGAGGGTCGTACAAGCCCGTCGCTTCCGGTGCACCAAAGGACGGCCGGAACGGAGCTGGATACTGATTACCGCGAATGTCTTCCATGGTTGTGATCCTCTTTCAAATGTCACTCAGTTCTGGCGAGCGGCAGGGCGTCAGCCCTCCGTGTTGACCAGTGACGACACGGAGGGCTAACGCCCAACCGCTCGCCGATTCAATGTTCTTCTTCCGACTACCGGCCGGAAACGGTGTGTGCGCATCGAAATTGCCACCAGAATTCGCTGACACACGTGATCAGGACACGGTCAGCTCAGTGGCAGAATGGCCCGTTTGGACGCGGCCGCGCGTTTCACACCCGCATTGACAAAGTTGGCGACTGACGCCACCTGCGAACCAGCAACCACCGTGGACGCGTAAGTCGTCCAACCCGCGGTCAATGACCGGGAGAATGCAGCGGATGAAGCTCGAAGCAGGTTCAGCATGATTTCTGACAAATCAGTTTTCAGTCACAGAAAAATGTCGATCGATGGCGCTTCACACGAAGCCCTGGTGCTGTATCAAGATTTGATGTTCAGGTTGTGGACCTTGCTAAAGGCCCTGCAGCCAGGGGATCTTTAGCAAGATCCACTACCTCCAACCCGAATTCGTTCTCTTGACGAAGCCCTCGGTTCACGACACCGAAATCGATGTCAGGAACCGCATTCTGGCAGGAAACTTCGGTGGAAAAGCGCCTTCCAGACCAGAAGTCGTACAAACGCTGGAACCTGACGGTGGGTATCAGGATCGCGGAATCCGCCTAATTCTGGCTTTCAAATTGTTTCAAGCTTCCAGCTCGAAAACAAGCAATTGGCCACTGCTTCTGCCGGATCAGAGAAAACCCCGGCCGACCGTAGGTCGCCGGTTCCCATTTTGCCACTCGCCAGATGCCAATTCTGGCCGATTTTGTGTCGTTCTCGGCGGGCATCATAACGTGTTGACTTAATCCCAACCCGCTGCGTCAGCGAGGGATTGTTGTTGAAAATGCGGCAACGTTTATCCCTCGCTGACGCGTCGGGTTGTGAAAACCCATAAAACCTGCGGCCTGATCAGCAGTCGGGCTTCGGGAACGTAGTTGTGGCGGGGGGTTACTGAGCTGCGTCGCCGTCCGCCTTGCCGATCATTCGAGCACGCGGACGGCGGCTTCGAAGTGGGGCTGGTCGCTCGTCGGTTTTCTCATTCGATTGCGCCGCCTGATCAAGGTCATCCGTCTTTTCGTCTTCTCGGGAGACCACCGCCACCTCACTCGTTTCTGTGGCCGAGATCGAATTGGCCTCGAAACCGGCT
>JBILXT010000515.1:0-4644 GCA_044378235.1 Planctomycetaceae bacterium
TTGGAATTTCTCTTTCGCATTTTGGGCAAACTTGCGTGATGCGGCGGCCATGTTTTCGAGGATCTCGTCGTAGCTGAGTCCGACCGTGCTGCGCGCGGCCTGGATAACGGTTTCGCATTCGTTTGTGTCCATGAATCGAGCCGCCTCCAGGAGTTGCGGTTGTTCTTCCGGTGTGACGACAAGGAAGCCGTGCTTGTCGGCGTGAATGAGATCTCCCGGAGAAACCTTTCTACCAAAGACCTCCACGTCGCAGTTGAACTCAACCGCCTGGACGGCAGCGTGGCCCACGCACAATCGTCGAGCAATAGCCTTCAGTCCGGCGTTCGTCATTTCATCGACGTCACGAATTGCACCGTCGGTGATCGTGCCGACACAACCCAGGGATTTATGAACATTCGCGTTCACTTCACCCCAGAACGACCCAATCACTCGTGGCTTGTCCAGGTCCTGAATCACTACAATCTTTGGTCCAGGCACGCTGGCCAGATAACGGCGATATTCAGCATTGGCGTTCGGCTTTGTCTTCTTGTGTTCCGGATTGCTGGGCTCAATTTTCAATGTGACGGCGTAGCCAACCATGGGGCCCATCTGCGGCATAAAATCGCGAGTTTCTTCCAGATTAAACGCGTCAGCGCAGTTGTCTCGCTTCGTAATCTGCTCCCAGCCATTGTAGATGGTTGGTGTGTTCCATCGCTTCAATTGCAGCAGATCGGAGTGGCTCAGGATTCGTGGAGTGTTCATGCGAAGATAACTTCAGAAAAATGGTTGGTTGTGCGCTGTTCGCGGGCAGATTTCAGGGAGTCTAGCGACTTGCGAAGGCTCACGACAACGATGCCGCTGACTTCGTTGTTGCACATCACAGTGGCGGCGTCCAATGGGGCATCTTGATCGGCTGCCCAGGCTCGATTCGTGGATCATTGCCTGCGTTTGAGAATAATGAAAAGGCCACCGGTTTCGTCAGGAAGTACTTCCCAATTCTCTGGTTCAACCTGCAGTTCTCGAACCTCGGCCAATGAGCGGACTTTGCTGTAGGGATGACTGGTGTCGAGAACAATGTAGTCGGTGTCGGCTGGCACTCCGGGCTGATAATTGTTTACAGCGCGGAGATAATCGCTGTAGTCGTAGGATCTCTCGAAATGGGTTAGTCGCGTGTGAACATAATCCGTGGAAGCGACTCGCGCGTTCAGCGGAATCTGTGCGATTACTTTCTCAAATTCTGCCGCTCGGGGGCCGGGAACGTACAGATTTCTCCAGCCATAAGATGATTCTGCTGACCAGAAGTTTGTTCCCATCGGCATCATGGATCCGGTGACAGTAGTCAGAAAAGCACAGAGAAATGCAAAACGAGCCCATTGCACGCTTCGCTGGCATTGTGAAAGTCCGGCGGCAGCAGCCCATAGCAGGACCGGAAGCAATGGTGCATGGAAATGGTGATATGGTATCGGAGGAATTTGAACCGCCATATCGATGGAGTTGCTACCTTCTGCGGCGCCAGAATCGTTCCCGAGTTGAATCAAGCTCAGCATCAGAAAAGTCGGAACGCCGGCCAGCAGGTAAACAGGACGCCGCCAGGTCAGTGCTCCGAGCGGAATAGTCAACAAAACAAGGTAGGTGATCGTTCGAAAGCTGAAGAAGACTGCCAGCACTTTGCCCGGGTCACGCAAGGCCGTGCGAACCAGATCTCCGGGGCTGCTGCCGAGATCTCCAAAATATCGGCTGTAATGGACATGAGCTCCGTCGCGAAACGCAGGAATAATGACCAGCACCGCCAGCAGCACGTAGAAGACGGAGAACAATAAAACTCCCAGCGACCACTTTGAAAAAGGCGTCAGCAATCTTCGGGCACTACTGTCCGTGGTGTCACTGGACGTCTTAGAAGCGGTTTGTCGCTGGCACAAAAACAAAACCAGCCCAATCGATCCTACAACCAGGGCAAAGTCTTCCTGAGTTGATAATGCGATCAGAAAGAAAAGCGACGATCTCCAGAGTTTCCGTTGCTCAGCGAAGTCGATGCCCCAGAACAGAAACGGCATTCCGTAGCAGCTTGGTCGCAGTGTTTTCAGGTCGATGGCGATATCGAGATAATGCATCGGGAAGAACAAAAGCCAGGCCAGTGCCAGCCACATGGCAGCTCTTGAACTTCCTGAGTGCCTGCGGGCGATCGAGAAGACAGGGATCGCGCAAATGGCCAGTGAGAACGAAGCACAAGCTTCCATCGTCAGATAAGACGGAAACAGCATGTGCAGAGGAAGCAGCAACAGGTGAATCACCTGGATATGTTCGCCCAGAAATAAACCCTGGTCGAGATAACTGCGGAAGCCCTTACCGTGCCAGACGTTCCAGAGATGCTCTTCGTACATCGCAGAATCGCCGTGCGGAACAAGCAGACCGGCATAGAGTCGTTCATTCATCCAAAAAGACATGGCTTCCCACGCGAACATCGAAAAGATGACGACGACAAGTTCGATGCGGCCTGAGCCGGTCGTCGCCGACTCGTTGGCTCCTGCTGCTTGTTTCGAAGACTGACTGAGCCAAGCGTTTAGAGTACTCGCCAGAACCAAAGCCAAGGCGTAGGGTGTCGTCGTGGCCACGAAAGCAATGAACGAAGTCTGCCTGATGATCGGCGCAGCAAACCACACTGCAAGCCAGATTCCTGCATACAGTCCGGGCCGCGCAATGGCTGCCGCAATTGATGAGTATGTGGGGGAACGGAAATCCTTCTTCGAGTTCTCTTCAATCGACGCACCGTCTGTTCGTCGCTTCAATGAGACCAGGAGTTTCGACAGGATGGTCATCCCAAGTAGAGCACCTGCCACTCGGAGAAAAACGGACAGGATCGACAGATTTGTGTGCAAAGCTCCGCTGATGGATTTCGTGATTTCTCCACCGAAGCAGGAAACGAAAACTCGATGAACGTCATTCGGCCAAAACACTTGTGGCAGATTCGTGTCGGTCAGGACCGTCCAGATCATTCCGGAGAGCAGTCCGCTGCCTAGCAGAAAAAGTCCCGAAGAGACGATTCTCGGGTATGTTTTTTGAATGGTGGACATGCGAAATCAAGATGTCAGAAAACGAGGCAAGGCACGCGTGGAGTCTGGAATCCTGGCAGAAACCGCTGCGAGAACGTACGTCGACTTCTTTTTTGATGAAAACAGAAACCCTCGTTTTTGCAGATATCCCAGATTATCCAGCGGTGCTGAATGACCTATTGACCGGATTTTGGAGAACTGTGACCCTACTCGTCCCGTCATTTTGATCAGTTAAGGCATTCGGCATCCGTTCTGGAATTCGCTGCGCAGGAGTTTTTGAACTTCCATGCAGCCTGCGCCAGAAACGTTGCTGAACACCGCCGACTTCCACCTGTGCTTATCCTGCACAATGAGTCCTAAAGCCCTGTCCATGGCGACGAATCGCCAGTTTGTGTCTGCAATTTTCCCAACGCTGTTTTTGATCTGCGTGCTGGGCTGTATTTCAGGGTGCGCAACGACAGAATTTGTTCAGCTGCGAGAGAAGCCGCACAATCCTTTGACAGAGCGCCTGAATACAACCGCTTTCGGGCTCGTGAAACATTCTGAACGTACTGAAATGTTTCTTCGCCAGACCGGGTATCAGGGAGGCGATGATCTGAAGCTCATGATTCGCCATGCCGCCACTCACCGAGCCGGCAAGCATTACTATGAAGCGACTCATTCACTGGCCGAACTGAATTACCTGGCAGCAGAAGTCGTGAAGACTCGGGATCCTCAGTTAGCCTCTGAGTTGTACCTTGATTCTTCAAAAGCCGCCTGGCGCTACTTTGCGACGCAGGACACCAGTGGTGAGCAGCCTGATCCAGGGCGGAGCGAACATCGCGGTACCGCCGAAGTTTACAATGCCGCGTCCGAAGGCTTACTGCGAATTTCGAATCGCCTGGGGAAGGTCAAACTGGGACAGTCTATGCAGATGCCGTTGACTTATCGTCGGCTGCTGTTTGACATTCCATTTCCTTCGAACCTGCTGACTCCTGAGCAACTCGGGGAGTTCGAATTTGTTTCTGATTACGAACTCAAGAACTTGAAGGCTCGTCATTCGACTCAGGGGTTGGGAGTGCCGATCATTGCTATTCGACGTGCCTCACAAAAACCGGACCCTGTCGAGAAGTACTACACAAAGGGGATGAGTTTCGCTGCGACGCTCGTGTTGCGATTCGAAGAGACCGAGCAGTCTTATAACTCGCCGTATGACGTGCAGTTACAGATTTTCGATCCACGTGAATCAGAAGCAATGCTGGTCGGTGATTCGCTGATGCCCCTCGAGACCGACGTGAGTACTCCGCTGGCTCGCTATTTGAGTAATCGAGATATCAGCTTGCTGGATACCTGGGGATTTATTCGGCCGGATCGAGCGCAAAACGTGGCGGGGTTGTACATGGTGCAGCCTTATGATCCGGATCGCATCCCGGTGTTGATGGTTCATGGGATCTGGTCAAGTCCTATGACGTGGATGGAGATGTTCAACGATCTGCAGGCTGATCCTGAGATTCGCAGGAAGTACCAGTTCTGGTTTTATCTGTACCCAACGGGTGAGCCGATCGCGTTTTCAGCGGCCGGGCTTCGCGAAGAGTTGATGCAGGTTCGCAATGACTGTGATCCCTATCGACGTAAC
>JBILXT010000516.1:0-4641 GCA_044378235.1 Planctomycetaceae bacterium
TCCGTCGAGCTTGTCTCGGCGGAGGACACAACTGGCAGCTACGATTTGAGACGAATTGCGCCAAGGCGATCCGTCTCGAGTTGTGTTTCGCAGCGTAGCTGCGGCAGCATTTAGCCCCAGGCTTCAGCCTGGGGTGAGAGGCGACAACACGATCCATCAGCCGTGAAACGGCGGCAGCGATGTTTTTTTCAACGATGTCAACATATTGCTGTCGCCGTTTCACGGCTTAAGTTTGTTTTCAAACATCTTCCCCCAGGCTAAAGCCTGGGGCTACCTGCTGCCGCCTCTACGAGGCGAGATAAGAACGACAGTTGTCCCACTAAATCTCGTTGCAGTAACAAAGTTTTCAAACCCCAGCACAAGCCCCATTGTGGCAAGTCGAGCTTAAGTCCAGGCCACCGGGTTTACCCCGGTTTACCGCCCAGCCGAAGGCGCCTGCATTTGCACGCAGCCGGCGCCTCCGGCTGGGCGGTAAACGATTGAAACAACAGACCTCTACTGGCTCAAGTCACGTCGGCCGTTGACCATTCGCCATTGATTCGACGCCACACGCCGCCAGGATTTTTGTTCTGCAGCACTGATGGAAGTCGATGAGGTCGAACCGCATCGTAAGACTGCAGCATGCCAAAACGAGTCACAGACGCTGGAACTCCAACGGCCGTAAATCCCGGATGACCTGTCGCCGGAAATGGTCCACCGTGGTTCATCGCTGCACTGACCGCAACACCTGTCGGCATCTTGTCATTCAACAGTCGGCCAACTTTTGTTCGCAGGACTTTCTCGATCATTGCGTAATCGGCATCATCACTGCCGGCCGTGTCACTGTAGATGCCACCGGTCAGATTGCCTTCCAGCAATTCGCCGATCTCAACCATCTGCTCGACAGAATCAGCCACGACAAACAACGATCCGTTGCCGAACGCTTCAGTCTGGAACACATGCGGATTCGCGAGGAACTGCCGGCCAGAAACTCGCATCAGAGTATTCTGGAAGCAAACTCCCTTCCCACCGCCCGGCTGACCACCGGTCACCAGCGAAGCACCAGCGTCCAGAATTGTCCGCACGCCTTTGCCGAAACTTTCACGCACGCCGGCGGACAACATCGTGCCGACCGCGGCCTTGGCGAATCGCTCAGCGACAGCAGCAATAATGCCTTCGCCCAGTTCGCCCGCCGGAACAATCACCAGGCCAGGATTCGTACAGAACTGGCCGGTTGCCATCAGGCAGCTTCCCGTGAACTCATCAGCGAGTGCTGCTGTTCGTTCCTTCAAGGCTCCCTTCAGCATAAACACAGGATTAATGCTGGAGAGCTCCAGATAAATTGGCTTCCCGGCCGCGTCGGCCGCTGCTTTTAACTTCAGCCCGGTCTGACGAGCACCCGTATATCCGACGGCACCGATTCTCTCATCGGAAACCAGCTTGATGCCATCTTCATGGCTGGTCCGATAGATCAACTGCACCAAGCCCTTGGGCATCCCGGTCGCCTTGATCGCTTCCATCGCCGCTTCGGCAAAAATCCGAGTTGTCTCGGGATGACATGGATGTCCCTTCGCGATCACAGGATTCCCCGCCGCGATGGCTGCCGCAAAATCTCCACCGGCAATTCCGTTATACGCATACGGGAAGTTGTTCGGCCCAAAAACCACAACTGGCCCGATCGCTCCAAACATCGATCGAATATTGGCTGCCGTATCAATCGTCGGGACTCGCCACGATTCAGTGCGAGCTGAGTTCGCTGCCTGGCGAAGCTGATTGGTTGTTCGAGGAAGCTCACCATCCTTCAATCGCGGCGACTTCGCCAAACCGGTTTCTGCATGAGCCGTCTCAACCAATAACTCCGCCCGCGCTTCGATCGCGTTTGCGTAGGCTTCGAGAAATTCAGCAAATCGAATCCCCGGCCAGCCACGCATTTCGCGAGATGTCTCAGCCGCTACGTTGATCACGGCATCAATCTCATCCCACGGGCTGACAGGAAAAACGCCGGGCAGCGTTTCCTCAGTTGTCGGATTCACGGCTTGAAACGTCGTCGCCCCCTGGCTCTTGATCCATTGTCCGTCGCAAAGAATTGAATGAACTGTACTGGTCACGATTCTGAACCTTTCTTGTCCGGGCTTCGCCCTTGTTGTGTGCCGATATTTTTAGTTGCGAATCATTAAGCGGAACGAACCGGGGGCTAACGCCCGACGGCCGATGACACGAAGTTCCCCACCGGGTTTACCCCGGTGGTTTACGGGCCTTTGCACCACTCATCTCAAACCTGATACTGGAACTGAAGTAGTGCAAAAGCCTGTTTCCACCGGGATAAACCCGGTGGCGGAGCTTGTCTGAAACCCAATGAAACGCCCAACTCAAAAAAACAACAACCACTTCCGTTGAAGCTTTGGAGGCGTTTCAAGAATTCTGACATTTGCTCAGGATAGCACAGTCAACCACCATCTTGCACCGTGCCCAAACCGCAGTATCAGCGGTCAGCAATAGCGGGGCAACCATGGAGCAGGCGATTTGGAACGCCGTTCCGGCCGAATCACGTCTCCTTCAATCTGTAAAGATGCTCCCCAGCTTTTCGAACCAGCAGGATGCCTTCGTCTTCTCGATTGGCGAATGACTCCACGTCAATCGACGCAGGATCTCGGTAACCAAGATTAATCCGTTCACAAACTTCGCGAGGAATCTGTGATGCGACCGTGACCTGAACACGAGGTCGCTCGATGCCGTTTTCAAATGTCCCAGTCCCGCGGACGTGAGTTGAATGAGCAAGAACGCCCCATGGCATGTCGCGGAATTTGTCCCACTGCTTCGTGAAGTAATCGCGAATGTGGTAACCAATTCGTTCGATGTTGGCTCCGTGAGTAATCGAGATCTCTTTCATGTGCGGAGCGTAGATGATCAACTCGCCGCCATCCGCAACGACCGGCTCCAGCTTGTACATGCACTTTCCGGCGACCCACAGTTCATCGTACATCTCCGGTGCACAGGACAGCACCTGACGATAAGGCTTCGCATGTCGCTTGATATGGACCTGACCAGACAGATTCGATGCACCTCGCCAGGCTTCTTCCGGGGTCCCGTAAAACATGCCATACGGAGTCGCATCGGTGGACACGACAAACGCAAGACATCGACGTTCAGCCTTGATCAGCTTGGCAGCTCGATCCACGACGCGACGAACCGGAGTATCCTGAACTCCAATAATGCCCACGTTTGTGATCAGAGCTCCGAGCCAGTGGAAAAAGTTAAGCAGTTCCGGTCCGGAGATGCCTGGGAAGAAATACTTATTGCCGCCGCTGAATCCAACGACCTCATGAGGAAACACTGGACCGACGATCAACGCGATGTCGTAGTCCAGAATCCGGCGATTGATCTGCACCGGTACTTCCATCGACAAGACACCGTCAGAAATCTCTCGAGTCTCAGCCTCTGTCAACACACCGATCGTAGCCAGCTCCGCCGGATTATCCCAAGCATGATTGAACAGCCCCACGTCATCGCACGTATCGCTGTCCGCAATCCCCAGCATCGACCGAATCTTCTGCTGCGGCATCGGCGGATGAGTTCCCAATGCAACCAGGACATCCAGTGATTTCGTGACCGGCCGCAGCATCGATCGCAAAGCCGGAAACAGCACCGGCAGAGGAGCCGTACGAGTATTGTCCGGAACAATCAACAATACTCGCTTGTCGCGAAAATCACTGACAGGAACATTCTGATGCAACCACGCGCGCATCTGATCGGCGTTCAATGTGGTAAGTGGGGTACTCATAAATGGCTTTCAGAAGTCCCTGATGAACTGTGCTCGGTTAAAAGATCGCAGCGAATCCGCAGGGTTCTAGCGATGTATCGCTGTGAGTGCAAAGACGAGAGCCGCTGAATGAAGTGCCGACGTCAATTTATCAGGAATCAAACTCCGGCCGCATGCAGACGCAGCGGATGGGCGAACGGTTCTCCACGCATTTCCTTGAGCTTCTGCTTCTGATCATCGGTCAGAATTGCATCCAGTGCTTTTTCAAATCGCTCTTTCGATTCCTTCAACTTTGCCGTCGCTTCTTCGCGATTGCGGATCGAAGAGATGGATCTCACATCCTGCATTTCTGAACGCACCTTTTCGTACGCCGCCATCTGCTCGTCAGTCACCTGAAGCTCATTGCGAACATCCACATGCTTTAACGCCTGAACTCCCAGACGCTGATAGTTCAGTTGGACAAGACGCTTTTTCTGTTCGTCAGTCAACTTGTCCATCAAGGGTTGCTCCCTCTCCTTGATCCGCTTGTTCAAATCAGCAAACGCGTTGCCATCTCGACTTCGCGACGCAATCTTTAGTTCCGGTTGAATATTTTGATTCAGGGTGCGTGCGTCACCAACGAGTTCTTTCAATTGATCCTCAGTGAGTTTCAGCTCTTCCTGAACCTCCGTGATCGTCAATAACGCCGTGACCGGTTGATACTCTTGTCCCGCCCCGAAAGTCTCTCGAGGTAACAGCGGTCCCTTAATGACCTGAGCTGAACATTCAGTCGAGACTAGAGGCTGTTATGCACTTTGAGGGTGCACCCGTGAAAGCAAAATTGAAACAAATGCGAGCCAATGCCAGCCGTTGAGTGTTGTCGCCAGTCGTTCATAGTCACGAGCAAGACGTCGAAATCGCGC
>JBILXT010000517.1:0-4633 GCA_044378235.1 Planctomycetaceae bacterium
TGGGCTGTTCTCAGATCACAAATGCCGGTATCAAAGTTCGCGTAGTTTCCTGAGAGGTCCGAGCCCTTTGATACCGGCATTTGTGATCTGAGCACAGCCCAGCAAATCGAGGACTTCCAAATTGGCCATTCGACCAATCGCCATGCAATCGGCATCTCCAATGTTTTGGCCCCGGGCTCCGAGGATCTTTAGGCTGCGGCAACTTGCTAGTTTTTCTAGATCTCCCGAGATTATGTTCTTACAGTGCTCTAACCACACCAAGTTGAGTTGCCATTGACCGTCCGGCAGTTTGCCACCGGGCCCCACGCCTACGATGACGCCGGCCTCGTCGATTGATTCAACGGAACCCCCAACAGACAGCACCCATTCCGCGGCTTTGCGTTCGGCGGCGAAGTCGATGGGACCTGCGGCAGGGGCCGGTGGAGTCGAGGCTGACGATGGTTCCATGCCGTGCGGAGTCGCTTTTGCGGAATCACCATTGTCGCCTTCGGCCTTCGCGGGGACTGTGGCGGGATAGTCTTGTACGCCGTCATTGACTCGGACGTCAGGGCGGGCCGCTCGGAAGTTTTCGATGCCTTTCGGGCTCACACTGCAGTGCCTATCGAAATAGACAAACTTCAGGTCGGTGATCTCCGACAAACTCATCAGTCGAGTATCGTCAAACTTGGGATCACCCGCGATGCGGACAGTCTGAAGCCACTTAAACTCATGCAGCGTTTGAAAGCCCTGGTCGGTGAACTGACCCAGGTTTAAGCACAGGTCTCGAAGCTGGGTGAGGCCTTTCACTCTAAGCAGGTTTTCATCCGTTGCTCCAACAAGATGAAGCCCGTTCAGCTTAGAGAGTCTCTGCAGTTGGGCGACTGAAGTGTCGGTAACATGTTGTTGTTTTAATCCCAGCATTTTCAGCTGTGGGAAGTTTCCAAGAATACTGAGCCCCTGATCGGTCACCCCAGGCGGCGTGCCGAGATCTTCAAGGTGAACCAGCGTCGCAAGCTTAGAGAATCCAACGTCCGTGACCTGTGTCTCACCAAGGTGAAGTGTTCGTAATTCGGTCATTCCGGCGATGACATCCATCGATTCGTCGCTGATGGGCAGAAATCCGAAATACAGGAGGCGAAGTTTCTTGAGAGGTGCAAGCCCTTTGATACCCGCATTCGTAATCTGAGAACTACCACTCAAATCGAGGCTTTCCAAATTGGTTATTCGACCAATCGCCTGGCAATCGGTATCTCCAATGTTGGTGCCGCGAGCATTGAGCGTGTTAAGACTGCGGCAACTTGCAAGTTTGTCGAGATCTCCGGACTTGATATCTTTACAGTCCGACAACCACACCGTGTTGAGTTGCCATTGCCCGTCCGGCAGTTTGCCTCCAGGGCCCACGAACGCGATGACTCCGGCCTCGTCGATTGTCTGAACGGAACCCCCGACAGACAGCACCCATTCCGCGGCTTTGCGTTCGGCTTCGTAGTCGACAGGACCTGCGGAAGGGGCCAACGAAGTCGAGGCTGATGATGGTTCCGTACCCGAGCCGGCTGATGTTTTGGCAGGGGCCATGACGTCGGTTTTTGCCGGGCCTGCTGGTTCCAGACGGACGGTGATGGTTTGAGTGGCTCCGGCTTTGACGCGGAACTTCTGGGTAAACGATTCGAAGCCGCCTTTTGTCACTTTCAATGTATGTTCTTTTTCGTCCGCCCGAATCTCGATCGGCTCCTGACCGTTGCCGGTTTCCAATGTGATCGTTTGCTTCTCGTCGACGGAAATCACCGCACCGGCAATATCCGGCTGGTCGGCTTCAATAATGATCGTGCCGGTCGGAGTCTTCAGGCGGAAGACAAGAACGGCCAGCAGCACCAACGCAGCTCCCCCGGCCAGCCCTCCGTAAATCTTCCACGATCGACGTCCACCTTTGCCGCCGGCCGCTTGAGCACTACGATCCTGCAAACGGACTCGACTGCGGCCGCGAGATGACACCGTACTCTGCGAGTCCACGATAATCGACGGGGCGGACTCCAGGGCCAGCTTTTCAGGCATTACCAGTTGTTTGGCTGCTGACGGTGTTTCTGCTGGGGCCTCTTTCGCAGCAGCGAGAAGCGGGTGAGTCGGAGGTATTTGCTGCGGTGCATTGGTCACCGGCACAAGGGTTTCATCTGATGTACTCAAAGACGGTGTTGTGTCCACTGCCGTTGAATTCCGTTCAACAAACGCAAACGTGTCCAAGGTCGCATCAGACGAATCGGAAGTGACATTATCGCTCACAGTACGAAGGTCCCGCGTCGGCATACGCGAGCCGATGCCGGGGGAGACTGCGGATCGCTGGGGAGATTCGGCGACATCGTTGTGATTCAACCATAACTGCAGTTCGTCGATCAGCTGTTCGCAGGAGGCGTATCGCTGTTCGGCCTGTTTGGCCGTCATCTTCTCCAGAATCTGCTGCAGCTCCTGATCTGCGTGACTGATCCGTGGGATGATCGCCGACTGATGAGCCATCAGACGTTTGACGATTGTATCGGCCTCAAACATCGCCCTGCCATTGGTCAGGAAATACAATGTGCAGCCGAGGCTGTAAATGTCGCTGCGTGCGTCTGCATTCTTGGAATCCATCGCCTGTTCGGGGGACATGTAGTCGATGGTTCCCATCAACATGCCCGTCCCGGTTAACCCCGCGTCGGCCTTCATTGCCGTGTCGCTGTCATCAAATCGAGCAAGCCCCATATCCAGAATTTTCACAAGGCCCGAATCGTCCAGAAGCAGATTCGCCGGCTTGATATCGCGATGCACAATGCCCTGACTATGGGCAAACGCTAAGCCCTGTGCCACTTGCTGGATGTATCCCACCGCAGATTCCAGACTGATCGGGCCCTCAGTCTTCACAAGTGAAGAAAGGTCAGTTCCCTTGATGTATTCCATCACCAGATAATGGGTTCCCTTGAACTCCCCTGCATCATAGGCCGTCACAATGTTCTGATGATTCAATTGGGCCGCGGCCTCAACCTCCCTTTGAAATCGTCGTCGGCTCGTTTCGTCCTTGACGACGGCAGGCGAGATAACCTTTAGAGCGACCTCTCGCTTCATGGTTTTATGGCGAGCCTTGTAGACCTGCCCCATGCCCCCCTGGCCGATTTTTTCGAGGACAACGTAGCTTCCGATGACCAGACTGCTCGCCTTGCCGCTCAATGCAAGCTGAGCTTGAAACCGAGTCAAATGGCCACTTCGCACAAGCTGCTTTGCGACAGCCTCGGGCATGGTGTTGTCCAATTGAAGGGCTGCCGTTTCACAGCAGTCCTTAATTCGATCCGCCGTCAGCAGTCCCGACTTTTCCAGGGCTTCCGTCAATTGCGCGGTTGTAATGGCCATATGTTACCCATTTTACTTTTGACTTAGTAGCACTCACAAAACCGGGACAGGCATCCTTTGAGATCAGTGAATCAAAGAAGATAACGACCGCCACGGATGCCTTCCTCGATTTGTGTGTCCCCCTAATGCGAGACATCCTGATGCGCCCTGCAATCTGCCCCTCCATTTACAGCTTTTTTGAGCTGTTACTAACAGCGATACGAGACCTGAGAATGGCGACATGGTTTTGAGAAAATTTCTTTGAAAAGTCGGAGTTCTCATCCATGAAATGGTTCGCCATTCCTGTTGTCTCGTGAACATGTCCGTTGGCATCATCTTCGTTGCCGCAAGAATGCGACATCAGCGTCGACTGGAAGGCCTCCCGAAAATCAGCCCAGGCCATTTCAGAAACAACCACTAAGTCATGCTGCAGCGTGGGGTGGTGATCTTCCGGAGTGCGATCGGTCCTTCACATTTCACCGCTCTTGAAAGTGTTGCTTGTATTGGCGGCCATCCTTAAGGCCACCCGCCTGACCGATTTGAAACAGACAATGCTTTTCAATGCGGACCTCAGCATTTTGAAAACTCGCCTGCTGATCTGTTGTTCTGCGTTTTGTTTGAAACGTCTTTCGTTCAGTCCCAATGTGTGATGGGAGTCAGCCGACGTGTTTCATTTCCCGCAAATGGGTCATTTGCCGGCCTGAATGTCAGGTTTGGAGGGAGGCTACATGTTTTCAGATATGGAGGAAGTCCTATTTGAATTCCGAATGATCAGCGTGCGCTTTTCCATGCGAGGTTCTTGCTGAAAATGGTCCTCTTTCACGAACGATGTTTACTGAGTAAGACACCAATCATGAACGAGGGCGAGGACGCCAACACTGAGATCTTCTCATCCTTGTATGAGCAGCTTCGACAATTGGCAGCAAAGTACGCAGCCAGCGAATCTGTCGATCCACCCCTTTCGCCGACTTCCGTTTTGCATGAGGCGTGGACGCGTCTGAAAAACGCGCAGTCAGAGCTTTCGGCCACGAGCAGAGAAGACTTCTACGTTGTTTTTGCACGGGAGATGCAGCGTGTCCTGATCGAACATGCCAGACGCCAGCGTCGCAGAATGAAGTTGTTGACGTCGGGGCTCGGCGACAAACAGATCACTGTCGACGAGACTTCATATCTTATTGCCCAACGTCTGGATGCATTTGCTTTAGGATTGCAGCAGATAGACCTGCTGGACCTTGAAACTGCGTTGCAGCGTTTTGCGGTGCAGTATCCAGACAAAGCAAAACTGGTTCAGCTGCGTTTC